>JACQBN010000018.1 GCA_016194455.1 Candidatus Kaiserbacteria bacterium | reverse complement strand
TATCCCAGATGCCGGGCGACTTTGCGGGTGCTCCATCCGCGCCTTAACAGTTCTTGAGCTTTCTTTCTGACCTCCGGAAGTTTCGCGTTGGTGGTGTATGCCATATGCCTTGGGGTGATTCCAAGGTATTGAACCATTACGATCGCGCCGGGCGGCTCTTTCTGGCCGTTTGACCAGACGGACTTCGTCTTCGGTGTCGTTATCGTCGCTTCCCTCACCGTGGGCTCGGTAGGAATCGGGCCGACGCTCGCGTTTATGCTCCTTATGCTCGTTATCCACCCGATCGGGAACCGTATCGGCCTACATATCGGGACTCGAGGTGAGTTGTGAAAGGGGCGAAGAGGCAGAGGGGCGGCTGGGGAACTGGCCGCCCTTTCCTTTACGAAACCCGCATTCTTCTCTACTCTTGATTTACTCCTCTCGTCGTTCAACGGATAGGACGGCTCCCTCCGAAGGAGCTGATGCAGGTTCGATTCCTGCCGAGAGGACTATTTTGAAATGTCCTTGAGCGCGTGGGCGAGGTGCGACTTCTTGCGGGCAGCGGCGTTCTTCGAGACGACATGCTGCTTCGCGGCCTTATCTATTGCCCGGTACGCGGCGGGGAGGAGCGCCTGCGCCTCCTTCGCCTTGCCGGCAGCAACTGCCCGCGCGAAGGCCTTGGTCGCGTGGGCGAGCGCATTCTTGCGGCGCATATTAAAAACGCGCTTGCGGGCCGATGCGCGTATAGCTTTTTTCGCAGAACTCGTGATCGCCATGTCCGCCCAATCTAGAGTATGCGCTGCCGATACGCAAGTGCTAGGATAGCCGCATGATCCGGCAGATCCGCGGAAAGGTGCTCTCGGTCGGGCTCACGAACGTGGTGATGGAGGTCGCGGGCTTCGGTGTTGAGGCATACGTCCCCTCGCCCAAGGGTCTTCAGGTCGGCAAGGAAGCGACGCTTGTGACGCATCTGGCGCTGAAACAGGATGGTCTTGAGCTCTATGGTTTCCTTGACCCGCTCGACCGCGATTTCTTTGAAAAATTGCTTAGCGTCTCAGGTGTCGGCCCCAAGACCGCACTCTCGGTCTTGCGCCGCGCGGCGCGCGCGGCGCTTGCGGGCGCGATCGCGAAGCGCGACCTCGCGTATCTCACGAAGGTCGTCGGGCTCGGGAAGAAGACGGCGGAGAAGATGTTGGTGGAACTCTCAGAGAAGATGGAGGGCGGCGCGCGCGACGGCGCTGATGGCGAGGTCTTCGATACGCTCGTCGCCCTGGGCTACACCGAGCGCGAGGCGCGGCGCGCGCTCCAAGCTGTTCCCGATTCAGTGGCCGGCAAAGAAGCAAGGCTCAAAGCCGCGCTTTCAATGCAGCCATAGACAAAATTTATGTATGAGTTCGTCGACGGGATCGTGCGTTTGCTTAAAAAAATAATCCCAGAATCCATTGTTCGTCCGCTCCGGCCCGTCTACCACCGAGCGCTTACATTTATGATGGCGCTTGCCTACGGATTCCCCGCGCGGCGACTCGTGGTGATCGGTGTCACGGGCACGAAGGGGAAGTCGACCACGGCCGAGATGCTTTTCGCCCTCTTGCGCGCTGCCGGCCACAAGACCGCGCTTATTTCTACGATCCGATTTGCGATCGAGGAACATTCTGAACCCAATCGCTATAAAATGACGCTTCAGGGGCGCGGTTTCGCGCAGGCGTTCATGCGGAGAGCGCTTCTTGCGGGGTGCACGCACCTCGTGATCGAAGTGACCTCCGAGAGCGTGCCCCAGCACCGGCACTGGTTCCTCGACCTTGATGGCCTTGTCGTTACCAACATCCAACGCGAGCACATCGAGAGCCACGGCTCGTTTGAGAAGTACGTGGCCGCGAAGCGCGCTATCGTCGACGCCCTTGTACACTCCCCCAAGAAGCGGCGGGTGCTCGTCGCAAATGAAGACGTCCCAGAAAGCCGCGCGTTCCTCTCCGCTCCCGTCTCCGAAGCGCTTGGGTTTGGCAGGCAGGAACTCTATAACCTCACTGAGGGCGATTGGCAGGAGTCGTTTGCGTATGAGGGCGTTTCGATTGCCGTGCCGCTCCCGGGAACTTTTAACGCGCTCAACGCGCTCGCGGCGATCAAGATCGGGGGAGCCTTCGGCGTCCCGGTCGGCACCGCCGCGGCGGCACTAAAGAGCCTGCCGCCTGTGCCGGGCCGCGTAGAGCGCGTTGAAGCCGGGCAAGACTTCCTCGCGATTGTTGATTACGCCCACACTCCGGACTCGCTCAAGGCGCTCTACGATGCCTTCCCCGCGCGAAGAAAGATTTGCGTTCTCGGCAACACTGGCGGGGGGCGCGATACTTGGAAGCGCCCTGAGATGGGGAAAATAGCGGACGAGGGGTGCGCGGAGGTAATCCTCACCAACGAGGACCCCTACGACGAAGACCCGATTTCGATCGTCGAGTCGATGGCGCGCGGGATGCGGCGAAAGCCGCGCGTCATAATGGATCGGCGAGAGGCCATACGCGCGGCGCTGGGCGCTGCGCGCCCGGGCGACGCGGTTTTAATCACCGGCAAAGGCACCGACCCCTTCATCATGGGAGCAAGGGGTTCCAAGATTCCCTGGAGCGATGCGGCTGTGGTGCGCGAGGAACTTAAAAAACTTTCAGGCGAAGCGGCGAGATAAAAAGCGAGTTGAATTGGCCTAGCGGCCGGAGCGCTCGCTTTTTAGCTCGACCGCGAACCTGTTATTATTGTGCTCATGCAGCACGATGCGTTCTTCTTCATCGGGGTGTTCGTCTTCATCTTCCTTATCTGGGTCGCGACCGGCGGCCCGACCCACCCGCTCGCCTTCACGGGCCCGACCTTGGCCGAACCGGGCGCGCTTGGCGGCGGCAGCTATCTCTCACTGCCGCAGGCGCCCTTCAGCATCGGCAACTACAACGTCGCCCTCCCGGGCTCTTCAGGCGGCTCGTCATACTCTTATTCAGACAATACCCCCAACGCCCCGGGCACTTCCGTTGGCGGCGTTGCGTTTGGCCCGCCTTCGCTCTATCGCGGCGAGGTAACGCTTGGCGGCTACGTCTCCGGCGCGGGGAGTGACACCCAGAGCGAATACCTGCAGATCCGTGTGGGCTCGGGTGCGAACACCCCAGTGGACCTCTCCGGCTGGACGATAGAGAGTGAGGCGACGGGAAACGCGGTCGTGATACCGCTCGGCACCGAGACGCCTACATCAGGCATCGTGAACGCGGTCCAAGACATTGTGCTCATGCCTGGCGAAGGTGCCGTAGTGATATCAGGCCGCTCGCCCATCGGCGCCTCCTTCCGCGAGAACAAATGCATCGGGTACTTCAGCCAGTTCCAGCAGTTCTCACCGCCTCTGCCGCAGATCTGTCCCACCTCCTCCAACGAGCTGATGTCGCTTTATGGCGGAAGTTATCTGCGCGATGGTTCCTGCATCGACTACACCAACAAACTCTCGCGCTGCCAGGCGGTGCTCTCGCCGCCCGTCTCACTCTCGGGCGCCTGCCAGAGCTTCCTTATCCAATACCTCAACTACAACGGCTGCGTAGAGGCGCACCAAAAGGACCCTGATTTCCAAGAAAATACCTGGCGCATCTACCTCGGCCGCACTGACTCGATGTGGCGCGCGAGCCACGAAGAGGTCAAGCTCTTGGATAAACAGGGAAAGACCGTCGACGCGTTCACATACTAAGAGAACGCGCGCCGCTTCGCGGCGCGCGTCTTTGTGGTATATCCTTGAAGCATCCGCCCATAGCTCAGTCGGTAGAGCAGCTCCCTTTTAAGGAGACGGTCCCAGGTTCGAATCCTGGTGGGCGGACTAGATTGAAAGCGCGAAGCGCTCGAGGGAGTCGGAGAGGCCGAGTCCGGAGCGGCGGGAGGATTGAAGGAGCGAGACGAGGGAGAGCGAGAGGGCGCGAGACTCCTGCGGCGTCCATGCGCGACCTCCTCTTTCCATAAGGTCGCGCGCCTTCCAGTGGAGGAGCCCGTGGAGCTGTTCGGGGGCGTCGCCCGCGCGAAGCGCGCGGGCAATCTCGAGCCAGAGCTTCTTCGGGTCGCGTGCGGCAAGTGCGTTAACGAGGTTGCTGTTGAAGCCCCGCGCGACTTCGTCGCGCGGGGGGGCATTACATTCATATGCCTTCGCGGCCTTCGCGATTATCTTCTTCGCCTTCGCGGAGGCAAGTTTCGGCGCGAGGATAATGATGGCGTTGTCTGACTTCGCCAGGATATCCAGCCGATCCTCAACTGCTGACGCAGCATCTGCCTCTTCGCCTTCTTCTTCGCCATTTGCGCGTTTAGAAGGAAAAGGATCATCCAACAAGACCAAGAGTCTCTTCACAAAGAGCCCGCCCGAGAGTGCGGCGTCCTCGAGAGCCGCTGCGCTCATCTCTTCGCGCGCAAGCCGGACATACACGAGGTCGGGCTCCTTGGCTTTCGCCTTCTCCACCCATTCAAATGCCTTCCGGCGCGTTTTCTCGCTATCGCTGCCATAAAAAAGGTAGATCATAGAGGTTGCATGTCGCCCCAGTTGGGGCCTGTCTTCCCCACCGCAAGGATCAGCACGCCGCGCGTCTCAGCCGCCCTGAGCGCGGACTCCATAATCTTTTTTATGTGCGCGCTAAGCTCAGCGATGCGCGCGGTGTGGATCTCGTAGACAAGCTCGTCGTGCACTTGAAGCAAAAGATGTGCATCTGCCGACGCGTTTTCTCGCTCGAGCATTTTGTCCACCTGCACCATTGCGAGCTTGATGATATCTGCTTGGGTGCCCTGCAAGGGTGCGTTGATCGCCATTCGCTCCGCCTGCGCCCGCACATACGGGAGCGGCGATTTCATCTCGGGGAACTGGCGGCGGCGGCCAAATAGGGTTTCGGTGTAGCCGTGTTTACGCGCGAAGCCGCGTGTTGTCTCCAGATACTCCGCGAGTGTCTTGAAGGTTTTGAAATAGTCTTCAAGAAATTGATGGGCCTCTGCGGTAGTGGAGCCGAGCTGAGCGCGGAGCGCGTTCGCGCCCATGCCGTAGAGGATGCCGAAGTTGATCACTTTCGCCTTGCGCCGCATATCGGCATCCACTTTTTCGTGAGAAACGCCGAAGACCATTGCCGCGACCTCCGTGTGGACGTCGCGCCCGTGGCGGAATATCTCGCAGAGTTTCTCGTCGCCCGAAAGAATCGCGGCGAGCCGCAGTTCTATCTGCGAGTAGTCGAGCGCAAGGAGCGTGAAGTGGGGCGGCGCGACGAAGGCGTGGCGGATGGCCTTGCCGCGCTCGGAGTGGAGCGGGATATTCTGTAGGTTTGGATTCTGGGAGGCCATGCGGCCGGTGGTGGTGCCCGTCTGGAGGAACTCGGCATGCAGCCGATGCTCAGAGTCAAGAAGGGGCGGGATGGTTTCAATATACGTAGAGAGAAGCTTTTTCAACTCGCGATAGTCAAGAATCGCAGCGATGATGGGGTGGAGCTCGCGAATCTTCACGAGTTCGCTCTCGCGCGTAGAGCGCTCGCCGCCCGGTGTCTTCTTCTGCTTCTGCGGCGTCAGGCGCATTTCATCAAAAAGCACGGTCGCGAGCTGCTTGGGCGAACCGACGTTGAATTCGTGCCCCGCGGCTGTATAGATTTTCTTTTCAAGCAGGGCGAGCTCGGTGCGGTAATTCTTTGCAAGCTTCGCGAGCACGGCGGGATCAATAAGCACGCCATGCTGTTCCATGGCGCGGACGACGGGAATGAGCGGTTTCTCTATTTTCTCGTAGACGTCTTGAAGGCGGCCGAGCTTGCTCACCTGCATCGCGAGCTCTGCGTATGCCTCGTCGAAGGTGCGGCGCCTGGTGAAGGCAAGAATGTCGTCGAGCGAGGGATTGGTGAACTCTGATGAGATAAGCCAGAGCATCACAGCTGCCTCAGCGAGGCGGGCGGGCGCAATGTGTGGTTGCCTTGGCGCAGCGCCCTCGTCTGGGTCTTCTGTGGCATGCGGACCCGAGGAACCACCAAATTGCGCCCCTGCACCGAGCACATTCCGAACTCGCGCTCGTAACGAACGAAACCCGAACTCGTCGCACAAAGCCACGACCTTTTCCACATCCACGCCCGCGCGCCAGGGCTCCGTGGGGAGCGCGAACGCGATCGGCGCATCGGTACGTATCGTCGCGAGCATTTTCGAAAAAATCGCGTCCTCCTCGTGCTTCTTCAGGAGCGCGATCATCCGCGGCTTAATGCCAGCGGCGACGAACGGCTCCTCGCTCTTCTTTAATTTTTTAAACATTCCCTCCAGTGCGCCAAACTTCTGGACGAGTTGGCTCGCGGTCTTCTCGCCGACTCCGGGCACGCCCTTGATGTTGTCGGAAGGGTCACCGCGGAGCCCCTTGTAGTCGGGAATGAGGGCGGGCAGGAAGCCGAAGCGCTTCTCCACCGCCTTCTCGTCGTAGAGAATAGTCTCGCTCAAGCCCCGCTTCAGCGTATAGACCATCACGCGGCGGTCGGCCACGAGTTGGAGGGTGTCCATGTCGCCCGAGGCGATGACGACGTCTATATTTTTCTCGCTCCGCATCTTCAGGGCGATGGTGCCGAGCAGGTCATCGGCCTCGAAGCCGGCACGCTCGTAACAGGGGATGGCAAACGCTTCAAAGACTTTGCGCGAACTCTTTAATTGTGCGACGAGCGCGTCCTCGGTCTTGGCGCGCGTGCCCTTGTAGGCTTCGTACGCCTCGTGGCGAATGGTGGGGCCGGGGAGGTCGTAGCAGGCGGCGAGATAATCGGGCTTAAGCTCGGTGATAATCCCAAGTAACATTGAGACGAGGCCGTAGAGAGCGCCGGTGGGCTGCCCCTCGGGCCCGGTGAACTCCGGGAGCGCGTGATACGCGCGATGGATGATCGCGTGCGCGTCTAAAAGCACCAGCCGTTTCCTCTCCACTCCCCTATTGTACCTGCCTTCTTAAATATAGAAAAAGCCGCGGAGTTGCCTCCGCGGCGTTCATCGAGAGGAGTTTGTCAGGGCTTGCACAAGGACGACGGCGTGAAGCGCACGTCAGCGTCCGGAGTGTACATGAAGCAGCCCGGGATCAGAGTGCTTGACTCGTAGAGCACGACGTTGCTTGCCGGGTCGTTCGCCTTCTTGATGAGATAGGCGAAGCCGTCTGGTACCGGAGTGGTCGCTTCGATCTTGTAGACGACTTCTGCGGTAAACATCCCGAAGTTTCTGTCTACCGGCGCTGGCAGACCGGCCCCAACCATGACAGTCATGAAGAGCCCGGTAGCGAGACTGCCTGCGCTGAATACTAACGACACTGTCCCTAGCTCCTTCCCATCACTATCAGTCCTTGTTGATCGGCGGCCGCTAAGGAATGCGAGAAATGCGCCGGAAAGGGCGAGAGCCACGACTAGAATCCCATAGATCGGCATGGCCGATGTTTCCTTTTTTGAACGCGGCATATCCGGCCGCTCGGAACATTCGTCAGTAACCTAACAGACGCTGTGTTTTCTGTCAAGCGGCCACTATTTCAACCTGGCGGGAGTGGTCGGGGAGGGCGACAAGTGAGATGGCGAGTGCGGGAGGCGGGAGGGCGTCCGCGACGCGCTCCGGCCATTCAAGAATGACGAGACTGTGGGGGTCTTGCATGATTTCATCAAACCCGAGTGGTGCGAGCTCGGCGCCGGATTCAAGCCGATATGCATCGATGTGTACGAGGCGGGCGAAGGGTGAGCCCGCGGGCAAGCGGTAGATTTTTTCTAAGACAAACGTCGGACTACTCACTACCTCGGTAATCCCGAGGGCTCGCGCAAGGGCCTTCGCGAGCGCTGTTTTCCCCGCTCCGAGTTCACCCGAGAGCGTGATCAGGGTTGCTCCGTCGGCTCGCAGCGCGAGGCGCGCGAGCAGGTGCTTCGCCTCGCTCTCAAGCTCTGTCAGATCCTTCACCACCTTCTGCATATAACGGAGTGTAGCGTAAAAGAAAACGCCCCCTCGGAGGAGGGGGCGCGCAAGCGGTGCTTAGGGATGTCCGGGGTGCCGGTCGTGGTCGCCGTGATTGTCATGGCTGCCGGGATTGCGATTGCCCCAATTGCCGTGATCGTCACGATCGTGATGGCCGCGATCGTTGTCGTGGTCACGGTCCCGGTCGCGGTCGAAATCATCGCGATCGAAATCGAAACGGAAGAACCACGGGTCGTAATAGTTGTTCCCGTAACAGGACTGCGAGTCGAGAGGCCGATCGTAGAAGCGGAGCTCCGGCTGCAGGCGCTGGGTCCAAAGACGATAATCGTAGACGCAGACCCAGACGGGATAGCGGTACTCAGGCGAGCGGTGGTACGAATAGCCGTAGCTATACGGATCTTGTCCGTACCCGTATCCGTATCCGTAGGACCCGTAGCCTTGGGCAGCGGCCGAAGTCGGGGCGAAAAGAGCTGCGAAGGCTAGGGTGAGGGCAGCGATGGCTGCCACAAACAGATTCTTCATGGGGCGGACCCTCCTTTCTCTGTCTGCCCAGAAGCGTACTCCTGTAGCTTAGGCTGTCAATCGGCGTTATCCCCACATCACGGTGCTATCATAAGCGGCAGCAACTCTATGGATCTCCCGTTTGACCCAAGAACTGAGGAAGCGGCGCTCGCGGGCGTGCGCGAGCGTGAGGAGGAGGATGTCGCGCGCATCCTCTCGGAGAAATATGGCATGCCCTATGCCGACCTCTCGCTGAAGCAAATAGATGCCGAGGCGCTCCGGGCAACGAATGAGGCGAAGGCGAAGAGGGCTGAGGCAGTCCCCTTCGACCGGACCGCGAAGCATCTCTCGCTCGCGGTGCATAACCCGGGGAACGCGGCGCTTGCGCCGCTCCTCAAAGAGCTGGAGCAGGGCGGTTTTGTCGTGAAGCAATTTCTGGTATCAAAGAAAAGTTTGGAGAAGGCACTCGGGCGCTACCATGACCTCTCGCTCGCAACAGAATCGAGGGCCGGCGTTTTTGAAATTCCGCAAGAGGCCTACACCGCGCTTGCGAGCGCGACGACCAAACTCTCGGCGCTCCGGAGCGCGCTCGACGCCGCGGCCGCGGAGAAATCACTCGACCGAATCTCGCGCATCCTAGAAGCGCTCTTTGCAAGCTCGGCAGGGCTTCGCGCCTCCGACATCCATTTTGAACCCGAGGAGGCGCGGACCAAACTGCGGCTCCGGATCGACGGCCTCTTGACCGACGCTTACTTCTTCGACCCCGCGACCTACCGTCTCCTCAACTCGCGCATCAAGCTCCTTGCGGGCGTGAAGCTGAATATCGCAGACCGCGCGCAGGACGGGCGCTTCAGCGTCACCCGCGGAGAGATGCAGGTGGAGATCCGTGCCTCTTTCATCCCCGGCAACTACGGCGAGTCGATCGTGCTCCGGATCCTCGACCCTGAGACGACGAAGATTTCATTCCGCGAGCTTGGCATCCCCGCGAAGCTCCTCGCGCGGCTCGAGGCCGAGATCAGGAGGGCAAACGGGATGCTCCTCACCACCGGCCCGACGGGGAGCGGCAAGACAACGACGCTCTACTCATTTCTCCGCGAGATCCATACCCCCGAGATAAAAGTGATCACCATTGAAGACCCGGTGGAGTACCACCTTGAGGGTATTGTGCAGACGCAGGTGGAAGGGAAAAAATATACGTTCGCCGAAGGGCTGCGCTCCATCGTCCGGCAGGACCCGGACGTGATTATGGTGGGCGAGATCCGCGACGGCGACACCGCCAACATCGCGATCCAAGCGGCCTTGACCGGGCACTTCGTCTTCTCCACCCTCCACACCAACGACGCCGCGGGGACCTTCCCCCGCCTCGTTGATCTCGGCGCGGATCCGAAGTCATTCGGCTCCGCGATCACCGTCTCGATGGCGCAGCGGCTGGTGCGCAAGCTCGACCCGAACAAACGGAAAGAGCGTCCGCTCACCACGGGGGAGAAAAAGATGATTGAAAAAGTGTTCTCCTCACTTGCCGATAAAACACTGATACCCGAAAAAAGAGAAACCGTCTGGGAGCCCGGCCCCGACTCCCCCGAAAGCGGGGAGACTGGCTACAAAGGGCGTATCGGGCTTTACGAAGCGATATTCATGGACGACGAGCTCGCGCAGTTCCTCCGCGATAATCCTCCCTCGGGCGAAATCGTGAAAGCGGCAGCGAAGCAGGGCTACCTTACGATGGCGCAAGACGGAATCGTCAAAGCGCTCGCGGGCATCACCTCGCTTGCCGAAGTCGCCGCAACCGTCGATCTCCCGCGGGTATAAATGAAACTGGTCATCATCAACGGGCCGTCGGGGATCGGCAAGTCGACGCTCGCCGAGCGTTTATACAAGGCGATGCCTCTTTCGCTGCTCCTCGACATCGACGCGCAGCGGCGACTCATAAGCGGATACCGTGAACATCGGAAGAAAAGTTATGAGCTTTCCTTTGCATTTTGTTTCGCAGCTACGAGAACTTATTTAGAGGCCGGGCATGATGTCATTATCGATAAGATAATTCTCGACACGGGAGACAAGCTCGACGCATTGGAAAGGGTTGGAGAGGAATGCGGCGCAACGGTCTACGAATTTATTCTCAACGCAACCAAAGAAACGGTCACGCAACGCGCCCACGAACGGGGATTCCGAGAGGGCGGTTTGCTGACTCCAAAACGGGTTGAGGAGTTTTGGCATAGTACGCAGAGACTAATCCCGAATAGGCCGCGCGCTGTGGTTATCGACGCCGAAAAACTAAATGCGGATGAGGTATACAAGAAAGCGGCGGCGATTGTTTTAAAACACTAATCCCGTCCATAATCCTCCAGGCGATCACCCTGCCGAAGCAGTGCGTGGACGAGACACCTGAGGAACATTCCAGCAAGCGCAACCGAAGTTGCGTACCAGAAAATCCTTGGGGAAACGCCCGAAGCCGTCAAGCCTTGCCTAGAGGAGTATGAACAGGATCAAAAATCTGTGATAAGATGTTAGCACTGCATCATTTTTATGTCAACCCCTCGCAAGGCCCAAGGGTCCCGTCGCCAAGAGCCGTTTGAGGCACTCGACGCGACGCTCCGCCCCGCGCGCTGGGAGGAATACGTCGGCCAGAAGCAGGTCAAAGCGAACGTCCGCATCGCGATCGATGCCGCCAAGAAACGCGGGGGCATGCCCGAGCACCTGCTCTTCTACGGCCCGCCCGGGGTCGGCAAGACGACGCTTGCACACCTGGTCGCCCTGACTCTCGGCGCACAGCTGAAGAGTACCTCCGGAGTGGCGATCGAGCGCGCGGCCGACCTTGCCGCGATTCTGACCAATCTTGAGCCTGGTACCGTTCTTTTTATTGACGAGATCCACCGCCTCTCGCGCAAAATCGAAGAACTCCTTTACCCGGCGCTTGAGTCCGGACATCTCGATATCGTGCTCGGCAAGGGCCCTTCGGCGCGCACGGTGGAGCTCGCGCTCCCGCCCTTCACACTCGTGGGCGCGACGACGCGGGTGGCGGAGCTCTCCGGCCCCCTACGCTCCCGCTTCGGGGGCGGTACCTACCAGCTTGATTTCTACAGCGAGGAAGATCTGCGCGACATCATCCGCCGCTCGGCGAGATTGCTCGGACTCTCGACGCCCGAGGAGGTCATAGAGCGGGTCGCGGCCCGGAGCCGCGCGACTCCAAGAGTGGCGAACGCGCTCCTCAAGCGGGTACGCGACTTCTCCGAGGTACACGAGCTTCCGCTTTCGACCGGGCTTTTAGAGAGAGCTTTTGAGCTCTTCGGCATCGACGCGCTCGGCCTCACCAAGGACGACCGGCGCTATCTTGAGGCATTGCACAAGAGCTTCCGCGGCGGGCCCGCAGGGGTGCGCGCGCTCGCGGCGAGCTTGCACGAGGAGGCCGACACAATGGAACATGTGTACGAGCCCTACCTCTTGCGGCTTGGCCTCATCGAGCGGTCCCCGCGCGGGCGCATGCTCACGCCGCGGGGCCGGAACTACCTCGGGGGTGAAAGTCTGCTGTGAAATTTTCTATAATAATATGGCCGGGCACTCCAAGTGGGCGCAGATAAAGCGGGGCAAAGCGGTAACGGACGCCGCGAAAAGCCGCGTGTTCTCGAGATTTGCGCGGCTCGTCGCGCTGGAATCCAAGAAGTCGGCGGGGGACGTTTCGGCGCCCGGGCTTGCCGCGGTGATCGCGCGCGCGAAAGCGGCGAACATGCCCAAAGACAACATCGAGCGTGCGATTGCAAAAGGTATTTCTAAAGACGCGACCGCTCTTGAACAAGTGATCTACGAGGCGTATGGCCCGAGCGGCGCGGCGCTTATCATCGACGCTCTCACCGATAACAAAAACAGAACGACGCAGGAGCTAAAACATCTGCTCGCCCAAAACGGTATCGAGCTCGCGGGGCCCGGTGCCGCGAGCTGGGCATTCACAAAGTCTCCAGGCGGATACATCGCGAGTGAGCCGCTGGTCGAAATCTCCGGACAGGACGAGGAGAAACTCTCGACGCTTCTTGAAGCGCTTGATGAGCACGAGGACGTACAAACTATTTTCACTAACGCGCGTGGCTATGAGAGTACTCGCGATTGATCCTGGCTACGATCGGCTTGGCATCGCAGTCCTTGAGGGCGACGTTTCCCAGCCGACGCTGGTCTGGAGTGCATGTATCACGCCTGCGAAGGGGACGCGCGCCAATCGACTCGCGGAAGTGAAGGGGGCGATTGAGGACGCGATACAAAAATATAAGCCGGACCTAGTCGCTCTCGAGACGCTCTTCTTCGGCGTCAATAAGAAGACGGCGCTCGGGGTCGCCGGGGCGCGCGGGGTGGCGCTCGCAGCCGCTGGGACAGCGGGGCTCCAGGTGCTGGAGCGTTCGCCACAGCAGGTGAAGATCGCAGTCACGGGAGAGGGGCGAGCGGACAAGGCGGCGGTGGCGCGGATGATTCCCCGCCTCATTGCCCTGCCGCCACGGCCCGCGGGGCAGAAGCGGCTTGATGACGAACTTGATGCAATCGCTCTGGGGATTGCGGCCCTTGCACAAAAAAATATCTTTGCTCAAATAGAGTCGCCCCGGCACATTACGCCTCGGGGTTAGGCTTACTTCGAAACAGCATGATCAACGCGTACGATCTCGAAAAAAGAGAGGAGACGGAGGAGGACGAGGAGCTCAATCCGGTTGAAACCGGAGAGGAACCCGAAGAAGGTATCTAATTTGGCTGTCGGGACACCAACGCGCGGCAAGAGCCGCGCGTTGGTGTCCGCTCGTGCTAGCATCTCTCCATGAACGGGCCGCTTCGTCGCTCTTCGCTTCGTCATGTGCTCCTGCTTATCTTCTTCGTCGGCGCGGGAATTGCGTTTTTTGTTGTCGGACTCGCCCTTATCGTCGTCGCGCTCACGCCGACGCCCGATATCGCCTCCTTCGGCGCGCGTCAGATTAACCAATCAACGAGAATTTATGACCGCACCGGCCAGGTGCTGCTCTATGACTACAACCGCGACGCCAGGCGCGATGTCGTTTCGCTCTCCAACATCGCGCCATCTGCGATCAATGCGACCATCGCGATTGAGGACTCCAGCTTCTACCAGCACGGCGGCATCCGCTTCACTTCCATCATCCGCGCGGCGCTTGCGGACGTAGTCCCCGGCGGCGCGACCCAGGGCGGCTCCACCATCACCCAGCAAGTGGTGAAGAACGCGATCCTCACCAACGCGCGCAGCATCACGCGCAAGGTGCACGAATGGATCCTCGCGATACGATTGGAACAAAAATATTCAAAAGACCAGATCTTGGAGGCGTACTTCAATGATATTCCCTACGGCGGAACGCTCTACGGCATCGAAGCAGCAAGCGAGGCGTATTTCGGAATCTCAGCGGAGGACCTCTCCATTCCCCAGGCGGCCTATCTTGCCGCGATGATCCAGGCGCCCTCGCATTACTCGCCCTACGGGCCGAACCGCGTTGCGCTCGACCTGCGAAAAGATTTGGTGCTCGATCGGATGCACGCCCTCGGCTTTATCACGGATGCGGAATATGCGAACGCGAGGGCGGCTCGCATCTCCTTCGTCCCCTCGGGGCAGAATTCCATCATCGCGCCGCACTTCGTCTTTTATATTCTTGACCAGCTCCAGCAAAAGTATGGGCAGACCGTACTTGCCTCGGGGCTTAAAGTTACCACCACGCTCGACGCTGACCTCGAGGCGAAAGCCGAGGCCCTGGTGAACACCTACGCCCTCAAGAACGAGAAACTCTTCAAGGCCTCGAATGCCGCGCTTGTCGCGGTAGACCCTGCGACGGGGCAGATCCTTGCGATGGTTGGATCGCGCGATTTCTTTGATCCGGCGATTGACGGTCAGTACAACGCCGCCTTGGCGCTCCGCCAGCCGGGGTCAGCGATGAAGCCTTTCATCTATTCGCTCGCGCTTATGCGCGGCTACACGCGCGACACCGTTGTCTTCGACGTTCCGACGCAGTTCTCTACCGCCTGTTCCCCCATGGACGTCGCGAGCGATACCCCACCCTGCTACGCGCCGCAGGATTTCGACAGCACCTATCGCGGTCCGATGACATTTGAGACCGCGCTTGCACAGTCCATCAACATTCCCGCCATAAAAGTTTTGTATCTCGTGGGAATCCAGAACGCAATCAATCTCGCGGAGTCCTTCGGCCTCGCCTCGCTCGGGGACGCGAACCAGTACGGTCTTACCCTCGTGCTTGGCGGCGGCGAAGTCCGGCTCTTGGATCTCACCAACGCCTACGCCGCCTTCGGCAATGACGGGGTGAAAAACGCGAAGACCGGCCTCCTTGAAGTGGATGACGCGGCAGGAAACGTCCTCGAGAAGTACGCGCCGGATCAGCAGCAAGTCATCCCGGCGAACATCGCGCGCGACATGTCTGCGATGCTCTCGGATGCCCCGGCGCGCATCCCGGAGTATCCGCTCAACTCCCCGCTCTCCATCCCGGGCTACGATGTCGCGGTCAAGACGGGCACCACCAACGATACCCGCGACGCATGGGTGATCGGCTACACGCCCTCGCTCGCGCTCGGGGTGTGGGCCGGCAACAACGACAACACTCCGATGGTCAAATCAATCGCCGGCTTTATCGCCGCACCAATGTGGCACGAGATCATGTCCTACGCGCTTTCCAAATATCCGAAGACGTACTTCGGCGAACCAGATCCAATCCCTGCCTCGGTCCCGCCGCTCCTGCAGGGTAACTGGAGGGTCCCCGATCTCTCGGGCGCTGCTGTGCCGCACGACTTGCTCTACTGGACCGACAAGAATAATCCGCAGGGTCCGCAGCCGACAAATCCGTCGAGTGATGCCCAGTTCGCGTACTGGGAGTACGCGCTCGGCGCTTTCTACGCGTCGCACCCGCAGCTCTTCTCGGGTGGTGTGATGCTCCCCGTGCCGCTTTCGGAAAGTTAGTAGCTACTGGTTCATCGGTGAGACCAAATAGAGGAGCGAAGAGTCCCCGACACCCCGGACGAGGACGGGCCGTCCGGCCCCTGCGGCGGTGAGCGAGATGCTCTCTGATTGGGCGAGAGAGAGAGAAGCAGAGAGGTAGCGGTGGTTAAACGAGAGCTCGAGAGCATTACCCGAGACCTGCGCGGGAATGGACTCGGAGGATTCGCCGAGGTCGATGTTCCGGGCGTAGAGAGAGAGTTTCTTTGTCTTGGGCTCAAAGCCGATTTTTACCTTCTGAAACGAGTCGGCGAAGATGGTTGTCCTCCGGAGTGCGGTTTCAAAGTCCTTGCGGAGTACGATGGCTTCGGCGACCGACTCCTTCGGGATGATTTGACGGTAGTCCGGGAAGGTCGCGTTAGTAAGGCGAGTAACGAACATACCGTAACTACCGACAAACGCACACTGGTGTTCATCAAACGAAACGATAACTTCCTCGTCAGGAAGTACTTGAGCGATCTCGGCAGCATTTTTCGCTGGTATCAGCAACTTCCCTTGTGTGCCGCGACCGGGGAGTGGAATTTTTTTCTCTGCGAGACGAAAGGAGTCGGTCGCAACTGCGGTCAATACCCCTCCCTCAGCAGAAAGATACACGCTCGCGAGCTCCGGACGGACAGTAGAGGGAGAGGAACACGACACAAGAGAGGAGAGAAGGGATTTCAAAACCATTCCCGAGAGTAGAAGGCGGCTCTTAGAACTCTCGGGGAACGGGATGGAAGGAAAATCGTCATAAGGGAGTGTCTTGAGTGAACTTTTACTTGACCCGCTTTTAAGAGTGAGAGTGTCCCCAGTGTGTTCGAGAGTGATGTCTCCTT
This sequence comes from Candidatus Kaiserbacteria bacterium, assembly GCA_016194455.1. Classification (GTDB taxonomy): domain Bacteria; phylum Patescibacteriota; class Minisyncoccia; order Phycocordibacterales; family Phycocordibacteraceae; genus C7867-001. The sequence continues at coordinate 62,869 of JACQBN010000018.1, read as the reverse complement.
CCCCCGTAAGCGACGAGGCGATTTGTTGGAGGACAGTGGCGGGAACTGCGACGACTCCCTTACTTTTACACACCCCCTTAACCTTAAGGTCCACGGCGGTCTCTAGATTGGTCGCGCGGAGCTTGATTCCCTCGTCGCTTGCAACAAAAAGAAGACAAGAGAGAACGGGAAGGGTTGCCGCCCGACGTTCAGCAAAACGTGCTGCTATTAACACCGCATCAGAAAATACCTTTCTGTTTATAGAAACAAACATGAAGTACTTATTATAGGGGTTGATAGTGGGGAAAAGCAAAAAAGTACGTAAATGTTAAGGTTTTTAGCTCTTACTCGTTGATAAATATGTTGAAAAAATTTCATATTTTTTATACCAACAAAGTGCGGATACTCTGGATGTCCTTCGCCAAGTCGTTATCCACAACCACTTCACGCTTTATCTTCTCACAAGAGTGGATAACAGTTGTGTGATCTCTCCCTCCGAGCTTCGTTCCAATCGTCGGATACGAAATACTGAAGTCTTCGCGCAGGATATACATGATGATCTGGCGCGGGCGCACGACCTCTCGCCGCCGCGTCTTCTCGTAGATGCTTTCCTCTTCAATCCCGTAGAACTCCGCGACTTTCCCCACCACGTTCTTCACCGAGATTGTCTTCTGCGGTCGCGCGAAAGAGCGGAGCGACTGTCGCACTTCTGCAATATCGGGCGCCGCCCCCTTCACCTGCGCGTGACAAACAATACTGTTCACCATTCCCTCGAGTTCGCGGATGGAGCCGGTCGTGTTCGCTGCGACATACTCCACAACCTCGTCCGAGAGGATGATGCCGTGAAGCGACGCTTTGCGACGTATAATCTCCATGCGCGATTCCGGGTCAGGCTCCCCGATGTCCACCGTCATACCGCTCGCGAGGCGACCCTTCAGCCGCTCTGCGATGTCGGGAATCGCCACAGGGGACCGATCGGAAGAAAAAACAATTTGTTTGTTCGTGTCGTGGAGCGTGTTGAAGAGGTGAAAGAGTTCTTCCTCACTCTTTTCCTTCTTGGAGAGGAACTGCACGTCGTCCATAATCAACAAATCGTATTGCCGATACTTGTCCTTGAAGCGGTTGGCGCTCCCCGTCTGCAGCGAATCGGTATAGTCAACAACAAACTTTTCAGACGTGAGATAGAAAACCTTCCGCCCCGGGTACTGCTTCTTGTATTGATTGCCGATTGCTTGGATGAGATGCGTCTTGCCACGGCCCGTCTCTCCGTAGATGAAGAGCGGGTTGTAGGTGATGCCAGGACGCTCCAGGGCAGCGCGCGCGGCAACGCATGCGAGGTTGTTAAAGGCGCCGATAACGAAGTTCTCGAAGGTGTAGCGCGGATTCAGATTGTCGCTCTTGTTGATATAGAAGTCCGCGAGCGGCAATTCCGGAGCGTTGCGGTCGTGCCGAGGTTCTTTGGCGGGTTTCCGGCGCTCGTCCTTCACGATGAGGTATTCCACGGTGCGGAATTCGTAGGAAACGTCGCGGACGATCTTGAGCAGAAGCGTATGGAACTTCTTCAAGTACCAATCCTTGAAGAACTGGCTCGGGACGCCCACGTACACGATCCCCTCCTCTACCTTGACGATGTGGCTATCGCGAAACCAGGTGTTGAAGTTCGCGGGGGATATCGAGAGTTCCACCTGGCTGAGCACGTACTCCCACAGTTCGCGAGGATTCTCTTTCTCCATAGATAGAGGGGATTATACGCGTCGGGCCGATTCTGCAAATCCTGGCGCTTCGGGGAGAACCTGTTAGTATGGTGTGCATAACTTTTTACCATGGCAAAACGAACCTATCAACCGAAACGTCGCAAGCGCGCCCGCACCCATGGCTTCCGCAAGCGCTCGTCGACAAGCTCAGGCCGTAAGATCATGCGCGGGCGCCGTCGCGTCGGGCGCGCCCGCCTCTCGCACTGATGTTTCCGCGCTCTCAGCGCCTTGCGAGAAGCGGTTTTTCCTCTGCAATAGCCGCGAGCGGCCGTCGAGCATCCTCGGCGCACTTCTCACTCGTTGTTCCGGCCGGCAATCTCCACGGCTATGCAGTAGTCATCCCTAAAAAGGTCGCACGGTTCTCGGTCACGCGCCACCGCCTCAAGCGTCGCGTTCTTTCGGTGCTTCGCGCGCTCCCTCTGCCGCCCGCGCTCATTGTTTTCCCAAAAGTTTCTACCCTCGCACTCTCGTCCGAGGAAATCAAAGCGGAGCTGGCGAGCCTTCTTTCTAAAATCATCGGAAAATCGTAGACTGTAGCCGTGATCAGTACCCTCTTCCACGCGGCGTTCTACAATCCGCTCTATAACGCGCTCGTCGCCCTCGTCGCCCTCGTCCCGGGCGGGGACGTCGGCGTCGCGGTCATCCTCCTCACCGTTGCCATTCGCCTCCTCCTCCTTCCTTTTTCGCTTTCGGCAGCGCGGACCCAGCGCGCGATGAAAGACCTTGAGCCGCACGTGAAGGAACTCAAAGAGAAACATAAGGGCGACAAAGAAAAAGAAGCGCTTGAGACGCTCGCACTCTATCGCGAGCGGCGGGTGAATCCTTTCGCGAGCATCCTGACCGTCTTCATCCAGATTCCGGTGCTCCTCGCGCTCTACTGGGTCTTTCGCTACGAGCCGTTTTCTTCGATTGATACCGCGCGGCTCTACGCCTTCACGCCCGTGCCACAGCACATCTCTCTCCTCTTTCTGGGACTCATCTCGGTCGCCGGTAAGTCAATCGTACTGGCCGCACTCTCCGGAGCCTCTCAATTTCTCCAGGCGCACCTCGCGCTCTCGGGCACGATGAAGCCCGCTCTCGGGACTGGCATGCAAGGCGATGTCCAGAGAGTGATGGGGATGCAGATGCGGTTCGTCTTCCCTGTTCTTATCGGTGTGATCTCCTACACGACCTCGAGCGCCATCGCGCTCTACTTCATTACCACGAACCTCGCCGGTGCCTTGCAGGAATGGTATGTGCGCCGCGCACTTCGGCCTCAGAGCTGATACGACCAGAGCGAGCCGTCGTTTTTGTTGAGAAACGCGAGCGCGGAGCGCTGCGGGTCAAGCGCGAGCGCCTCTGCGTCCAAGAGCCCTTTCGTTTCTTTATTGAAATCAAGCACGAGCTCGGCATAGCGCCCAGTGACTTCTATTTTCCAGATCCGATCAGAGAAATGCGCAGCGCCCTGATACCAGTCGTCGGGGTAGGAGTATGCCGCACTCGGCGAGATTGGCACGCCGCAGTAGACCGCGGATTCATCAAGAGCCCAAGCGCACTTATCCGCGATGGTCGCGACCGGGAGCGGCAGCGCCGAGCCGGTCAAAGCGTTCACCAGCTCAAGACGCATGGTGCCGTTTGCAGCCGAGCTCACGAGCGCCCATGTGCCTGAAGGACTCGCGAGCGCGACGAGGCCCGAGAGCGGCCCCGCGACGCGCGAGAAGTGTCCTGCGCTGTCCACAAGATACGCATCACCCGGCAGTGTCGCGGAGGGCTTGGTGACGACGAGGTACTGGTTCTTGCCCGCAAACGAAATACGGATCGAGGAGAGGGGCGTCGTGAAGACCTGGGTCGCGCGGGTACCGTCGCTCTTTACCAGAGAGACTACGGAGCCGTTACCGCCCGAGGCAAGCGCGAGAATCGTTGTTGAAGAGACCGAGACTCCGGCGAGATTCTGCGGCAGGAAGAACCCGCTTGAGCCATCGGCTCGGAGCGCGTACGTGTTGGTGATGCTGAAGTTTGTCCCCGAGAGGTAGCGTACGAAGGCAAGCGAGGCATCGGGAAGCCACGAGGCTTCCTCGATGCCCGGAAGCGTGCGGTTGCTGGTCCGGGTGAGCGTGCCCGCGTTCACGAAGTAGGAGAAGACGTTGCCGCTCTGGCGCTCGACATAAGAAACCACAACGTCATTCGTTGTGGAAGAAATTTTAATATCTCGTGCGACTTCGCCCGGGACGACCGGACCTTTATCAATCTGTACCAGGCGCGGAGAGACTTTCACTGGCGCAGCGGGCGCCGAAGGCGCTCCAGCAGTTGCGCCCGAAGGGGCAGAACCGTTTTGAGTTCCCTGCCCCGCGATCGGCAAACCAGCATTCCCCGCCGGAGCGACCGCGACTCCGGCAGAGCCCGCGAAGAAGGAGAAGTACACCCACGCCCCAACCCCAGCGAGGACTACCACTGTCGCGATGATGATTAAAGTCCGGCGCATAATTTAATGCAACGTAGTGTTGGCCGCGCACTGACTAGCCCCCTGAGTCCGGGCGCAGAAGAGACCGGCTTGGTAACATTTTCCACTAGCGTTTCCTGCTAGCCCCGTTATTGCCTCCGGGCACGCGCTCAGCTCTCGGAGGCCCAAACCGTGGGGTATGCTTAAACCAGTACCCGCTGCTATACACGCGTATCCTCCATCCGAGGAACACGCCCCCACGAAGCCCGAGACAGCAGAAGCGTCAGTGTTTAAGGGCTGTAAATCGATTGACGCAAAACAGCTGATAACACCACTGCAGGCCGCACCAATGTTGACGAAGTTATATGCGGACTTTGAAAACGTTGCGCATTTAGCAATGGCGTCGCTTGTGGAGACGCAGGTCGTTTTTCCTCCGGCAGGGACAACGTTCGATCCGCACCCACTGTCTTGCGCGGCGTACCCGACTCCGCCGGAGGAGTTACAGCTGCTTACCCAGGCGTCTCGGGCGTTATTGTTGTTGGTTTGGTCGTTTGAGGCGAAGTGCGCGGTCTGGAGGTACGTGCCTGTTACCGTCGTAGTCACTCCGTTTGCCGCTGTCGTTGACTGCGTCGGGGAGTTCACACCCGTCCCAAACGTGCCGCCTTGGGTCTGGAGCGCGGGGAGATTGAGCGAGAGATTCACGATCGCGGGGTTGATGACGTAGAAGACGAGATAGGGAGCGAGCACAAGCGCGAGGCCGAAGAGTGCGCCCTCAATGCGCTTGCGGCCATCGCTCTGCTTGCTCACGCTGTCCTGGGTGGAAATTTCTAGTCCTCCCCAGATGACATAAATCACCGCGAGCGCAGCCGCAAACCCGATCAGGTACTGATACAGGTTGTTCAAGAAGCTCGGGAGATCCGGCGTACCAATAAATGGGGTGCCGTTCTGGTCTGCGGTGAGGCCGGGGATGGGCGCAAGCGGAACGAAGTGATACCCGTTTGCAGTATCGCAGGTTGTCGGCTGGGTCGGGTCGATGGCGTCGAAGCAGGGCCAATCCGCCTGGCCAATATCGCCCTCGGCGAATGCCGCTGGAGCGAATGCCGTGAAGCTTAGAATAAATCCGGCCGCGAAAATTATCTTTTTCATAGTCCGAAGAGAGTAGCGCTCGCGTTTGCGTTGAAGGTAAGCGAGAGCACAGCGCTCGCGCGCGCGAAGTCCCCCGCAGTAGCGGTCAGGGAGACATTTGCGCTCCCTCCTCCGCTCCCCGTGGGCCGCAGCGTAACGAAGTCGCCGGTCTGCGCTGCGCTGCCGTTGAGGAACCAGTGGAGGACGGGCGCGCCGAGCGCAAGCGGGAAGGAGTACGGGACCGCATAGAGGGTGGTCTCTGCTCCTGCAAGCGCGTAGGAGCCCGCAAGCGCCCGCTCGAAGCGCACGCCGAGCAGAGGATCGTCCTCGTAGACACGCACCGAGGGCTCTACGGGCGTGAGCGAGAGCAAGTCGCCGCTCGCGAGCGCACCATCCTGGCTCTTCACGACGACCGAGACTCTGCCCGCGCGATACTGGAGCGGCGAAGCGACGGTGATCGAGCTCTTGCCGATGCCGGAGGAGCCCGCGAGCTCGGTGCCGTCGAGCGTCCAGTCGTAGGAGAGCGCCGAAGGATCAACCTGCTTGCCGGCCTTCGAGCGCAAATTCGCAACCGCGACGACCCGCACGCTCCCCTCAAGCGGAACGAGCGCCTTGCCCGGGTAGAGCGGCGGGACTGACGAGAGTGGTTCGGCGACGAGCGCAACATCCTGCGGGCGGATTGAGATGCTCTGGCTCACGCTGCCACCGCTGCCCGTGACCATTGCCTTCACGCTCGTGACGCTGCCTGCCGCGCCGAGGGCCACCGCGAAGGGCTTCGCGTTGCCGCGATAAACGACGTTCCCGTTGGCCGAGAGCGTGTACGAGGCGTTGACGAGATCAAAAGTCGTCGAGAGCGGAGTAATAAGGACTTCCCCGTAGGGCGTCGGGTACTGCGGGGAGACTGTCAGAGTAAGCCCCGACGGGACTACAAGAGATTGCGCGAGCGCGCTTGCGGGCAGGAGCAGAGCCGCGGTAATTGCCGCGAAGAACGCTAGCTGCGCGCAAAGACTCATGCTTCTAGTATATCGCCTCTGCCAGCTCATTTTGTTCTGCCGCTGCATACTGCTCGGCGAGCCGCGCGTCCCGATTTCTCTTTTGCATCTCGGTTCGCTCTTTCTCCCAGCGCTTCAGCGCCGCTTTTTCTCTTTTTATTTGCGAATGATAGCCCTTGAAGGTCGCAGCGAAAAGTGCGGGGACGCTCCCGACGATCGGTATCTCGCTCACGACCAGACTAGAGAGGAACCAGAGGGTATTTGATGCGTTCGCTTTAAAAAAGCGCTGATTGAATACAAGAAGTAAAAAGCCGATTGTTCCCCACCCCGCGAGTCCGACCACGGCTGCCATCACGATGCCGAAAACCTCAAGCTCGGGGCCCGCGAGAAAAGATGTTTTGCCAGCAATGCTTCCCGCCACACCTCCGATCGCCCCACCACCAAAGAAACTGTTTGTGGCAGTGCCGACGAGAATGGGCCCGAAGAGCCAAAATTGTTCAAATGCGAAGCGGATCGCATCGAAAATCCCCGCGAGAGCAAGAATGGGCAGTGCCTTCTTCCAGGTCATTACCTTGGGGCGCGGGCTACTTTTGTTGAGAGGCATAGCGCTCCTTCTCCGCCTTTATCGCCAAGAGCTGGGACGGGTCGGAGGTGATGATTTGATCCTCGGTGTAGCTCGCCTCGATCTTTATCGCGACGTGCTTGAGGCCCGCGAAGAAGAGCCCCTCGCCGACTCCTGCCTCAAGCAGCAGGTATTTTTCTTCTTCCGTGAGATTGAAGGTCTGCTGCAGGAGATCAATGGTCGTCGGCGACTGTTTGAGGAGCAGTTGGATGGAGGAGTTCGTGAGGATCGGCCGGCCGTAGGGGCTCTTAAGGAAGTCTTCAACGTCCTGGGTGATGGTCGCGACTCCGAGATAATACTTTCTTCCGCGCTTCGCGACGGAATAGAGGAAGGAAGCGGTGTCTTCGCTCTTCATCATCCACCACGCCTCGTCGATCACGAGGAGACGCTTCTTGAGCTCATGGCGTATGGCGTTCCAGATGTAGTGCGTGACCACATACATCGCGACCGGCTTCAACTCATCCTCCATGTCGCGCACGGAGAAGACGACGAACTGCTGGTTGATATCAATATTGGTCGGCTGATTCATAAAGCCCGCCCACGTCCCCTGCGTGTATTTGGAAAGACGCTGGACCAAGGATTCACTCCCCTCCATCCCCGAGAGCACTTGTTCAAAGTCGGCGAGCAAAGGTACCTCTGCGCCGGTGAAGTCGGCGTCGCCGGTGATGTCCTTGAGCGCGTAGGTCTCGCTGATGGCGCGGTCGATAATCGCGTCTTCTTCCGGCGAGAGACCGCCCAGCATGATGCGGAAGAGACCGACGAGATTGATGATGTTGCTCCGGAGAATGTCCTTCGGGTCCTCGTCTTCTTTGACCGGGGGCAGATCAAACGGATTGATGTGGTGCTCGCTTGAGAGCGAGATATGGAAGGAGCGGCCGCCGGTCGCCTCCGCGAGCTGCTCGTACTCGCGCTCAGGGTCAATCACGATGACATCCGTGCCGAACATCAGCGAGCGCAAGATCTCAAGCTTGGTCGCGTAGGACTTCCCCGAGCCCGACTTCGCGAAGACGACAGAATTATAGTTCTCGAGGGAGAAGCGGTCGAAGAGGATGAGCGAAGAGTTGTGTCTGTTTATCCCGTACAGAATTCCTCGGTCGGAGGTCAAGTCAAACGAGACAAAAGGGAAGATCGAGGAGAGCGGCGAAGAGTTCAGCTTTGAATTGACGAGGAGCTCGTCGGTGCCGAGCGCGAGACAGGAACGGAATCCTTGTTCTTGTTGGAAAAGCGCGGGCTTGGTGTAGACGAGCTTCGCATCGAGGATGCCGCGGATGTCACCCTCTATTTTGTCTATCGCCTCTTTAGAATCGCCATACAGCGAGAGGTAGAGCCCAACCTCAAAGAGTTTCTCCTGCGCCTGTTGCAAGTTGTCGCGCAGGCTCTCGAGATCCTGGTACGCCGTATCGAGCAAAGGATCGCGCACAAGCCCGCGCGCTTCTCGTTCATTGATCTGGCTCTGCACCTCCGCCACCTTCTTTTGGAAGTCGCGCAGCGCGGAGGCGGTCTCGACGGGATGGATGAAGATCGCGATATCAAGCACTTGGTCCAAGTTGACAATGGGCGAGAACCAGCCGTCAGCGAGGAAGCGCGGATACGAGATAGTATAGAAAGAGCGGACGAACTTCTCGCCGAGCTCTATTTCGCGCGCACCGATCTTAAGCGCGGAGGGCGCGATGGTGTCGACGAGGTCGAGCGCGCCTTGTTTGTAAATGTCTCTCGGCAAGACCGGAACGACCTTCGGCTCCTCTTGCTTCCTGCGGTTGATGAAATCAAGAAGTGCCATAGTAGGATTCAAGGCGGATCGGATTCTCGAGCTCACCCGGATTGAAGGAGCGATAGAGGAGCTCGATGATCTCCTCGGTCCCAAGCGGGATTGCGCGCACCCCCGTCCCCGAGAGCGCGCCAGAGACGAGCGCGAGACGCTGCTCGAGCTGCGCACGATCTTCCTCGAAGGAGCTCTCGGCCACCGCAGCGGCGCCCGATGCGTTCTGGCGCCGGCCGAGGAGCCCCGCTGCGGTCTTTCCGAGCTCGACGCGCGGCGCGTACGGTACGACGATATAGAAAGATTTCGTCATGATGTTGGACTGCTCGGCGAAGGAGCGGATGAACTCCTGGTACTCCCGCAGCTGGATGCGCATGAGCTCGGTGCGCTGCTCGGGCGCCTTCTCGGCGAGGAGGGCGAGATAGGGCCGCAGATCCATGCGGCGCGAGTTGACGACGATCTGGATCGAGAAGTCTATCGTGTTGAGGAAGTTCTGGAATCCAAGCGTAATCGCGCGCTGCTCATCCGCGGATTTAAGGCCAAAGTTGATAGAAGAACAAATGAGAATCCCCCGATAGCCGGCGTCTTTCAGCACGACAATGCCGTTCCGGATCTCCTTGATCGGAACAAAGTTCTGCGTCGCGCCAGCGGGTTTGGTGGCCATGGTCAGGGCTTGAGCGACTCTGGTTTCTTGACATCGAGCGACCAGGAGAGCTCCGAGAGCTTGCCGCGCGTGAGCCGCGGCGTACCGCGCGCGGGCAAGGGAGCGGTGGTTGGGGCCGGCGCCGCTGCGGCGCCGGCCTTCGGCTCCTGATGCTTCCAGAGGAAGAGATGCGAGGAGGTGTAGTAGCCAAAGGCCGACTCGAGCACCTCGATGAATGGTTTGCTATTCACCCGATAGAAGGCAAGCGCAGCCCCGAGCGCAGCGACTGGAACCGAGAGGATAAGAGCGAAAATAAGGGGCAGGAGGAAGAAGAAAATGACGCAGAGCCCGCCCGCGCCCGCGAGGTAGATGAACTGCCGCAGGGTAAGTGGGCCGACGATCTTGTCCTCGACCTCGATGAACTGCGGAACCTGGTATTCCATCAGCATCATAGTATCATGTGCCCGATGCGCGCTCGCACGCTTTTTCTTTTGTGCTCCATTTTGTGCGTTGGTGTCGCCGCCTCCGCGCAGAGCGCGGAGGCGGCGACCGTCGCCCCGGTCGTCGTCAGTGCCGACACCGAGTGGACGACTGCCGGGAGTCCGATTGAGGTGTTGGAGCCGCTTACGATTAGTCCGGGCGCTACGCTCACCATTGATCCGGGCGTGGTCGTCAAGTTTTTTAACAACCCCTTCGGCGAGGCTGCCATTGAAGTAAACGGCACTCTCAATGCCGGGAGCACCTCCGATTCAAGCACCGTCGTCTTCACCTCCATCGCCGACGACAGCGTGGGCGGCGACACGAACGGCGACGGCACTGCCACGGATCCAGAGCAGAATCGCTGGGGCGCAATCCAGTTTGCCGGTACGGACGCCACGAGCACGCTCGAGCATATCCGCTTCCGCTACGCGGGAGTGGCCGGCGATGCAAACTCCACCCTCCTTTCAGTACAAAGCTCTGGCGGATATGTCGGCAATGTCTATGTACTCACGGGCGCACGGGTGCTTATAGCCGACAGCGTTTTTGAAAACGTTCCTGGCTATCAGGTCTATATGGGCTCACAAGGCCTCCTCGATCTCGAGAACGATCTCTTCCAAGGCGAGAACTACATAGCCCGCTTGTGGACGAGCAGCAGCCCCTCCCCCACAACACTGCTCATGCACCAAAGCAGCATAGACGGCCTGCGCGGTGCGGCGCTCGATTACTATCTCGGCACCTTCTCCGTCCATATGGAGAACAACTGGTGGGGCGACGCGTCGGGCCCGTATTGGGCGGCGCTGAACCCGAACGGCCTTGTGAATGTCGGCTTCAACGAACCAACGATGGTGTCGGTCCTTCCCTTCCTCGCCTGCGACTCCTTCGCGAGCGGCTGTGGAGCGCCAAAGGTTTCCAGCGTCCTCTTCCTGCCTGGGATTGAAGGAAGCCGTTTATACACGCGTGATACCTTGCTTGGCAATGAGCACCAGCTCTGGGAGCCCACGCTCTCCACCGATCTCCCGCCGCTTGCGCTCAACGCCGACGGCTCGAGCAAGGCCCAGATTTACACAAAAGATATCGTGGACTCAATCCAGGCGCATAACCGGAGCGCGAGTACCATTGCCGGCCTCTTCGACACGCTCGAGGTGTACGGCACCTTCGAGCAGTTTATGGACGGCCTTGTCGCCACCGGCACGATCAAGGAGTGGCGCGCGTACCCCTACGACTGGCGCTACGACGTCTTCGACATTGTGCAGAACGGCACGCTGACGGAACAGCCCGACGGCTCGATAACGCGCGTCTATCTCGCGGATGTCTTGAAGCAGATGGCGTCCAACTCGGCCACCGGCAAGGTGACTATCGTCGCGCACAGTAACGGCGGCCTCCTCGCCAAGGCGCTTGCAATCACGCTCGGGGCGGACGCGCCCAAGTATATCGACCGCATCATCATGATCGGCACGCCGCAATACGGCACGCCTTCGAGCATTGGCGCGCTCCTCCACGCCGACAACTTCGCCGATATTCCGAGTCTCATTATCAATCAAACGGCTGCGCGCGCCGTCGCGAGCACGATGCCGGGCGCCTTCGGCCTCTTACCGGCGCCCGCGTACTTCGCTCGCATTGCCGACCCGGTCGCCACCTTCGACGCGACCTCGCTCGCGGGGAAGTACGCGGAGAGTTACGGCGCAACAACCACCAACTACAGCGCGCTCGCGAACTTCTTAAGCGACCCCGCTCATCTTGATGCAACGGTGGGCGATCCGGGCGCGCTCACGACGCCTCTCGCTCTCTCGCCCACGCTGCTGCAAAAGGCCCAGGCGACCCACGCGCAGCTCGACGCCTGGACGCCGCCGTCAGGCATCGCGGTGACCGCCATCGCCGGTTGGGGGCAGAAGACGCTCAAGACCCTCGCCTACACCACCGGCACGAAATATTCCTGCGATTCGGTCTCCGGCGTCTTCTCGTGCGGCGTGAGGCAAGTGCTCGAGCACGCCCCGGTCAACACGCAGGACGGCGACGACACCGTCATCGACGCCAGCGCGCTTGGGGATACTGCAGGTAAAGCTTATTTTGACACTTCAGCGTTTTTCCACGCGACTAGAAAAAATATTGTTCATCAAAACTTGACCGCTGCCTCTCCAATTCAAAACATCGTCGAATCTATTCTTGAAGGCAAAAATTCTCTCGGGTCATTTATTTCATCGACTAGACCGCCAGGCGGATTAAATCCAATTACCATAATCAGTACCCGCTCGCCCGTGAACATTGTCGCAACTGACGCGAGCGGGAACAGAACGGGGATTCTACCGATGCCCGGGACCGACTTTACCGGTCTCCTTGAGGACGTACCGGGCAGCTCGGTGCAGACCTTCGGCGACGAGGAGTATCTCTATCTGCCCGCCGGCGGGAGCTACACGATCTCGATGCAGGCCTACGCCGGCGGCTACGCGACCTTGAACGTTGGCGCGGAACAGGCCGACGGCTCGGCGAGCACGACCGTCTCCTTCCGCAATATTCCGCTTATCGCCTCCACCACCGCTACGTTCTCGGTCAGTAACGGCACCGTGGGTGCGGTTTCGGTAGACGAAGACGGCAACGGTTCAAGCGACTTCACCTACACCCCAGGAGCTCCCGTACTCTCGCCGACCCAGCTGATTGCCTACCTGCGCTCGTATATCAATACGCTAGGCGCAGCGCAGGGGGTCAAAACCGATCTCAGCAAGGCGCTCGACAAAGTGGAGGCGAATCTTGGCAGCAAAAAGGAAGTGCTCCGGGGCGCCTTGAGCAATCTGCAGAGCTTGATTAACGCACAGTCGGGCAAGCAGATCACACAAGCGCAGGCCCTCTTCATGCTACAACTAGTGGGTCTGCTCAGCCCATGAAGAATATCTATCTAAAACTCTCACTCCTTCTTATCGCCGCAGTTTTTTATTTTGTCGGCACTTTTTTCGCCAACCCCTTACCATATGGACTTTGTCGTGGCGCGGACAATGTCTCTTGGATCTGCCAAGTTGATACTGGTGTGAATGTTGGCCTGCCTCTTCTCTCCATTGGCGAGTGGCTCGCGCTGGTCGCGGCTGTCCTCTTTTTCGCAAGCGAAACAGAGTTCAAGAGGTGGCTTAAGTTTAGCTATTACTTCGTCCCGATTGCCGCCGCCCTCCTCGTCTTCGTCTTCCCGATCCCGATGCCGGTGGGCACCGAGCTCTCGCGCGAGGGCGCCGCGCGCCTCCTCGGCATCATCTACAGCGTCGTCACGCTCGCCATCGTCCTCGGCGGCCGCTTCGCCCCCAAACGCACCGGCTAGATCTGCCGAATCGTTTTTCTAGGTTAGCTGCCCACGATGAGGCGGAAGGTCCAGGAGACCAAATTAAAAAAGGGGTTGGCAAGGACGTAGGAGAAGACGAGCAGGAAGAGGATGAGCGCGAGGGAGCCCGAAGCGCGGACCCGGGCTTCAAAGCGGACGAAGCGGGCGGAGATATCCCAGGGGAGCGCGGAGCGGAGTGCGGTGAAGCCGTCCAAGGGAGGGAACGGAATGAGGTTGAACATCCCCAAGAAGAGATTCACGAACGCGATGGTGCCTGCGAGCGCTACGGCGCTTGCGGGGAGCCCCGCCCCGCCGGCCCAGCGGGCGATGAGGCCGAAAATAATCGCCAGCACGATGTTAGTCGCGGCGCCCGCGATCGCGACGAGGAATTCGCCTGCCTGCGCAGGCAAGCCCCAAGGGCCACGCAGATTAAACGGATTGTAGGGCACCGGCTTCGCCCAGCCGAAGAGGATCGGCGAGCCCGAGAAGATGAGAAGCGCGGGGATAAGGATAGAGCCCATCAAGTCGAGGTGCGGCAGCGGGTTGAGGGTGAGACGCCCCGCAAGCCGCGCGGTCGGGTCCCCGAGCGCATCAGCGGCGTAGCCGTGCGCGACCTCGTGCGCGATAATCGAGAAGATGAGCACGACGATGGTGAGAGCGATCAGCATTGGCGTAGGGTACGGCGTATGCTACCATGCGGCGACTATGGCGAGGAGCTGCGACATCACGGGGAAGAGCACGCAGGTAGGCGGGCGGTACTCTAACCGTACCCGCGCGACGCAATTTAACCCGGTCGGGAAGACCCGCCGAAAGTCTAACCTTCAGCGCCGCCGCATTTATGTGCCCGAGATCGGCAAGACGATCATCGTGGACGTCTCGGTCAAGGGCTTGAAGACGATCAAAAAGAACGGCGCCTACACTGCGCTGAAGCGAGCTGGCGTTCTCTAAATCACTTTTTTAAAATCTCGCGGCCGTTTGATGTGTAGACACCTGCGGGTGTGCTTGAGGAGATAAATAAACTAGTCGGCGAGGGAACCGCGCCCGGATCGAGCGTCGCGAGCCAAGCGGCGGCGCCTGGCGATAAATTTTCTTCAATAATAAAAGCAGTGGTGCCGTAGGAGAAACGGAGCACGAGCGCAGAGTTCGCCGGTTTCATCGCGCCGATATCTGCGCCAGGCCAGAGGACGTCGACGATAACACCATCGCCAAGCGTAAGACGCGCTCCGCGGGATAGCTCTACTTGTTGGAGCCCAGGCTCCGCACCTGCCGCCGCGGCGAGAGTAGCTTCAGTGCTTTTTGAGCCCCGCACGCCAGAGCGAAACAGCACGTCGACGTGATAACGATAAAATATCTCCGGTAATCCTCCACTCGCCATAGCGATCGGGCTTGTGAGCACCACAGCATCGATGCGCCGCCGCCACTCGGGCAGCGTACTGCCGAGCGCCCGCAGCACGCTCGCGTCGGGACCGGCGTCGATCAAAAGCGTTTTGCCGCTCGGCGTTTCTACTACAACAGAATCTCCTTTTGCCCCGACGTTCGGCACAAAGACTCGAAGCTCGCGTGGCGCCACTATCGCTCGGTACATAAAAAAGCTTGCTGCTATAAGGAGCGCAGCCGCGAGTAAGAGGAGCCGCTTCACTTTCTGCTCCGATTCGGCCATACTATCGCTCTATAGTATCCCGTATGCGCCCCGAATCCCTACGCCAGTCGCCGCAGCCGCCTATCCGGGAGCCACTTTCCCTGGACGAGCGTGCGCTCGCCGAGAGCTATGCTCTGCGACGAGACGAGGAGCGGCTCTCAATGGAAGATTCGTACTTCGCGAAGGTAAAAAGCTCGGAGCGCCTCGCGGCTGACCGCTCCGAAGTAAAACGCCTTGAAGCAAAATTTGTTCACGACGACGAGTCGCTTCTCGCGAGTGCGTTTGAGTATGTACTCCAGCAGCGCCTCAATGGCCCCTCGCACTGGCTCGGCGAACGGGTGAAGGCGCAACTCACTACACCCTTTGACGACTATCGCAACGGCATTGACCTCTACGTCGAGGACGTGGAACAGCGCGGCGGGCGCCCGATCGGGCTCTCGATCGATATCACCTTCTCGACCGACCCGCAGAACATCGGTGGCAAAATCCGCGACTTAAAGGAAAAGCTCCTTACGGGCGGTCGCCTCGCGCAGCTTTCCTATTACAAACCGCTCAACCCGGAGGCAGCGCCCGAGCCGCGCGATATGCTTGCGCTCCCGAAGGTCGTGATTGGCGTTGAACGCGAACGAGCGATCGAAGCAATGGGACGCCTGCGGGAGGCCGAGCACGAGGGCACCGAAGAAAAGCAGCGCGACTGGGTGACCGGTCTCACAGTCCTCTATCAGATCAGCAAGCAGCTCAAGGCGTATCTGTGGTACTCAGAGACGCAGGTGGATAGAGCCGCCAAGCCGCATGTAGAGGAGACGATCGCCTGCTATAAGGAGGCGTTGAAGGATATAGAGGGAATATTTCAAACGATGAAGCTTGACCACGCGAAGGTGCGCGAGTTCGCGCGCCAGAGCACCGTGACCAATGTTCTTGAGGCGCAGCTTGCCCAAGAGATCGGCTACCAACGACCCACGGAGTAGTTTATTTAAAGTAAAAGGCGGGCGCTTGTTGCGCCCGCCCAGTCCCTTGTTCAATTGTGTGGAAAGTTTCGCTCATATGGGGACACTTCGAAGTGTTCGGTCCCCCTCGGTCCCCCGGCGAGAATTTCTGCCGTTTCTGTTGCCGATGTGTGGCGGAAGACAACTCCCTCGCTGTCTGGAACGAGGCGGAAATTCCGCTCAGCCGCCGCCGCCGCTTCCCGCCTGATCCTGGCGACCTCCGCTTCAGTTCTTTCTCTTTCCATTTTGTCCTCCCTCGAGAGGGCCTCCTCGCCTTCGGCAAGGACCAGCACACTCTGCTGTCGAACATAGCACATGCGGTTTATAAAGTCAAGTAGCCGCGCACGGCCTAATCCTAAACATGTTAGATTCTACGGATATGACCTACATTGCAAGAAAGTTCAATCTGCCGACGCTCACTGGATTATCGGAGAAACAGATTAAGGTGCACCTCGCGCTTTATGAGGGGTACGTCAAGCACGTGAATTTGATTATGGAGCAGATCCAGAAGTTGAAGGAGAGCGGCGTGGAGCCCTATGTCGTCGCAGAGCTGCGTCGCCGGCTCGCGTTTGAGTTTGATGGGATGCGCATGCACGAATATTACTTTGCGCAGTTTGAGGGAGGGAAGGGTGGAGATTCGCAGTCTGCGCTCGCGGAGGCGGCGGTAGAGAAGTATGGCAGCGGCAAGAACTTTATTGCGCATATTAAGGAAGTTGCCCTTACGCGCGGCATTGGGTGGGTCGTCGTCTACTACGACCCAGTTGCTGTGACTCTGCATACGAGTTTCGTCGCCGATCACGAACTCGGCCAGCTCGCGGGGCTCCCGATCCTGCTCGCGCTCGACCTGTGGGAGCACGCGTATATGGTTGATTACGTCCCCGCAGACAAGAAGAGTTACGTAGACGCATTCTTCGCGAACCTCAACTGGAGCGTCGTGGAGAAACGTTTTGACGAAGCTAAGAAAATAAGTGCGGCGTAGGCGGCAAGCACGAGCACAAAAGGGAATGCGGGAAGGATGAACGCGGCAAACGGGAGTGCCGTGCTCCCGGTTGCAAGGAGGACGAGGAATCGCATGGCGAGATACGCGGGGAACGCAATAACGATGCCGAGCAAGGGCGCGATGGCGCTGAAAAGAATTCCCGCGAGGCCTGCGAGCGCGGAGAACGCCATTGCCGCAGGCACGAGCGGCATGGCAAGCAGGTTGGCGGGGATAGCTACCAAGGAGAGAGTGCCGGTGTCGTAAAGAAGGAGCGGGAGCACGGCAACTTGTGCGGCAAGCGTCGTCGCAATCGCGTTTTTCCAGAAAAGATTTTTCACGAATGAAAATAAAGGCTCGATGCGCGGGGCAAGCCAAATGAGACCCGCAGTCGCCGCCACCGACAGCCCGAAGCCAGGATCAAACGCAAGCAGGAGCGGATTATAAAGCAGCATGAGGAGGACGACGGCGAGGAGCGCGCGACCGGCCGCGTAGGAGCGGCCGGTCGCCCGAGCGTAGAGCGCGATGAGCGCCATAAGCCCGGCGCGAAGCGTGGTAGCGGACGCACCCGCGACCCCGACGAAGAGAAGCAGGGCGAGAACCCCCGCAGCCGCCGACCATCGGCGCGGTAGAGCGAACAGGCCAACGCCGTACATCACCCACTCGGCGACGACCATCACGTTGTAGCCGGAGAGCACAATGATCTGCACGAGGCCAGAGCGTGCAAATGCCCTCTGCAAATCGCTCCCGAGCCCCGACTTCCCGCCAATCACAACGCCGCCGGCCAAGGACGCATCGGGCTCGGGCAGAGTCGCCGCAATGCCGTTGAGGAATGTGTGCTTTACCCGTGCAAGCGCAGCCGGCAGCGAGTACCAGGGCGCGGGCGCCTCCACGCGGATGAAAGAAAAGTTGAGTATAAAGCGTACTCCCTCGCGCTCCAGATATTTATCATAATGAAATACGCGGCCGTTATCATCCGCGAACGCCTCGGGCGCCTCAAGCGTGCCGGAGACGCGCACGCGCTCGCCCACGCGCACGATCGGGGTGCGCGAAGCAATCGCCAACATGATTGTTGAAGCGTCGCCCTGCCGCACGCGGACTTCAACACTCTGGTTCGCGTCGCGCAGGTCCGGATCGGCGACAACGATGCCCTCATAGGAAACGCGTTCCTTGACGCTCGCCGCGAAGGGCGTGGGGAGCGGCGTGTCGGCAAGCGATGCGCGCACTATCCCGAGTGCAAGGAATATAAAAAATACCGCGCCGAGCGTACTCGCTCGGCGCGGCTGGAGGAACGCCGCAGCGCCGCAGAGCGCTGCCAACAGCAAAACAAACACAATGACCGGCCAGCCCAGTACGAAAAGTGAGCGGAGCAACACTCCGCTCGCGAACCCGCCGAGCACCGCGACGAACCCGCTCATGCTCCCCTATCCATCGCGTCGTTCGCGAGCTGGTCGGCGTCGCTGTTCTGTTCGCGCGGGACGTGGACGAAGGAGACGGAGGTGAAGGCGCCTGCCAGCTGTATAAGCCGCGCGTGCTGCGCCTTGAGGTTCGGATGTTTGACTTTATATTCCCGATTCATCTGCTTCACCACAAGCTCGCTGTCCATCTTCACCACCACTTGCGTCGCTGCGCGTTTCCCTGCGGGCACGAGAGTAAAAAGTTCTTCAAGCGCGGCGATTACCGCTTCGTATTCTGCAAAGTTGTTGGTCTGATGCCCAAGAAATTTAGAAACCGAGCCGATGATGGTGCCAAGCTCGTCGCGAATGACTGCGCCGGCGCCCGCGGGCCCCGGATTGCCGCGCGCGCCTCCGTCGGCATGGATGGTGAATTGCATGCGCGGAGTATAACAGCGAAATGGTAGTATGGCCGGCATGGAGGAGACAGTTTTTCATAAAATTATTCGCCGCGAGATCCCGGCCGAGATCATCTACGAGGATGCGGAGACGCTCGCGTTCCTCGATATCCAGCCCATGAACCCCGGCCACACGCTCGTGGTGCCGAAGAAATTTGCGAAAAGCATTTTCGACATCGATGCAAACGCTTTCGCCGCCCTTATGCGCGCCGCCCACAAGCTCGCGCCTGTTATAAAGGACGCGGTTGGCGCGGACGGCATCAACATCGGAATGAACAATTCTCCTGCGGCCGGGCAAGTCGTCTTCTACGCGCATGTGCATGTGATGCCGCGCTTCCTGAACGATGGCTATGAGCTCTGGCACGGTAAAAATTATCCAGAGGGCGAAGCGGCAAAGATTGCAGAAAAAATCAGAGCAAAACTGGGTTAACCAAGAACCTGGATGCCTGGAAGAGTACCTTTTGCCAAAAATTCCAGCATCGCGCCCCCGCCGGTCGAGACGAAAGAGAAGCGGGGCAGGAGCCCCAAGTTCTCTATTGAGGCGACGGTGTCGCCGCCGCCCACGATGGAGCGCGCGCCCGAGGCCGCGACCGCGCGCGCGAAGCCATCGGTCGCATCGGTGAAGCCGTTCTCGTAATTCCCCAAGGGGCCGTTCCAGAGAATGGTGTGCATCTTCTTCGCGAGCCCGGCGAGGAGCGCCTCGGTCCCGGGCCCGTGGTCAAGAATAACTTCGTCGTTCCTTACCTCGCGGAAGCCCGCGATGCGCGCCCGTCCTCGTAGGTCCATCGAGCCCATCGCTGCCCTCGGCACCACCAACGAGTCAATCGGGAGAATAAGCTTTTTGTTCGCCAGCAATTTTTTAATGTGAGCCGGGTCGGCGCCGGAGACGAGCGACTGGCCCACCTCCTGTCCCGCGGCCTTGAGGAAGTCGTTCGCGAGTGCCCCGCCGACGAAGACGTGGGTGTAGACGCTGAGCAGTGTCTCAAGCACCGCTTCTTTCGTACCAAACTTCGCGCCGCCGATGACGGCGAGTGCAGGTGTTTTTGGTGCGAGAGCTCCGCTAAGCGCCGCGATCTCCTCCTCAAGCAGAAGGCCGGCGTAGGAGGGCAAAAGAGTCGGAACGCCTACGATGGAGGCGTGCGCGCGGTGGCAGGTATCAAAGGAATCCTCTACAAAAACGTCCGCCAAGGCCGCGAGCTCCTTGGCGAAGACGGGATCGTTCGCTGTCTCTCCGTGGTTGCGGCGCAGATTTTCGAGTACGAGGATGCCACCGGGTGAAAGCGCACGTATAGCAGCGCGCGCCTCCTCGCCAATAGTCGAGGAGCAGAAGGAGACACCCCGGAGCGCCCGCCCAAGTGCCTCAGCGACCGGCTTCAGGCTCTCGGTCCCAAGATCGCCGATGTGACTCGCGACGACGACACGTGCATGTCGCTCCGCAAGGAAACGCAGCGTCGCTTGCGCACGAGAAAGCCGGAAGCTGTCGACAACAACGCCGTTTTGGAGTGGCTCATTGAGCGCCGCGCGCACTAGGATGGGGATATTTTCAAAAACAGGAATGTCCCGGACACTTCTCATGCAACGGCCTTCACCAGCGCGGCGAAGGTGGAGGGCTCAACTGACGCGTGTCCGACAAGGAAGCCGTCTACCTGTGTCCCACCCGCAAGCGCGCGGATATCGGAGGGTTCCACTGAACCGCCGTAGAGGACCTGCGAACGCGCTGAGGACTTCCCCGGCAGGAGTTCTGCAAGCAATTTTCGTAAATAGAGAACCATCTCGCCCAGATCCGCTGGGACGATCGCGTCCGCGGACGTCTTCCCGATCGCCCAGACAGGCTCGTAGGCGAGGATGACGCGTGAGCGTTCCTTCGGCTCGAGAGGCTCGAGCGCTGAGCTCACCTGCTCGCGGACGAAAGTGAGATATCCGCCCTCAGCATCACGCTCGTGCTCCCCCACACAGAGAATTGGGATAAGCCCCTGTGCGAGCGCGTGCGCAAGCTTACGCGCGACGACCTCGTCACTCTCTCCGCGGGCTCTGCGTTCCGAGTGCCCGATAATCGCATAGGTCGCACCCGCCGATGCGGAAATTTGTGCCAACACTTCGCCCGTTTCGGCCCCGCCCGTCTCCGCCGAGACGTCCTGAGCGGCAAAGCCGATGCTCGAGCGGTTGCGCGCTGCCAAGAACGCGAGGAGGGGCGCGGGCGGCGCGATCACGAGAGAGACCCGGGTCTTCGCGGCAAGCCGCTTCGCGAGCTCCGCGAGCTTTTTCGCCTCGGCCAGGCTCTCCACATAGGCCTTCCAGTTGGCGACGATAAACATAGGAGAAGTATAGCAGCCGGACTCTCTCCGCCGCTTAGCGCGCAATCGCGTAGGTTCCGGGGACGAAGTCCCAGGAGCCGCCCGGTCCGGACTGGAATATAGTGTTCGGCAGCCCGGTATCATAGGTGACGCTCGCGGATTGGGTCAGGGCTATTTTGTAGGCAGTAACTTCCTTGACGTTCACGCTCTGGCTCAAGCTCGCGAGGCCATGGCTCGCGTAGGCCACGAGCGCGGAGGCTCCCTGGTTGAGCGAAAGCGCGACTACCGCTCCGCCCGCCTCCGCACTGTTGTTCTGCGAAATAAGGAAGACGAACGAACCCTGCGCTCCCGAGCCTTGGAATACCGTGCTCTGCCCGACCGTGATAACCCCGCTCCCGGTCGTATTCGTCGGTTTGTCCGCGATGATAGCGACGTTGGTGCTGCCGAGCGCGGAGTCCATCTTAATCGTCGGGCCAGTCTGGGTGGTGATGTTGCCGGTGACCCAGAGCGGGCCAGTAACGGTCAACACCCCCGAGGAGCTCTTGATCACAAGGTTGCAGGCGATCTTCTTCGGCCCGAGCGACATGCTCGATGAGATCGTATAGTTGCCGCTGAAATCGCAGGAGCTGATAGTGCCACCCGCCTCGGCGTACGACTCCCACTGGCTTATCTGCGCGTCGGAGATTGGCAAGGCCGCCGTGCCCTGGTCGGGGCTGTTCGTGTAGAGGGTCCCGGCGACGGTTGCATTAGTCTTGTTCACGTAGTATGCGTTGCCATCGACGGTCGTGGCCGCGCTCGCGGAGCCGATGGTGTGCGCATAGACGCTGCTCGTTGCGTGCACTCCGTAGACGAGCCCGTTCGTGCCCGAAGAGACGACGTCACCGTAGATCACATTGCCGCTCCCGACGACCGGGCCGCCCGAGAAGACATTGCCGATAATCTGCGAGCTGTTGCTCAAACTGAAGCCGCCGTTCCCCGCCTGGATGCCGTAGTGGAACGAGATGCTTGATGCGTTCAACCCCACCTCAGCCGTGATAGTTTTGATCGCCGTCGGATGCTGGCTTGACGGCACGAAGCCGGTCGCGGTAACCCTCTTTGTGGAAGAATCAACGCTCGCGACGGTTACGCTGAAGGTTCCGGCCCCGAGCGCGGTCCCGCTCTCTCCCGCGTAGCTCACGTTTTGGTTCAGCTGGTACGCCGCCTCGTCGAGACCGGCCTCGGCGAGCGCAAGCGCCTGCGCGCTCGCAATCGAGACGCGCTCGCTCCGCGCATAGTCCGTGAGATAGCCGACGAGCGAAATCGCGACCGAGAGGAATATCGCGAGGAAAACCAGCGCGAGGATGAGAATCTGACCGCGTGCTCGGAGTGGTGCGCGGGGAGTCATAGATTAGTGGTTGCGCAGATAGGTAACCTGGTAGCGGTGCTCATCGAGAGTCTGCTGCTTAGTCTTCGTTTCGGTCTTTATGTCGACTCCGACGCCTTTCACCTGGGTGAAGTCGGTGTTGTCGAAGGCGAAAGCGAGCGCTAGAAGATTGTTCGTCAGCAGTTTTGTGCCGGAGACGCGGCTGCTCGCGGCGTCCGCCGCCACGAGCCGATACGCGCTCGTGCTGCTCGCGTAGACAACCGCGTAATCACTCTTGCCCGCGATCACAGCGCCGGAGCTGTCGATGGAGGGCAGCGCGAGCACGAGCGCCCCCGCGCCGGAGGTGTAGGTCGTGCCCGCGATGGTGTGCGAAGAGAGGACTTGGCTCGCGCCGCGGATGAGCGCATCCGTCTCGCTCGCGACGCGGCCCGCTCCGCCCGCCACCTGCGTCGCATTCTGCTGATAGGAAAAGACGAAGGAGAAGTTGTAGGCGAGCCCCGCGAGAATGAGGATCATCACGGTGGAAAGAGCGATGGTGATCACGGTCTCGAGCAAGGTAAAACCAAAGTTTTGCATTTTTCAGAATTGATTTAAGTTGCCGCTGCCGGACGGAGGATTCGACCCGCTTCCGGATCCGCTCCCGCCGGAGCCGGAGGCGCCGGAACCGCCATTCGCAGAGAGCCCACCGACCTGCGTGATAAGCGTGGTGAGCGATACCGAAGAAAGAGTGCTGCGGCTGGGCTCCTGCCAGGAAACAGTGGCCACCACTTGCTTCGTCTTTGTGTTGAAGTCAGAAACGGCGAGCGACCCGGAACCCGACGGCAGCAAGGCGAGCTGGGAAGCCGAGAAGGAGCCGCTCGCGGGTAATGCGGCGTAGCCGCCGGCGCGCAGCACCTCCAGTTCCGAATCCACAATTCGGAGCGCGATGTCCTGATCTTTCGCGAGGCGCACAAGCGTGAGATTGCGCGGCACGGTTTGTAGCAGGACGAGCGTAACGCCGACGATGAAAAGCGTGATAACGATCTCAATGAGCGAGAATCCTTGTGGCTGACGCGCGAAGCGCATATTAAATCGCGGACGAGAGCGAGTAAATCGGCGCGATCATGGAGACGGCGAAGACGCCCACCACCGCGCCGATGAGGAGCATCAAAACTGGTTCGATAACCGTAGAAAGGTCTTTCGTTTTCTCTGCCACGTCACCCTCGTAGAACTCGGCAATTTGCTTCAGCATCTCGGCGAGCTTTCCGGTTTCCTCGCCTACCGCGAGCATGTCACTCATAAGGAGAGGATAGAGCTTCGGGTGCTCCATAAACGCCGCGGAGAGCGGCTCACCCTTCTTCACGCGCGCCTGGGCCTCTTCAATAACGCGAGCGAAGGAGCCCGCCCGGACCACCTCGCGCGTGATCCCGAGCGCCTCGAGGACCGGCACGCCCGAGGAGAGGAGCGAGGAGAGCGTGCGCGCGGCGCGCGCGGTATACGTCTCGCGCACAAGTTCTCCGATGACCGGCAGCCGGAGCGCAGACCAGAGCACCAGCGCGCTCCCCGTCCGCGAGCGGAAGAAAATCGCTCCGCCAAGGATAAGGAATACGAGTCCGGTGAGCACAAAGAGCGCGTTCGCAACCATAAAATTTGAAGCGGCAACGATGAGCTGGGTCGTGAGCGGCACGGCAACCCCGAGTTCGGTAAAGGTTTTGGTCAAGGTCGGCACCACATAGACGAGCATAAGGATGCCGACGATGACAATCGCAGTGACCACGATGGAGGGGTAAATCATCGCGCCCTTAATCTTCCGGCGGAGCTCCTCGGAGCGCTCCATCTGGAGACCGACTACCGAGAGTGCGTTTGCAAGCGTCCCGGATTCCTCGCCCGCCTTCGCCATTGCGACGAAGAGACCGGAGAAGACAGCCGGGTAGGCGGAGAGGGCATCATGGAGCGACGATCCTCTCTTGACCGCCTCTCCAAGTCCAGCAGAGATCGTTTTAAGACGCTTGGAGGGTGACTGTCGTTCAATGACCGAGAGTGCGCGGGAGAGCGAGAGTCCGGCGGAGAGCATCGCAGAGAGGTTCTTCGCCATCGTTACGATCGCCCGCTTCTTTACCCCCGAACCGATGCTCATAGTAAGCCACGGAGGAAGCGCGAAAGAACTTTTTTCTTTGATTTGCAGCACCGTCCTGCCCTCTTTTTGTATCTGTTCGTACACGACGAAGCGCGAGGGCGCCTCGATAACGCGCATCTCCTCTCCCTCGCCCTCCCCCCCCACGACGACACGGAACTTCATCGATATAATTTTAGCATGCAAAAAAGAAAGCCCGCGTCCGCCAGCTGGCGGACGCGGCTACCGCGGCTGCGTCTTGATCCGGTACGCGACCGGGAGTGCGATGATACACGCGGCCGCGGCGAGCGCGAGGGCCGCGTCAAACGCCCCGCGCGCTCCCGCCCCGCGCGCGATGACCGCGGCATAGAAAGAGACGCACAGCGCGATCCCGAGCAGTTCCCCCGCGACGAAGCAGAGGAACTTGCGGACGAGTCGCTTCCCGCCGCAGAGCGCCGTGAGGAGCGCGATGCCGATGGCGAGAATCGTGAATGCATTCACGGGCCCCAGCCAGTCACCGATCACAAGCCACACCAAAAGCAAGTAAATGATCCCAAGCTGCATGCCCATGCCATCCTCCCACTTGTGTTCCGCCACCACTCTACTGCGAATTTTTTTCGTGTCAATTATTCCGTCACGGCGCGGAGAACCTCCTCAAGCGAGGTGATGCCGCGCGCTGCCTTGTAGATGCCGTCTTCGAGCATCGTGAGCATGCCCTCCTTCTTCGCCTGCGTCTCCAAGGCATCACTCGTGCTTGAGTGTAGGATGATGTCGCGAATCGCGGGGGAGACGCCGAGAATCTCGTGGATGCCGATGCGACTCTTGTAGCCGTCCTCGGAGTCTGCGGAGGGCGCTGGCTTATAAAACGGCAGCGCATCGATACCGACGTTCTCCCTCACCAGCTTCTCGGCCTTGAGCTCCGCGAGCGCGGTTGAGAACTCTGCGTCGTCTGCGACCTTTGCGCGCTCGGTCTTGGAGAGCGTGTACTGTTTCTTGCTTTCCGTGAGCTTCCGCACCAGGCGTTGGCCGACGACCACCCGGACGGTAGAGACGAGGAGGAAGGGCTCAACACCCATATCGATGAGGCGCGGGATCGCGCCCGCCGCCGAGTTGGTGTGGATGGTGGAGAGCACGAGGTGGCCGGTGAGTGCGGCATTGATCGCGAGCGAAGCCGTCTCGCCATCGCGGATCTCGCCGACCATGACGATGTCCGGATCCTGGCGCACGAGGGAGCGGAGTCCGTTCGCAAAGGTGAAGCCGATCTGCGGATTCACCTGCGTCTGATTGATGCGCTTCATTTGGTATTCAATCGGGTCTTCAATTGTAGAAATATTCACGTCAGGCGTATTGAGGATATCGAGCATCGTGTAGAGCGTCGTTGTCTTGCCGCTCCCGGTCGGGCCCGAGATAAGAATGATGCCGGTCGTCTGCTTAAGCGCACGGTGGATGCGTTCAAGGCCTTCGCCATGGAAGCCGAGCGCATCGAGCGTGAAGCCCTCGCCCGTCTCGCGCAAGAGTCGCATGACCACCTTCTCGCCGTAGAAGGTCGGGAGTATCGAGACGCGGAAGGAGACTCTGTCCGCCTCGGTCTCCATCTTGAAGCGGCCGTCCTGCGGCAGACGCTTCTCGTCGAGTTTCAAATTGGAGAGCACCTTGATACGCGCGACGATGCCCGCCGCAGCGGCCTTCGGCAGCGTCATCGCATCATGGAGGATGCCGTCAATGCGGTAGCGGATCAGGACCTCGGTCTCCATCGGCTCCATATGAACATCCGAAGCGCCCTGCACAATTGCGTGCCGCAGGAGCGTATCCACGATGCGTACAATCGGCAGATCCTCCGCCATCTTCTTGAGCTCGTCACCGGAGAGCTCGCCGCCCGCATTCACGACGCGGATCTTCCCCGCCTCGGCAGAGATGATGTCGCCAAACTCGTCCTTGAGCGACTTCTGGTATTCGAGGAGCGCATGCCTTATGCTCTCCGTGTCGGTGAGGCGTGGCAGGATCTTGAGCCCGGTCTTCTTGCGTACTGAATCAATCGAGGCGAGGTCTTCCACGTCAAGCATCGCGACCTCGAGCGAGTCGTTCTCCTTTTTGAACGCAATAATATTGTGCGTCCGCGCGATGGGCTCCGGGATGAGTGCGAGCACGTCGATAGGCACGCGGTACTCCTTCAAGTCGACAAAGGGAATGCCAAGCACATAGGCCTGGATCCGCCGAAGCGCGTCCTCGGACAGGGCACCGCGCGCGACGAGTGTATTGCCGAGAGGCTGCTTATTCTTCCTCGCCTGCGCCTCCGCCTCGTCAATCTCTTTTTTGGCGACCAGGCCCGAATCGATAATAAATTCTTTCAGTTCTGCTTCAGACACATGCATCGCTAGAGTATAACGCGGAAAAGAAAACGGGCGCCCCTTCAGGGCGCCCGGTGTGCATGAGTTTCATCTCAGCTCTTTCTTCAGCGCGTCGCGAACCGCGAAGAGGATCGCTTCTGGCAGTTTGATCTTCGGATAAGGGGCGTAGTTATGTCCCCACTGCCCGTCGGAGAACTCAACCCCGGCGAAGGAGACCACACGGCGATACCGAGGAATGAGATGCAAGTGCCCGTGTCCCAAGTGGGTGTTGAACTCGTTCCCGAGCCATGCGTAGTTCATATGCTCCGGTGTCCACAACCGACCGACCGAGTTTTCATACTCATGGAGAACCTGGTCCCAGAGCTCGTCCCGTTCCTTGAACTTGAGGCCACCAAACCGTTGCATGGCGCCCGGGCGTTTCAGCCAGGCGTAGGCGCGGCCGAGATAACCCTGATTCGCGTGTAGGTACAGCATCCAATATTCATATTCCTTTAGCTTCAGCTGATCGTAGGTTGCCACTCGACACCTTCCTTTCTCTCTGTAGTCTACTCCCCGCGGTCCAGATGCGCAAACAAAAAGCGGCGAGTGTGAGCTCGCCGCAGGTATCTTAGCCGCGAATGATTCGCCGCTCTTGAGGAAATTTCCCCGATAACGCATCGCGGATTTTGAGCAGAAGGTGTTTCGGGACACGCTCACCGCGCGGGCAATAAGTGACGCCTTGCGGGAAAACCGCTTGTTCGTCGAACAGGAAGCCGGCGACCCTCACCGAACGCCCCCGGCGCGGAACCATGACCCAATAGGCATGCGCGTGGTAGCGCGGATCCTCGGGTAACGCGAGCTGCAACCGTTGGAAGTTCCAACATTCGGCAATCGCCGACTCGCAGCTGGGAAGAACGGACTCGAAGAATTCTGCAAGCTCGTCTTTGCCAAGCTCCGTAGCGTACTGCAGGTCGCCCGGTCTCTTCAGCCAGGCGTAGAGCGTGCCGATGGACGGGTTCTGGTTACGGCTTAGATACACGTCCCAGAACGGATACGTTGCGACCTTGAGATAGTCAAAGCTTTTGCTGCGGTCCATGCCGAGCCCTTTCTTATTTGCTCCGCGGAGCACTCTACTCCAAGGCTCTGCTTGACGCAACTACTTGCATCTGCTACGATGCCTCTATCGAATGCCCCTCTAGGGTTTTCTTTTTACCAAAGTGCGACATACACAATCCATATGTTAGACCTCAAGACCATCAACGCAGTGCTCGGAGAGTTTGAGGACCGCGGCATCAGCCGCATCACCATGGTGAGCGCCATCGAGAGCGCGATGGCGAGCGCGTACAAGAGGGAGTACGGCAAGCGCGGACAGATTATTCGCTCCAAGCTTGACCTCAACACCGGCACCGTCTCCTTCGAACAGGTGAAGACCGTCGTCGACGAGACCACTGTGCGTTTCCCCGAGGAGGGCGAGGAAGTTCCCGATACGCACCCACACCACTTCCACGAAGAGGAGGTCGTAGAGGAAGGACAGCTCCCGCGCTTTGACCCGGAGAAGCACATTCTCCTCGCTGATGCCAAGCTGATGAAGCGCGGCGCCGCCTTAGGTGACGAAATCGTCTTTCCCCTGGAGCCGCAGGAGGACTTCGGCCGTATCGCGGCGCAGACCGCGAAGCAGACGGTGATCCAGAAAGTCCGCGAGGCAGAGAAACTCTCGATGCTCGAAGAGTTCGGCGAGAAGAAAGGGCAGATCGTGAGCGGCATCGTGCAGCGCATGGAGCGCGGCGCGATCTTTGTCGACCTTGGGAGGGCGACTGGCCTCATCCCCTACGAGGAGCAGATCCCCGGCGAGCGCTACCGGCCCGGCGAGCGCATCCGGGCATATCTCTACAATGTTGAAGAAGGGTTCCGCGGGGTCTACCTGCGACTCTCGCGTGCGCACCCGAAGTTCGTCGTGAAGCTTTTTGAACAGGAGGCACCCGAGCTCGCCGCAGGAAGTCTCGAGGTCAAGGGCATCGCGCGCGAGCCCGGCAGCCGCACCAAGATAACGGTCGCCTCGCTCGATCCGCATGTGGATCCGGTCGGCTCCCTGGTGGGCCAGCGCGGCGTGCGGGTCTCCACCGTGATGAGCGAGCTCGGCGGCGAGCGCATTGATATTATTGAGTGGTCCGAGGACCAGAAGGACTTTATTAAAGAAGCACTCTCGCCCGCGACCCCGCTCTCGGTGGAGCTCAATGAGAAGGATCATCTCGCAGTAGTGACCGTTTCGGAGGACGAGCAATCGCTCGCGATCGGGCGGGGCGGGCAGAACGTCCGCCTTGCCGCGAAGCTCACGGGCTGGAACATCGACATCGTTTCCACCGGCGGCAGCGAGATCGCCGAGAGCGACGGGGAAGCAGTCACCGTACCCGACGAACCCGCCGCGGTTGCCGAGGCCGCCGATCCCGATGCGCTCGCGAAGGAGGCGGGCGTGATGCCCGCCGAGAGTGAGGACACCGTCCCAGCCGAGGCGCCCAAAGAGATCACCGAACTCTCCGCCGAGGAGGAGCTCACCGCGAGCGAAGACAACTCCATCGTTGATAAGGAAGAGTCGCGCGACAAGTCCGCAGAAGACGAGTAAAATAAGCCCCCATGGATGCTCCGCTCCCCTTGCCGCCGATGCCCACCTCCAAGCAACAGTCCTGGGGAGTCATCATTTCTATCGTGATCATCGTTTTGATGATCACGATCGGCGCCTTTTATGCCTGGGGCAAGCGGATTGCGCAAGAGCGTGCAATCACTCCGCTTCCCTCCGCAACCACCACGACGTATTAGTTTGAATATTTGACTCGCGGCACGCGCGGGCGTAGGGTGTCTCTGGAACGGCACAAGGGAGAAACCAATGCCGAAGTGGACAGTCGTTCTCACTGAAGACCGAGAGCACGAGGGAGGCATCGCTAGAATTATCGTGTTCCCGTATCCTCCCAAGGAATACAATGGGGGTCCTGTGGCCCGGATGACGAAAATCCCCGTGGATGTGGAATATTTTGAAGCAATCTGGAAGCTATTCGGCAATGATGATTTGGCTCGCGAGCTGAATGCGATTGCCAAAAAATCTTTCGAGCTCGGCCGGGGATACGAGCGCCGCCGTGCCCAAAAGAAACTCAAGGAACGCCTCGCCCCCCACGCGCACTGTTGATACAACGAACTGCGGCGCTTTGCGCCGCGTTTTCTTTGACTCCGCGGATTTCTTTGCTACACTCTTCGCATCTATGAATACGAAAACAGAACCCCGTGCCAACATGCTCATCCCGATGGTGCTTGAAAAGAGCCAGTTCGGCGAGCGCGCGTACGACATTTATTCTCGCCTCCTGAAGGATCGCGTCATATTTCTGGGCGGCCCGATCGACGACGGCGTCGCGAACCTCGTTATTGCCCAGCTCCTCTTCCTCGAGTCCGAAGACCCGAAGAAAGATATTTCGCTCTACATCAACTCTCCCGGTGGCTACATCCATTCCGGGCTCGCAATTGTCGACAGCATGAACCACGTGAAACCGGACATTGTAACGGTCTGTGTGGGTATGGCGGCCTCGATGGGTTCCGTCATTCTTGCGTCGGGCGCGAAGGGGAAGCGCTTCGCGCTCCCCCACGCGGAGGTCATGATTCATCAGCCCCACGGCGGCGCAGAGGGCCAGGCCTCCGACATTGAAATAAGTGCCAAACACATCCTTGCGCAGCGCGACCGCACCAACCGTATTCTCGCCAAGACGACGGGCCAGCCGCTCGAGAAGATCGCTAAGGACGTGGATCGCGACTATTTCATGACGGCCGAGGACGCCAAGAAATACGGCATCGTCGACCAGGTGTATAAGTAGTCTGTTTGTGGTACATTTCCTTCATACCGCTCCACTGATTGGCTGACACGATCGCCCCACCACTCTTCCTTTCTTTTAGACCTTGTTCTCGCTCCCGATAGCTCGGAGCGGGCTAACGAAACGGGCGTATGTCACTCAAAATCGTTCTCATACTGCTTGCGCTCTCGGGCGCCGGCGGCATCGCGCTTGGGTATGTGCTGCGCGTTTTGATCGGCCTCGCCCAGCGAGGCTCTTTGGAGTTGGAGATCAAACAAAAGCTGCTCCAGGCCAAGGAGGCGGCGAATAAAATTGTCGCCGAGGCAACGTATCGTGGGGAAGTCATCGAGACCGAGCGCCTCGCGCCTCTCGAGGAACGGGAAGAGAAGGTGAGTAAGACCGAGGAGCGCCTCGCTTCGCGTGAGGAATATCTGGACGCGCGCCAGCGGGATCTCGACGCCAAGGAAAATGAGATCAAAACGCGTGAGGCCCGCGCCTCGCGACTCATTGAAGAGCGCACCAAGGAGCTCGGGAAGATTGCGAATATCTCGGCAGACAAGGCGTATGGAGAGCTGATGAAGGAGGTCGAGATCGCCCACGAAGAGGCAATTCTGTCGCGGCTCCAGAAGCTCGAGGCCCACGGCCGCGAGCGGCTCGAGGAAAAGGCCCGCAGCATTCTCACGAGCGCGATCCATCGGTTGGGGAATCCGGTCAACGCCGAGACACTGTCGCTTGCAGTCGCCATCCCCTCGGAAGAGATGAAAGGAAAGATTATCGGCAAGGAGGGCCGCAATATCAAAGCCTTTGAGCGCGTCACCGGCGTGGATGTCCTCATTGATGATTCGCCGGACAAGATCACACTCTCCTCTTTTGATCCCTTGCGCCGCCACATTGCAAAACTTGCGCTCGAGCAGCTCATCCTCGACGGCCGCATCCAGCCCGCACGGATTGAAGAAGTCGTGGAGAAGACGCGTGCCGATGTCGCTGAGATCGTGCGGCAGAAGGGTGAAGCCGCCGCGTACGAGGCCGGCGTCGTTGGGCTTGACCCGAAGTTAATCGCGCTTCTCGGCCGTCTCCACTTCCGCACCAGCTACGGCCAGAACGTGCTCCAGCACTCGATCGAAATGGCACACCTCGCCGGCATGCTCGCGACCGAGCTGGGAGCCGACCCGCTCGTCGCGCGCACCGGCGCCCTCCTCCACGACATCGGCAAGGCGGTGGATCACGAGGTCCAGGGCACGCATGTGGAAATAGGGCGGCGCATTTTGGAGAAGTTCGGCGTCGACAAGCGGATCATCCAGGCGATGCAGTCGCATCACGAGGAGTATCCCTATGAAACGCCAGAGTCGGTCATCGTCCAGGTCGCGGACGCCATCTCAGCTGGAAGACCGGGTGCCCGGCGCGATACCGTTGAGCGCTATCTAGAGCGCCTCGGGGACCTTGAACGCCTCGCGAAAGCCTTCGAGGGGGTGGAGAAGGTCTACGCCATTTCGGCCGGGCGCGAGCTGCGGATCTTCGTGAACCCCGGCAAGGTCTCCGATCTCGCGATGCACAAGATGGCGCGGGCGATTGCCGAGCGGATCCAGCAAGAGCTTAAGTACCCAGGAGAAATCAAGGTAAATATCATTCGCGAGAACCGCGTCGTTGAGTTTGCGCGCTGATTTTTGCGTTATCCACACCCCCATTGCGTAAAACGGCGCATTTCCTATACTTTCTGTTGCCCCGCTCCGCACAGGCCGCGGGATTAGCAATTAGCCGATATTCATGAACAAAGCAGATATCGCGGGGAAGGTGCAGGAAGTGCTCGGCTCCACCAAGGCCGACGCGGAGCGCGCAGTCGAGACGATGATCGAGAGCATCACGAAGGGGCTCAAGTCAGGCGACGAGGTCTCGATCGCCGGCCTCGGCATCTTCGTTACCAAGGCGCGCCCTGCGCGCGAGGGCAGGAACCCCCGCACCGGCGAGACGATCCACATCGCAGCAAGCCGCACGGCCAAGTTCCGCGCGGCCAAAGCGCTCAAAGACGCAGTCAAGTAATTTGGTGCTCAAAAACAGCGCGGCGCCAGGGGCGCCGCGCTGTTTGCTATGATTACCGTATGAACTACTTCCAGGGCGGCAAGGAACACCCGCAGCATATCTCGGTAGGCGCCGTGATGAGGAACGCCGATAGCCTCATCAGGGTCCACCACTTCCCCAAGGACGTCACGAAGGGCTTCTGGAAGAGCATCGGTGTTACCGACTTATATATTCTTATGCGCGAGACGCTGGAGCCGAACGAAACGCTCGAAGCCGCGCTCGCGCGCGGGCTCGCTGAGGAGTTCAACGCTGTGGCCACCCTCGACGACTACCTCGGCGCTATCATTTCCACGCCCTACGACGAACGGACGCCCGGCGAACGCTTCCCTTTTGAAAAAACGACGCTCTACTTCCTCTGCACCTACGAGAAGGACGCCGGTGTCAGACGCGATATGAGCGACGCGGAGGGCCAGAGTATTCTTGAGTGGCAGAGCGCTGACTTCTTGATTCCGATTATGAAGACGCAGCGGGAGCGCTTCGCCCGCGACGACGTGGACGAGTCCGCGATTCTCGAGCGCCTTGCCGCTCGTTAGTTATTTCAAGTATTTTTTCTTTGTGAGCTTGTCGGGCAAATAGGATTCTTGGTCATATTTTTGATAGCCGGTACCGTAGCCGAGGTCTTTCATGAGTTTTGTCTCTGGGTTACGGAGTTTTTTCGGGACGGGGAGATTGCCCGACGCCTGCACGTCTGCCTGCGCGGCGCGCAGAGCGTCGTAGGCGGAGCGGTTCTTTTTCGCTTGCGCAAGGTACGCGACGCCGTGCGCGAGGTTGATAGCACACTCGGGGTAGCCAATCGTCTCGCACGCTCTGAAGACGGCATTCGCGACCACGAGGGCGGTGGGTTGGGCGAGTCCGATGTCTTCGGAAGCGAAGACGACCATTCTGCGCGCGATGAAAAGCGGATCTTCCCCTGCTGCGACCATCCGCGCGAGATAGTAGAGCGCAGCGTCCGCCTGCGACGCGCGCATGCTCTTAATAAACGCACTGATGGTGTCGTAATGCTCCTCACCTTTCTTGTCGTAGCGCAGGTGCGGCGACTCAAGCGCGCTGTTTAGCGTCGCAACTGTGACTTTGCCATACAAACTCTCTGCGCCCTCGAGCATCCCAAGTGCCTTCCGGGCGTCGCCGTTGCTGTAGCCGAGTAACCAGTCAAACGCTTTCTCGTCCACTTTCAGCTTCGTGCGTTTTACGATAGCGCGAAGCGCCTCCTCCGAAAGTGGCTCGAGCACGAAGACGCGGCAGCGCGACAGGAGAGGCGCGATGACTTCAAAAGAAGGGTTCTCGGTCGTTGCGCCGATCAAGGTGAGCTCGCCACTTTCCACAAAGGGTAGTAAGAAGTCCTGCTGGGCCTTGTTGAAGCGATGTATCTCATCGAGGAAGAGCACTTTGTCTTTTTTTGTCTTCGCCGCAACTATCTTCTTGATGTCGTCCTTGCCCGCCGAGACAGCGGAGAGTTCAAAAAGCTCAGCGTCCAACGCCCGCGCGTAAATACGCGCGAGTGTCGTCTTGCCCGAGCCCGGCGGCCCCCAGAGTATGAATGAGAATTTATGCTTCTTCTCTATAGCGACCCGGAGGGGCTTCCCTTCTCCGACGAGATGCTCTTGCCCCACCATATCCGCAATGGTTGTCGGCCGTATCCTCGAGGCAAGCGGTTCCATGTGCGGGATGGGAGAATCGAACTCCCGCTCTCAGTTTGGAAAACTGACGTTCTACCATTAAACTAATCCCGCGTAGTGCGAGAATACCATTTTTAGAGTAGCGTTAGCGCCATGCGGCTCTTCCCGTATTTGGGCATCATCGCAGCCCTCTTCTTTGTGCTCTTGATCGGCGTACTACTGCGCATCGCGCCCGTCACCTCGGCGCCCATTGCCGGGAGGAGCGCCTCTTCCACCCTGACCGTACTTTCCGGCACTGGTGGCCCGGCAATCACGATTGAGAATTTGCTGCCAGGCACAATCCCGCTCCTGCCAGGCGCGGAAAACAGAGCAACCGCAAGTGCAGCTCCCCCTGCGCATAAAAAGTCCGCCACTTTGAAGCCGGTGAGCGCTCCAGTTCTTGCGCTACCCCCGGTGACTCCCATTTCGGGCAACGTGTCGCTTGATGCTGCTGCCGCGGCGCTCCGCGCCGCGCTCGTCAATATCGTCTGTTACGCGCCTGCGGGCTCCCCCATCAAGTCCATTTCCGCGAGCGGGGTCATCATTACGCCAAGCGGCATTGTACTCACCAACGCGCACGTCGCGCAGTATTTCCTCCTCGCGGACCACAGCGTCTCTTGTGAGCTGCGCACCGGGAGCCCAGCAGTCGATCGCTACCGCGCTGCGCTCATGTTCATTTCTCGCGCATGGCTGAGCGCAAACCCGAGCGTCCTTACTGAGTCCTCTCCCGCGGGCGACGGCGAACACGACTACGCGTTCCTGGCGATTATTGGTTCAACTCCACTCACCACCAGTAACAGTACTCCGGGGACCGTACTCTCAACGAATTTCCCTGCGATTGTGCTTGACCATGCGGCTCTTGCACCCGACTCACCCGTTGCCATCGCCTCCTATGGTGCGCAGTTTCTTGATCCAAGTCAGATACAATCAACCCTCTTCCCCACTATCGTCTTCGGCAGTGTGAAGCAGGTGTTCACCTTCACGACCGACACCCCTGACGTGCTTGCGCTTGGCGGTTCAGCCGCGGCGCAGGAAGGATCCTCAGGCGGCGGCGTCGCGGACGCCGCGGGAGAGCTTGCGGCCACCATCACCACGAGTACGGTCGAGGGCGCGACCGACACCCGCAACGTCAACGCCATCACCGCCGCTTATATTCAGCGCGCATATGCCGAAGAGACCGGCTCCACACTCGAGACGCTTCTCGCCGGATCTCCCGTCAGTTCTGCGGCTG
The DNA here is from genome assembly GCA_016194455.1 of Candidatus Kaiserbacteria bacterium. Lineage (GTDB taxonomy): Bacteria > Patescibacteriota > Minisyncoccia > Phycocordibacterales > Phycocordibacteraceae > C7867-001. The sequence continues at coordinate 27,474 of JACQBN010000018.1, read as the reverse complement.
CCTTCGCATCGCAAATCCCCGCGCTTGAGGCGCTCATCACCACCAGTCTCCACTAGTCATCGGGGCGCCGAGATTCGAACTCGGACTACAACCTCCCAAAGGTCGCGTGCTACCGTTACACAACGCCCCGTCTACCCTGGCCGAGATGGAAGGGTTTCACGCACTTTAGCACCTCAAACGATCTGTGGCAGATAGCGGACGCGCGCGCGGCCGTCTCGCCGCCGGAGCCAAACCAGACAACCGTCCACTTGCCACTCCCCCTCCCAACGTTTCTCAAGCGCATACCACTCTCCCGTCCGCGCGACCTTGCGCACCTTCGCCTCGTGGAGGTTCAAGGAGGGGTCGTAGTCGTCGCGTGCGAACTCCTCATCAGGGAATTCTTCCGCCAGCACCGTCTTCACCTCCACAAAGTGGAGCGTGTCGCCCTCAAGCGCGACAATGTCGAGCTCGCCGGTTTTCCGTAGCACGTTCTTATCCTTCACGGAGAAGCCATGCCGCTGCAGATACTCTGCGGCGACCGCCTCGCCGAGCGCACCGATTTCCTTTCTATTTTTAGCAGACAAATTCATGACCTTTAGAAATATGGCTCATTTGCTTGGTATCTAACGGACTCCGGCAGTTCTAGAATGTCCTTTATCCCCCTCGTCCACAGGTTTATACACAGCTGAGTTGGAGCAGAAACGCGGTGCGGATAGGGAGAATCGAACTCCCGTCTCGTCCTTGGCAAGGACGCATTCTACCACTAAACCATATCCGCAGTACGCGCACGACTATAGCATACTGGCTGGTGCCCCGACCAGGATTCGAACCCAGAATAACTGATCCGAAGTCAGTTGTGATATCCATTTCACCATCGGGGCGTACGCCAATACTACGCCACATGCTACTATCACGCCATGCGTTTTCACATTCCGGAAGAAGTCTCCCAGATCGCCCGTGTACTCCGCGACAAAGGCCACGAGGCCTACCTTGTGGGAGGTTGCGTACGCGATCTAATCGTTGGCCGAGTGCCTAGGGATTGGGACGTCACCACAAACGCATCCCCGGAGCAAATTCAGGCAGCGTTTCCCGACTCATTCTACGAGAACGATTACGGCACCGTGGGCGTCAAGACCGGTTCAAAGGACTCGACACTCGCGATAGTAGAGGTCACTCCCTACCGCGCCGAGAGCAGCTACAGCGACAAGCGTCGGCCGGACAAAGTAACCTTCGGTGTCTCCCTTGAAAACGATCTGGCTCGACGGGACTTCACCATCAACGCGCTTGCTCTCGAAGAATCTAAAGGACATTTGATAGACCCATATAAAGGACAAAAGGACATAAAGGACAAAATAGTCCGTACTGTCGGACGTCCTTTAGAACGCTTCAACGAAGACGCCCTGCGAATGTTGCGCGCCGTTCGCTTGATCGCCGAGCTCGGTTTCGGTATAGACGGAGAGACAGCGAAGGCAGTCAGCGAGAACGCAAAGAATTTAAAATATGTTTCACGTGAAAGGGTTCGGGACGAGCTTGTCCGTATACTTCAGTCGGAGCAGCCGATGGTGGCGCTCGTTCTCGCCCAACAGCTTCGAATCCTGGAGTATATCTCGCCGAATCTCGTCCGCGGCATAGGCGTTGAACAGAATCAGGCTCATAGTTACGACGTCTTCGGCCACTTGATGCGGACCATGCAACACGCGGCTGATAAGCATTGGAGCCTTGCTATAAGGCTCGCGGGGCTGTTTCACGATATATCAAAGCCAGAAACCCGTCGGTGGTCTGATGAAAAACAAGACTGGACCTTCCATGGCCACGACGTTGTTGGTTCACGTGTAACAAAAGCCGCCTTGGAGGACCTCAAGTTTCCACGTGAAACAATAGAAAAGACAGTAAAGCTTGTCCGATGGCACATGTTCTTCTCAGACCCAGAGCAGATCACGCTCTCTGCAGTTCGCCGAGTGATTACCAACGTCGGCAAGGAAAACATAGATGATTTGCTCAAACTTCGCATCTGCGACCGTATCGGCACTGGGAGGCCAAAGGAACAACCCTTTCGCCTTCGCAAGTATATGGCGATGGTGGACCAGGCGCTTCGAGACCCGATTTCTGTGGGAATGCTCAAGACTGATGGCACTCGCATCATGGATATGTTCCACGTGAAACCTGGGCCGAGGATCGGCTGGGTCCTCAATGCGCTCCTCGAAGAAGTCCTGGAGAAGCCGGAACTCAATACGGAGCCGCATTTAGACGAAAAAGCTAAGCATTTACTTACGTTATCTGATACTGATCTCAAGGCACTCGGCGAGTCCGGGAAGAGCAAAAGGGAAGAAAGGGAGGACGCAGAAGTCCAGAAGATAATGGAAAAACACCACGTTTGCTAGATGCAAAAAGACCGCCCAAGTGGCGGCCAGAGGTGAAATAGGAGAGAGGGCAAATTGATGGTCCTCCAGCACATAGAGGGTGGGCGATCTTTGTTTTCGCACAGCGCTCCAGAGAAGGAGGCCGTGCCCAAGCAGTCAAGGGCGACACGTCGCCGACGAAGGCAGGCACCAACGCTAGAAACGCACTGATGGCAAAGAGCAAGAAAGAACTCTCAAGGACAATGTTAGCAATCTAAAGGACATTGTAAAGGACATGATGTGGATAAGTGTCTGCACTGAGCGAAGTCAAAATGTCCGATAGAAAATGTCCTTTATGAAATGGTGAGCGAAACGGGGCAGTGGTCGGAGCCCATAACTTCGGGGAGAATCTCCGCTTTTTCTATTTTCGATTTGAGCGTCTTGCTCGCGAAGATGTAGTCGATGCGCCAGCCGACGTTGCGCGCTCGCGCGTTCGCCCAGTGGCTCCACCAAGTGTAGTGGTCATTACCGGAGTGGAAAAGGCGGAAAGTATCCAGGAAGCCGGCCGAAATTATCTGATCGACCCCCTCGCGCTCTTCCTTGGTGAACCCTTCCAAGCCCTCATTTTCCTTGGGATGGGCGAGATCCTCCGGCGTGTGAGCGACGTTGAGGTCGCCGCAGAATATAATGGGCCTCTCTTCCTCCAGCCGCTTCATGTAGGCAAGAAAAGCAGGATCCCAACGCTTGTGACGGAGCGCGAGGCGCGAGAGATCGTCTTTCGCATTTGGCGTGTAGACGCTCACGACGTAGAAATCTCCAACGTCAGCCGCGATAACACGACCTTCCTCATTCGGGTCGCCGTAGCCATCCTCGGCAAGCTTGTGCTTCTTCACCAAGTCCTCGGGGAGGCCGAAAAGGACGTTTTCGGGGGTACGCCTGGTAAAAATCGCGACCCCGCTGTAGCCCTTCTTCTTTTTGGCCGAGTTCCAGAATTCTTCGTACTCCGGCAAGTCAATGGGGGATTCGTGTTCAAGGGCCTTGGTCTCCTGCAGGCACAGGATATCGGGCTTATATTTTTTAATAAAGGGCAAAAACTCTCCTTTTCGGTGCACCGCCCGTATCCCGTTCACGTTCCACGAAATAATCCGCATCCGCTTATTCTATAACGCAAATGTCGGTTGGTTCGAGTCACGCCAGCGGAGCGCTAATCTTGACAGATTTGTATGGTTATAGTATCTTACTTTTGGATTAACGCCAGCGCAGGAGGCGCGGATGTACTTCGAGGACCTTCGTCCAGAACACGCATGCAGACGCGCCAAAATCGTACGGCGCGTTTGTGAGCACATGGCACTTATTGCCCGCTGGGAACCGTCCCGACTCTCTGAGTCAGAGTATTTGGAGATCTGGGAGGACAAACCCCACGGCAAACTTGTGAGGATTCGTTTCTCGGACCATAACGCCAGCGACAACTACCGCTGCGACTGCGGTGAATGCGAATCCCATCAGTTCGAAGTGGCGTATCAATATGGCCACGACGAAGTCATGGGCAGTTGCTACGACGCCATCGCATGGGTAGCGAGGATGTTCAATCGCTCTTTGCTTCTGCCGGATTGGGTTCTTCCCAAAATCTACGAGGTGCCGATCGCAGCTTAATCACCGCCACAACGAAAAGTCGTTGGAGGCGGCTTTTCTTTGCCCCATCCAGGTCCGAACATTCCCTATCGAGTGGGACTTAGTGTTGAGTACGAGAGTGGTACTTCTTATGGACTTCGCGGAGGTGGGTGTCGGTGACGTGGGTGTAGATTTGGGTCGTGTTGATGGAGGCGTGGCCGAGGAGCTGTTGGACCGAGCGGATGTCGGCGCCGTTTGAGAGCAAGTCTGTTGCAAAAGAGTGGCGGAGCACGTGTGGCGTGACCTTCTTTGTGATACCAGCTTTCGCCGCATACTTTTTTATCATCAGCTCTATCAGTCGGGGACTGAGACGGGTTGGGCTCTTGGAGCCCCGCGGGACGCTGACGAAGAGCGCCTCTTCCATATCCTTGCGCGCCTTCAGATACGCAATGACCGCGTTCTTGGCAGCGGGGGAAAGGAAGACAACGCGCACCTTCTCGCCCTTGCCGCGGACCGAGAACTCGTCGCGGGAGAGATTGAGATCGCTATTGAGTGCACAGAGCTCTGAGACGCGGAGCCCCGTGGAGAAGAAAAGCTCAAGAATTGCCTTGTCACGAAGCGACCTGAGGTCGCTCCCGTCAGCGGCCCGGAGCAGGCGACCAAGCTCGGCCGGAGTAATGAGGTCAAGAGAGCGCTCCGGAACCTTCGCAAGCTCGATGCGCTCGGGGGAGATACAGTCTACGCCGCGCTTGCGGAGAAACTTGAGAAAGGCGCGGAGCGCGACGAGGTAATAGTTCTGCGTGCGGCGCTTCATTCCCGAAGGGACACCGTTGGCGCGAGCCCCGGGTTGGCGATTGAGCCAGAGCCGGAACTCGCGAACGCTCTCCTCCGTGATGTCCGCGATGCGCCCAATCTTCATCCGGGCGAAGTAGCGCGTGAGGTAGCGGTCGTAGTTTTCGATCGTTTTCACCGCGCGCCCGCGCTCGATCTCGATATATTCTAGAAACTGCCGCTTCGCCGCCTCAGCGTTCATAAAATAAGGATAGCATCCGTTTCGCACAATATTTCTCGGCGATTACGCAGAACTTGCAGAAATAATCAAGGCATGGTAGATTATTTGGCAATGCTTACTACGAAGAAAAAGGCCGGAATCATTAAGAATTCCGGGCGGCATGATGCGGACACCGGCTCGCCGGAGGTCCAGGTCGCGCTCCTTTCGCGTCAGATTACCGATCTCACCAAACACCTGAAGAAAAATCCGAAGGACTTCCACTCCCGCCGGGGTCTCCTCCAGATGGTCGCTGACCGCCGTACTCATCTGCGCTACCTAGAGACTAATGACAAACGCCGCTACAGTGCCGTCATCAAGAAGCTGGGGCTCAAGAAATAGTGGTATAGTTATGAATGCCCCCGACCCCGGGAGGGGTCGGGGGCAGAAAAGTTTTAATATTCTCGTTTTCTATAACCTTATTTTATGGCAGTTATTAAACATCCAGCGCAACGCGTAGGAGTTTTCATCGACACGCAAAACCTCTATCACAGCGCAAAACACCTCTATAAAGCGCGCGTCAACTTCGCCAAAATCCTTGAAGAGGCGGTCGGCGGCCGCACACTCGTGCGTGCAATCGCCTACGTCATCAAAACAGAGAGCGGCGAAGAAAGTGCTTTTTTTGAGGCGCTCACCAAGATAGGTATCGAGACCAAAGTGAAGGATCTTCAGGTCTTCGCCGACGGCACCAAGAAAGCGGACTGGGATGTCGGGCTCGCGATCGACGCGGTGAAGCTCGCGCCTAAGCTCGACACGGTCGTACTTGCGACCGGCGACGGCGATTTCATTCCCTTGATCCAGTATCTTGACATGAACGAGGGCTGCCAGGTGGAGGTCATCTCGTTTGGCAAATCCTCCTCCGCGAAGCTTAAGGAGGCGGCGCACGCCTTCACCGACATGTGCGAGGACCCGAAGCGCTACACTATCGCTACGCGCTCCTAAGGAGTCCCTTCGGGACGGACAACTCCGCCTCCACTCCCGCGAGGTGCGCTAGTATAGGCGCATGACAGAAGTTCCCATGCCGAGCGATGCGCCGAAGAAATATATCCGCACGCTTGAGGGCGATATCGAGACCTTGAAGCAGGGAGGCAAGCCTGACCTTGCGCCGCTCCCGGAGCGCGCGCCCGTCGAGCGGCTTATCGAGGCCTCGCCAGTGCCGCCGCCCACCCCCCTTGCGAAGTCCGCTTCGCCGCCGCTTGCGCCGCAACCGCCCCCGAGGCCTACGGGCCCGTCCCCGATTGAGACATACTCCGCGGATTTTTCTACACGAGTAAAAGATACAGGCGCCTCGACCGCTACGGTGCTCGCGGCCGAACAGGACGCGGCAAAAGAAGCGCCGGCAAAAGAAGCGCCGGCGCGGGGCCGTAGCGGCCTGCTCTACACGCTTGCAGGGGTACTCCTGCTCGTCGTTGGCGGCGGGAGCACCTACTATATTTATACAAACTACATGGTCTCCGGAGCGCCAGTCGCGCTCACGCCAGTGATCGCCGCACCGATTTTCGTCGACGAACGTGCTGAAGTAGACGGCAGCGGTGCCGCGCTTGCGCAGAGTATTGTACAGTCCGTGTCGCGCTCTGTGGCCGCGGGCGCTGTTCGTTTACTCTCGCTTGCAGGAGCGACCACCACCGATCGCAGCGTTTTCTCGGCGCTTCAGTTGCCTGCGCCTGATGTTTTGTTGCGGAATATAAATGCCTCGGGCAGCATCGCAGGCATCGTGAATGTCTCCGGAATGCAATCGCCTTTCTTTATTCTCTCGGTCGCCTCCTACGGCGAGACCTTCGCGGGCATGCTCTCGTGGGAGGTCCACCTGCCGCGCGATCTCGGACTCTTCTTCCCACCGTATCCTGCGCCAGTTGTCGCAACGACCACGGCAACCGCAACTGCACCCGCCGCGCTCGGGACAAGCGGGTTTCGTGACGTGGTAGTGGCGAATCACGACACGCGCATCTATCGCGACTCCTTCGCGCGCACGATCCTCGTCTACGGCTACTGGGATCAGCGAACCCTCATCATCGCGCGGGACGAGGCGGCGTTCACCGAGATTCTGCGGCGACTCGCGACGTCGCGCTCTTCGCAATGATTTCTGCTATGATGCGCCGGATGAATATCCCGCACTATAAGGAACGGCTGGAAGCTGAAAAGGCAAAATTGGAAGCGGGCATGGGGAACGTCGGGCGCAAGAATCCGCGCGTGCCAGGCGACTACGAGCCGGTCGGCAGCGAGACAGGCGTGGAGGCCGACACCATTGATCAGGCGCTCACGATCACGAGTTTTGAAAATAATGAGGGCATCCTGCGCGACCTCGAAGCCCGCTACGACGCGGTGCTCGCCGCACTTGCGCGAATAGAAAAGGGCACGTACGGGCTTTGCAGCGTCTGTGGGGGGAAAATAGAAAAGGCGCGCCTCGACGCCGACCCCGCTGCCGCGACCTGCACTGCGCACCGTGGCTGATGTCGCCGATCAGAAGCCGACCCCCGCGCCGCCTCCGGCGGCGCGGAGTCTATTGCTGAAGCATGGCTACGCGAAGACGCTCGCGGCCCAGCCGGTCGGCGCAGTCGCAGAGCTGGTGAGCGTGGAGGCGGACCTCACTCGCGGGCTCCATTCCTTCGCGGTCGTCGGCCTCGCGGACAAAGCAGTGGAGGAAGCACGCGACAGGATCTCTGCAGCGATACGCCACTCGGGCTACAAGTCGCCCAAACAGCAGAATAAAAGAATTATCCTCTCGCTCTCACCCGCTGATTTGAAAAAGGAAGGTTCGCATTATGATCTACCGCTCGCGCTCGCATATCTTATTGCCGCAGACGATCTGAAGCCGCTCGCCGAAGAAGTCCTTTTCGCCGGAGAACTTGCGCTTGACGGCACGCTCCGCGCTACCCGCGGCGTCCTGCCGCAGGTCCTCGCCGCGAAGCGCCGCGGAGTGAAGACGGTCTTCGTGCCACCCGGGAATGCCCGCGAGGCCCTGCTCGCCGAGAAAGTGGCCGTCTATGCGCCCAAGTCGCTCGCAGAACTTCTCCAACACCTGAAAGGAGAAAAGAAACTGCCGCTCCTCGCGCGTGAGCGTTCTCTGGTGCCGCCCCCGCCCGCGATTGATCTGAAGGATGTGAAGGGGCAGGAGAGTGCCAAGCGGGCTTTGGAAATTGCCGCAGCTGGGCGGCACAACATCGTCTTCTACGGCCCGCCAGGGACCGGGAAGACAATGCTCGCCCGCGCACTATCCGGCATCCTTCCACCCCTGACCAACGACGAGATGCTCGAGGTGACAGCCATCCACTCCACCGCCGGGCTCCTGAAGGAGGGTGAAGCGGTCTACTGGCCGCCGTTTCGAGCCCCGCACCACTCGGTCTCACATGTTGCGATTGTAGGCGGCGGCGCGTTCCCTAAAGCAGGCGAGGTCACGCTTGCACACAAGGGCGTACTTTTCTTAGATGAGTTCCCGGAGTTTGAGTCTCGCGCGCTTGAGGCCTTGCGCCAGCCCCTGGAGGACCGGATCGTCACCGTCTCGCGCGCTCGTGCGACCATCACCTTCCCGGCCGACTGCATGATCGTCGCGGCGATGAACCCGGCCGACACGCTCTCGGACGACGCGGTTGTTGCTCTGCGGGCTACCGCGCGCCAGGCACGCAAGATCTCCCGCCCGATTGTTGATCGCCTTGACCTCTGGATAGAGGTGCCACTCGTCCCGCATGAAACTCTTTCTAAACTCGCGACCGGAGAATCATCAGAGGCAGTACGCGGCCGCGTCCTCTTGGCCCGCGCCCAGGCCGAGCGGCGAACAGGGAAGAGGGGAGCGACCAACGCACATCTCTCTGGCCGCGAGCTCGACGAGAAGAGCGGCTTCACGCTCACCGCCAAGGAGACGCTCACGAGCGCAGCTGCGCGGATGAAACTCTCGCCGCGCGCGTTCCATCGCACCATGCGGGTCGCGCGCACGATCGCGGATCTCGCCGGCGCGGACTCTGTCACCCCCGCGCATATCCACGAAGCGCTCCAGTACCGCCCCCGCGGCATGTTCGGATTTGAATAAGAGCCGGTGCTAGAATGGTCTTGAATGTCAAAGATAGCGAATCTCCGGGGCAGAGAGATTCTTGATTCTCGCGGCAACCCGACGGTTGAGGTCGAGATCGTTTTAGGCGATAAGTTATTCGGCAGGGCTAGCGTACCCTCCGGAGCCTCCACCGGCAGCCATGAGGCGCGCGAGCTCCGCGACGGCGGGAAGCGCTACGGAGGCAGGGGCGTGCAAAAAGCGGTTGGGAATGTGAATGACGCAATTCGGGAGAAAATTCTCGGCGGTGAATTTAATCAGAGCACGCTCGATAAATCCCTTATCGAACTGGACGGGACAAAAACGAAAGAGAAGTTAGGCGCCAACGCGATTCTCGGCGTATCAATGGCGTTCGCGCATGCTAAAGCGCGCAGCGAACAGATAGAACTTTTTGCATATTTTGCTCGACTCGCGGGCACAGAGAAAAGGATGCGGATGCCCATCCCGATGCTAAATGTCCTCAATGGCGGGCGGCACGCGCGTCGCTCCACCGACCTCCAAGAATTCATGCTGTGGCCCCACGGCGCGAAGACATTTGCCGAAGCTCTTCGCACGGGGGCAGAAATAGTGCACACGCTGCGAGGAATTCTTGAGGAACGGAATTTAAATACCAACCTCGGGGACGAGGGCGGCTTTGCGCCCGAACTCCAAAGCAACGAAGCGGCACTCGAGTTTCTGGTGGAGGCGATTGAGAAAGCGGGATACGTCCCCGGCAAAGACGTTTCACTCTGCGTCGATGCTGCCGCGACGGAATTCTACCGCGATAGCCGTTATCACTTCGCTTCGGAAAAGAAAATACTTAGCAGCGCTGAACTCGTGAAGATATATGAAGTGTGGGCAGCGAAGTATCCAATCTTTTCTATAGAAGATGGGCTCGCGGAGGACGACTGGGATGGGTTCCAGCTTCTTACGAAAAAACTTGGCAGCAAAATTCAAATCGTCGGAGATGATCTCTTCGCGACCAACAAGGATCGGCTTGTCCGCGGTATCAAGCTCCATGTGGCAAACGCCATTCTCATCAAGCCGAACCAAGTCGGCACCGTCACCGAGACGATTGAGGCGGTGCAGGAGGCAACGCGCGCCGGATTTGCCTGCATCGTCTCGCATCGCTCCGGCGAGACCGAGGACACGACTATCGCCGATCTCGCGGTAGGACTTGGCGTCGGGCAGATTAAGGCGGGTGCACCAGCGCGCGGCGAGCGGACCGCGAAATATAATCGACTGTTGCGGATCGCGGAGCTGCTTGACGCAAGGGAGTCGTATCGCTAGAGTGATCTTGGACAAACGAGGCAGCTCTGTATACGCTCTTGTCCAGGGAGAAATCAGTGTTTCAGCAAAAGATCGTTGCCCTCGGGTCAAAAAGTATGACGAAAGGCATCGCGGTCTGTAATGCCTTCCGCGAACTCGGCATTACCGCGACCTTGCAAACGTGCGACGTGCCCTCAGGCGTCCGTGACCAGCCGATTGGTCTCAAGGAAATGCAGCTCGGTGCCGAGAACCGCGCGGAGAGGGCGATGGGGCAGCGCCCGGAAGCGGACTTCGCTGTCGGCGTCGAGAGCGGGCTGGTGGAGGTTACGGAGCGCTGGTTTGATGTCCCCTACATTGTCGTTCTCACTAAGCGCGGCTGGAAGTCCTGCACAGTCGGCGCTTACTTCCCAGTCCCTCGCTGGATGGTAGAGCGGGCGCTTGAGCGGGGAACCGAAATCGGCAAGATCGTTCAGGAGCTCACGGGCGGAGACGACAAAGATGTTCAGAAATGTCTCTCCGACGGCAAAATCTCCAGAGTCGATATCATCACCGCCGCGCTCAAATACGCGCTCGCACCAATCGCCTTCTCCTACATCTACAAGGACTGAAGTAAGCGGCCGCTCTGATGGCGGCCTTTTTTATTTTATACAAAAGCTACTGCGGTTCGCAGATGGCGCGGAGTGGACAGGAGGCGAAGGGGTTGCGCGCTCCGCGAACTTCAAAGTGGAGGTGGGGTCCGGTCGCCATGCCGGTCGCGCCCACGTAGCCGATGACCTGCCCTGCGGAAACGCCCTCGCCGGGCGAGACGGCCGCGTGGGTCATATGCGCGTAGAGAGTCTGCGTGCCGTTGTCGTCTGAGATCACGACGTAGTTGCCATAGCCACCATTCCAACCGCCGTTATTGCGCACGATGATCACGACGCCGGGCGCAGCCGCGTGTATAGGTGTGCCCTTCGCAGCGCCGAGGTCAACGGCGTTCCAACCGTGGATGCCCTGCGTGACGGGCGCGCCGGGGAGCGGATTGGCGAAGTAACCCGCGAGCTCCGCGCCCGAGCCACCTAAGTACGGTTCGCGGACACTGCTCGCGCGCGTCGAGGCGGGGGCGGCGAGTTCGCCGCCCGGGATGATGAGCGTGTCGCCGATTGCGAGCGGCGCGGAGGGATCAATGCCGTTGAACTCCGCGATCTCGATCGCGTCCGCACCATACTTTTTCGCAAGTGACTTGAGCGTGTCGCCTTTCGCGATAGTGCGCTCTATGCCGGTCACGGGCAGGATGATGAGCGTGTCGCCCGGATGCACAGTGCGGGCGCTCCCCAAGCTGTTCGCCCAAACGATCGTGTTGACCGAGACGCCGAAGAGCCCAGCGATCCCCGAGAGCGTATCGCCTGGGCGCACCTCATAGACGGAAATGCGGTCTGGGGGCGTTGAGCTCGCGACATCCGCGATTGTTCCCGCCGGGCCGGTGTACGCCACCAGCGCTGAGCCGCCCGAGAGGGTGACACCGACTGGTAGTGCAGCGTTCGCGTTGCTGTTGGTGGGCGCCGAAAGAGCAGCGGCGGAGGAGCTCGGGATAAGATCGTTCATCGCTGCATCCACCGGCGAGGAGAACGGCCAAAAGGCCGCAGCACTCTGCGGGGCGAGGAAAAGTAGGGCGAGGGCAAGTAAGACGATAGGGTGGGTTGGGGGGCGGTCGCGCTTCCGAATACAAAAACAGCTTACCTAAGCCGTTTCTTGGATACTTCCATAACGGTAGACTTCCGGAGTCTAGCGCACAAGGCACCTCGAGGCAACGTGCTAGAGTGCGCGAGTGGAATATCTCAAGGGGCTGAGTGATGCGCAAGGGCGCTCGGTACTCGCGACCGAGGGCCCCGTCGCGGTTTTGGCGGGCGCGGGAGCAGGGAAGACGCGGGTGCTGACCACACGGCTCTACCATCTTATCCGCAGCGGCGTACCCGCGCGCGAGATCCTCGCCGTCACCTTCACCAATAAAGCCGCGCGCGAGATGCGCGAGAGGATCCGGAAACTTCTTGGAGAGGGCGACGCGTCACCCGGGCTTCCACTCGTCGCCACTTTCCACGGTCTTGGGCGCGAGCTCCTCGAGAGTTACGGGACGCGCATCGGCGTGCCGCGCTTCTTCTCTATTTATGATCGCTCCGATTCGGAGAAAGCGATCGCGGCGATCCTGAAATCGCTCGACGTCGGCGCGAAGGATCTCTCGCCGCGCTCTGTGCTCGCGCGCATCAGCGGCGCGAAGGGAGAAGGCTTACGGGTTGAGGAATTTTTGGAAAAGTCAGGCGGCAGGACCTTCAACGGCCGCATCCTTGCCCAAGTCTGGCGCGCGTATGAGAAAAAACTGAAAGAAGAAAGAGCGCTCGACTTCGACGACTTGATCGCGCTGCCGCTCCAGCTTCTTGAGGAGCATGAAGACGCGCGAGGCCTCGCGCAGGCGCGCTGGCGCTACGTCCACATTGATGAGTATCAGGACACCAACCTGCTCCAGGCCCGGCTCGCGGACCTCCTCTCCGCCAAACACAAAAATCTTTTCGTCGTCGGCGACATCGACCAGACCATCTACACCTGGCGCGGCGCGACCATTGAAAATCTGCTCACCTTTGAAGAGGATCATCCTGGGACGGAGACGATTATCCTCGAGCATAACTATCGCTCCACCAAAAATATCGTTGATGCGGCGAATCGCGTCATTGCAGAGAACAAAAAACGCAAAGATAAGCGCTCGGTGACCGACAACCCCGAGGGCGAGCCTATCGTGGTGCATGTCGCATTGAATGCCGAGGATGAGGCGTGCTGGATCGGCAGGAAAATCCGCGAGCTGATGCGCTCGGGCATGGCGCCCGAGGAGATTGCAGTGCTTTTCCGCACCAACTTCCAATCCCGCGCGCTCGAGGAGGGGCTCTTGCGCCTTGGTGTGCCGTATACATTGGTGGGCACGCGCTTCTTTGAACGCAAAGAGGTGAAGGATGTGCTCGCCTGGGTGCGCCTCGCGCTCGATCCCTCGCGCGAGAGCGATCGGATCCGCGCGGTGGCGAGTCCGCCGCGCGGCATCGGCCCCACAACCTTGGGCAAGCTCGTCGCGGGTAAGCGCACTGAATTGCGGGCAGGAGAATTGGCGAAAGTCGAGGCATTTGAGGCGGTAATCGCGGAGCTCGCACGAGCGAGCGAAAAATTACTACCCTCAGAATTTGTGCGGCTTGTGGTGGAAAAGAGCGGCATGCATCGCATAATGGTGGAGGAAGGGAGCGATGACGATCGCGAGCGATTTGAAAATGTCGAAGAGATTGCCTCGGTGGCCGCGCGCCACGACCGCGAGCCCGGGAAACGCGGCATCGCGGCCTTCCTCGCCGAGGCTGCGCTCGCGAGCGACCAGGATGAGCTTGACCGTGCCACAAAAACAGGCGTTGCGCTGATGACCGCGCACGCCGCGAAGGGGCTCGAGTTCTCTACGGTTTTCGTGAGCGGGATGGAGGAGGGATTATTCCCGCATCAAGGTACACAAGAAGAAGACCGCGACGAAGAAGAGGAGCGACGGCTCTTTTATGTCGCGATGACGCGCGCGAAGCAGCGTCTCTACCTGACGCTCGCGCGCATCCGCAAGATTTATGGCACCGACTTCCTCTCCGAGCCCTCGTCCTTCCTCGCGGATATTGATCGCTCGCTCATCCGCTACGACGAGAACGACGGCGAGCGGGTTATCGAAGCCTAAGGGGCCTCTTGTTGGGGCGCCGGTTTCGTTTCGTTTTTTGGCTCGGGCGTAGGCTCAGCGTTCGGTTCGTTCTTAATACCGAAGTGGTCTTTCACTAACGTTTCTATAAGATCCCTTTCTTTGGGCTGTAGCTCGTGTCTGGCTTTGTATTTCTTTTCTAAAAAGTGCCGTGCCAAGTCGACATGCTGCCCTTGCATCCCATACTGTAAGCCCCGCGTTTCTTCTACGTGTCGAACTGCGGCTTGCAGAGCCTCGTTAACACGCCCGCGGCCTGCCTCGGTGAGCAACGCGCGGCTCATCCGGTGCTGTAAATCTCGAGACATTGCTCCGCGGCTGTTCTCTAAGCCGCGACTACTTATTTTGCGATTGTTCATACAGCCAGTATTCTACACCCATGCGGGCAAGAAAATCGCTCGGACAGAATTTTTTGATGCATCCGCAGATCGCGGAACGAATTGCGGATGCCGCAAAACTTGCGCCAGGCGACACCGTGCTCGAGATTGGCCCCGGGACTGGCATGCTCACGCGTCCGCTCTTGGCGCGGGCGGGCAGAGTGGTCGCGGTTGAGGCGGACAGAGAACTCGTTTCCAAACTTAAAGAAACATTCGCGGACGAGATTGCGCGCGGGAGGCTGGAATTGATCTACGGCGACATCCGCGCGTTCGCTGCCGCGACCTTGCCGCAGGGCTATGCACTCGTCGCGAACATCCCGTACTACCTCACCGGGGAAATATTCAGAAAATTTCTAGACTCATCGAATCAGCCGAGCTCGATCACGCTTTTAGTGCAGAAGGAAGTCGCCGAGCGGATTTGTCGGGGAGAAAAAGAAAGCATCCTCTCGCTCTCGGTGAAGGCGTACGGAGAACCCGAGTATCTCTTCACTATCCCGCGCGGGGCATTCAAACCGGCACCCAACGTGGATTCTGCGGCGCTCGCGGTCCGAGACATTTCTCGCAAAAACTTCCCGTCGCCCGAAGCGGAGCGACGCTTCTTCGCGCTTCTCCATGCCGGCTTCGCGCACAAGCGGAAATTTTTGGCGCGCAACCTCACAGAAGCTGGTTTTGATCCCTCGCTCGTCCCTCTCAAGGCTCGCGCCGAGGATCTCCCGCTTAGCAACTGGCTCGCCTTTCTCTAATGCACACCTAGCAGGAGCAGCCGTCCCTCGTGCCTCGGGACGGCTGCTATACTTGTCTTGTACTATGGCCCAGATTCTAGGGAACTGGCGCGTCTTCGCCGCTACGGCGTTTTCTGCGGCACTCATCTTCGGTGCATACGAGCTTGCGCGGGGCCTAGGTTCTCCAAGCCTTGCTCAAGCGTCCACCGAGACCGCCCTCCTCCAAGCTATTGCGGCGAAAGACTCCGACAACGATGGCCTCCCAGACTGGGAAGAGGCGCTCTACGGCACCGATCCAAACAACCCAGACTCGCGCGGTCTCGGTATGACCGATGGCGACGCGGTCGCTAAAGGCCTCATCGTACCCAAGGCAATCGCAGAGGTGCCGACAGCCCCCGCTCCTTCTCCCTCAACAAGCGGCGTGAACTACGCAGCCTTCGGCCTCACGCCGCCTACCGAAGGGACGCTCACCGATATCTTCGCGAAAAACTTTTTCGCGCTCTATCTCGCGGCGAAGCAGGGTAACAACGGTGCCGCGCTCCCGCAGAGCCAGATCTCTGCACTCGCTGCCCAGGCGATCAACAATCTCAGCGCAAGCATCTCGCCCGCGCCTGACTTCAAATCCTCCGCTGATCTGCGTACCACAGACTCGGGCGCCGACGCCCTCCTCGCGTATGCGGCATCCGCGGAGGCTATCCTCCGAGCCTCCTCGGTGAAGCTCCCGAAGAGCGAGCTTTTGTATCTCCAGGACGCAGTGACGAACGACGACTCCTCGGCAATCGAAAATATTACAAAAATCGCCGGCGCGTATCGCACGATAGCCGCGGGCATCGCGGCGCTGCCCGTCCCGCAAGAGCTCGCTCCCGCCAATCTCGCGCTCGTGAACTCGCTCGCGCGCATCGCGGGCGCCGCGAGCGACTTCGCCCGCGTCACGAGCGACCCTATCGCAGCGATGATTGCGCTTGGCCAATATCCCCAGGCGGTCACTGCGCTCACCAGGGCGTTCCAGAATATCGGCGCGCTCTATGCGGCCGCAGGTGTGAACCCCGCGCCCGGCGTGCCGGGCGCGGGGTTCGTGCGTTTCTTCTCCGCTCTCGCAGCAACCCCGGCGCCATGAAGAACCTTTCGCTCGTCGTGCTCACACTCGCGGCTCTCTCCGCTTCGCTCGTTCTTGTTCCCCGACCCGCCTACGCCGTTGACGCAGAGATCATTAGCGACACCTCCTTCACTGGCGTTACCTCAATGTTGAAAAATACAATCACCGCCGCCCAAAGTATCATCAGCGCCTCCGGCGTCAACTCGCTCTACGTCAAGGAGTACGTGCTCGACCCGATTGCATGGGCGCTCTCGCAGAAGTCACTCCAATCCATCACCGGTAGCGTCGTCAACTTCGTCAACGGCAAGGGCAACGGCACGGGCCAGCCGCAGTTCGTGCAGAACCTGCTCGTCACGCTGCAGAAGACGGGAGATACGACGGCTCTCTCTTTCCTTGCGCAGTTCGGAAAAAATTCTAACTCGCCCTTCGCCTCCGCCATCACCTCCTCCCTTCATACTAACTATTTGCAACAGACAAGCCTCGCCGGCTTCTTCGCGGAGAATCAGTGTACGCTCTCGCAGTCCTCCCCGAATATTCAATCTTTCCTCGCGGGCAACTGGTCGCAGGGCGGAGTGGCCGCGTGGTTCTCGCTCACGACCCAGAATCAGAACAATCCCTTCACGCTCTACCAGAGGGCGAATGGTCAATTGGGCTCGCTCGTTGCGGCGGCGCAGGGGGCACAGGTCGCCGATTATAACGCGGGCCACGGCTTCGTCTCCTGGTGCGGCCCCTCTCCTGGGGGAGGTGGCGCCACCTGCGCTGACGGCTCCGCAATGGTGGACGGCGTCTGCGTCGCCTCTTCGGGCGCAGCCGACACTACGAGCTGCCCCGCGGGATCCGCACTCTCCTCGGGCGTGTGCGTCCCCGCGTCGGGCCCTGGCGGTTCCTGCACCAACGCGGATGGCACGCCGGGCACTATCAACACGCCCGGCTCAGTCATCCATGACAACCTCGCGACCGCGCTCGGCTCCAACGTCGCGAAGCTCGTCTCCGCCGACGAGATTGACGAAGTGTTGGGGAGCCTCGCGCAGAGTATCTTCGCGAGCGTGCTCGGCGGCTCCTCGGGCGGCCTCATCGGGGTCTCGCAGTTAGGCGCGGGCGGGCGCTCCTTTATCGATCAATATACCAATGAGAACCCGGCGGGCGGCGCGGGCGGCCCGGCAGCGACCAGCTCCGCCTCTTCCTATGCGCAGTCAGCGATCAATCGAGCAGATCAATACGAAGCCGCGTGGCAAACCGTCGCCACCGCTGCCTCTACCGCCTCCTCAGGCGTGACGGCCCTCATGTCCTCCTGTTCCTCTCTCGCGAGCGCTGGACAGACCGCGCTTGATGCCGAGATTGCACCGGTCATCTCCGTCGCCGCGCAGGCGAAGACCGACGCCGAGAACCTCCGGACTATGGCGCTCAAGGTACAGGCGGACGCCACCTCCACCGACCCGGGCGCGGGCGGCGCCTTGACCGCCGACCTCCAGGCGCTTGAGGCGATGCCGCCTACGGCCGGAGATTTGGCGCAAGCACAGGTCAATGCGCAGCAGACCGGCGGCGCTGTCGCTTCGCCGAAAGGTTCGCTCACGGTCTCGGGCGGCTCGACCCTGGACCAGATGAATCTCATCGCGGCGAACGCGCAAAGCCTGCGCCCCACCTGCGGCGCCCTCGTCTTCTAATAATATGAAACGCTTTTCTTCATTCACTCCGCTCGCCCTCGCCCTCTGCTTTATCGCCGCAGGCGCATTCGCGCCTGCGGCGTTTGCGGCGGACACGATCTCGTGCGAAGCCGGCTTCACACTCTCTAACGGTGTTTGCGTCGCGACGAATGTCGGAGCAAACGGGGTCAACTGCCCGGGCGGTTCCACGAACGCAGACGGCACTTGCACCACACCCTTAAGTAGTGGCCTCACTGGTGGAGCGGGAGGCGGCACCACGGACCCAGCCGCAGCCGCTACTCCGACTTCGCTCAACACAACAACTCTCGCTGATAAGGACACCTCCTACGACGCAATCATGTCCCGCATTATGGGGCTCTTCGCGTGGCTGCTCGGCGTCGCGGCGATTACTTTGGATAACGCGATGTACTACACCGTCGTCACGATGGGAAATTATGTGAATCACCTCTCTGCAATCGGCACCGCCTGGCGCATCCTACGCGACGTCGGCAACATCGTGCTCATCTTCGGTTTCCTCGCCATCGGCATCACCACTATCCTCAATGTAGACTGGTACGGCGGCGGGAAGAAGATGCTCCCTGTGCTCCTGGTCGCCGCCATCTTCCTCAACTTCTCGCTCTTCATCAGCGAGGCAGTCATAGACGCGGGGAATCTCTTCGCAACGGAGTTTTATACCCAGATCAACGGCGGGAGCCCCGCTACGCCCGTGGATTACAACCTCACCAACATCCACAACGAGGGTATCTCGAATAAAATTATGGCGCAGCTCGGACTCCAGACCATCTATAACGCCGGTTTGGATCAGAACAAAAAGATTTTCACTGCAGGGAATATGTGGTTCGTCGGGTTCTTCGCGGTGTTGCTTTTCCTCATTGCCGCGTTCGTGATGTTCTCGCTTGCATTCATCCTCATCGCCCGCTTTGTGGCGCTCTTATTCCTCATCGTCGTGGCCCCGATCGGTTTTGCGGGACTTGCGATTCCGAAGCTGAAAGGTACCGCCAATAGCTGGTGGAGCGCGCTTTTTGAACAGACCATCACGGCGCCCGTACTACTCCTCTTGCTCTACATCGCGCTCGCGGTCATCACCGACGTGCAGTTCCTCACTGGCTTTGGAGTGGGCGGGACAGGGAGCGCAGCCTCCAACAGCACCGCAAACGCCTGGGTCTCCTGGATCAACGGCGGGCAGGGTGTCGGGGCGCTCGCGAGCATGATTCTCTCGTTCCTTGTCGCGATGGGATTATTGCTCGCGGTCACCATCGTCGCGAAGAAAATGTCGGCCTTCGGCGCCTCGTGGGCGACCGGCACTGCGAGCAAGGTTGTTGGAGGCTTCACCGGCTATGGGGTCCTTGGGGGAGCCTCTCTTCTCGGGCGCGGTACGCTCGGACTCGGCGGGCGACTCCTGAACACCAAACGCATGCAAGCTCGTGCCTCCAAAGGCGGGTGGCGCGGCGCACTCGCCAAGGCCGCCGCGTTTACCGGACGCAATCTTGAGAGCCGGACTTATGACCTGCGCAACGTGAAGACCGCGGGCAAGTTGGGCGGAGCGATTGCGGGTGTAGCCGGCCTGGCCGGTCTCGGCGGCTCTGGCTTCGAGAAGGTGGCTGGCTCGCTCGGCAAGGGCGCCACCGTCAGCGTGCGCGGTGCGACCGAAGCAGTTGAGAAGGCGTGGAAGACGATCTCCCCGCTCCACGGCTTCGAAGGCACCTGGTGGCGCGATCAGCAAAAGAAGTACGAGGCCGCCGCTGCCGAATTGGCACGCAAAAAAGATCTTAGTGTTCCAGGATCTACTGACTTTATTAAGGCGATCAAGAAGATGTCTGTGGATGAGCTCGCCGAATTGCGCGGCATACG
Source organism: Candidatus Kaiserbacteria bacterium (assembly GCA_016194455.1). GTDB lineage: Bacteria > Patescibacteriota > Minisyncoccia > Phycocordibacterales > Phycocordibacteraceae > C7867-001. Next base: position 7,761 of record JACQBN010000018.1, on the reverse strand, counting down.
GCAAGGTCTTGACACCTTCGTCGAAGTTCTCTCGCCGGCTAAGTATGCTGAGCTTCGGAAGAGCGACAAGTTGTTGCAGGGAGAAAAGGACAAGATTAAGAGGACATGGGAAAGTCAGTTCACTGACCCGGTGAAGGCCAAGGCAACAATCGCGCGCTTCAGCACGGAGGAGGTCGCGGCTCTCGACGGAGAGACCCTTACCAAGAATCCCTATGTTATCGAGGCTCTCGGCGCCACAGAACTCGAGGCCATCCGTCGCAAAGGAAGCCTCAAGCTTGATCAGCGTCGGGAAGTCTACGATCACATGATGAAGACTCCCGCGCTCGAGAAAGACTTCCTCAACTATCTTGCCGCTGACCCGACTGGTGGCCGGGAGCGTTACTGGGACGTGGATAAGAAACTTTCACCATGATTACTGACCTCTCTCCAGAAGAAGCGGGACGATGGATGGACGCGGCGCCTACGCCCGTCCAGACTGTCGTTTCAGATCCGGCAACGCCCCAGCTCGTATATCAGATCGGCGATCGATATGGGCTTCATGTGGATACTATCGGAATTTTGGTAAAGCTTACGGGCTACATGCTGCTCGGATATGTAAGCCCGGCACAATTCCTGCAGGAGCTTGTTGCGGCAGGAGTTCCGGACGCGCAGGCCCGCCAAATTATGGACGAGATTAATAAAAAGATTTTCGTTTCGGTCCGCGAAGAGATGCGGCGCGCGGTAGGGAAGCCCGCGGCGCCCCCGGCGCCGCGGGTTGTGGCAGGCGCAACGCGGGCGAACGCGCCAGTTCCAAGCTACGTTTCCTCAAAGCCGCCGCCCGCGCAGCCGACTCCGCACATGCAGCGGCCAGCAATTCAATCAGCTCCTCCTGCCGCACGGCCGGCCCTTTCGGGTGCGCCCTTGCCGCCCAAGGTTGTGCTCCCCGGCCGTCCCGGCGAGCTCGATCTTCCGGTTGGCGAAGGTTCTTCACCGGCGGTAGCGTTCCCGCCGCAGCCCACGCAACCGGCGCGCGAAGAGCAAAAGTCTGGCCGACCGCAGGGAGGAGATCCGAGGACTTTTGCAATGCGTGCGCCGGTTGCGGCTACCGCCCCACCTCCGCCGAACCTTCCAGGCGCGATGCCTACCTCGGTGCCGCCCGGAGTCATTGCTCCTGGCGCACACTTCACTCCTCCTTCGCCCATGCGACCGGCGCAGCCCCCGCCCGTTTCAACCACGTCTCCACCGAGCCCGCCAGCGCCAGCGGCGCCGAGAACCTACTCGAGCGATCCTTATCGCGAGCCGATAGAGTAAGCGACGCATCTCCCTGCCGCCGGGCATTGCGTTCCTGCTCTCCTTTATATATAGTGTTCGCGTCCCGCTCGCGCGGGTTTCTCAATGTCCACTATCAATCAGCTCGCGAAGAAGCATCGGAAGGATAAGCCGAGGAAGACAAAAGTCCTCGCTCTTTCGCGCGGCTTCAACGCGCTCAAGAACCGCCCGACCTACTATCCCTCGCCTTTCAAGCGCGGCGTGTGCGTGAAGGTGACGACCAAGACCCCGCGCAAGCCGAACTCCGCGATCCGCAAGATCGCGCGCGTGCGCCTCTCGAACGGCATGGAAGTCACCGCCTACATCCCCGGCGAGGGGCACAATCTCCAGGAGCACTCGGTCGTGATGCTGCGCGGCGGGCGCGTGAAAGACATCGGCGTGCAATACACCATCGTCCGCGGCAAGCTCGACACCGCCGGGCTCGAGAAACGCCGCCGTGGCCGCTCGCGCTACGGCGCGAAGCGCCCCAAGTAAATATGCGTCGCCCGATCAAGAAGAAGCGGAGCTGGAAGCCGGATCTCCACTATAAGTCCGAGGCAGTGACGCGTTTCATCAATGCTCTCATGTGGGACGGGAAGAAAGACACCGCTCGTAGCGTCGTCTATGGCGCACTTGCAAAAATAAAAGAATCGGGGGCTGAGCCCCTGGAGACCTTCGATGCCGCGATCCGCAACGTCTCGCCCCTGATGGAGGTGCGGAGCCGCCGGGTGGGCGGGGCGAACTACCAAGTCCCGCGGGAGGTCCCGCAGGCCCGAAGGCTCGCGCTCGCGTATCGCTGGCTCATCACTGCCGCCCGTTCGCAAAAGGGCAAGCCCATGGCCGAAAAACTTGCGACGCAGCTCCTCGCCGCCTCCAAGAACGAGGGCGAAGCCATCAAGAAGAAGGACGAGATGCACCGCATGGCCGAAGCCAACAAGGCCTTCGCCCACTTCGCGTGGTGATTCGTTTACTCTGAGCTTGGGGCATGGTAATATTTCGATATGAATAAGTGGGTTTTCGCGATTGGGATTCTCATTCTCCTTGGGGTGGGGAGATGGTTACTGTTGCAAGACAACGGGTCGAAAATAGAAAAGCAGGCGCAGCAGACAAATGAGAGTAATAACTTTGGATACGTGATCGAATATGGACGTGTCGATTTCAATTCTATACCGCTAGAACCTAGTTACGAAACTCCAGCGCTCGACCTCTCTTCTTTTAAGGCGCTCTCAAGTGGATTCATACAAGACAGGCACGGGATCTACTTCACAAGAGAGACTCCAGATTATGTCTATTACGAAGTAGTACCAGGTGCGGATCTCGCGACATTTATCGCTGTGGGGGATTTGTGTGCGAAGGACAGAAGTTCCTATTATTTGATAAAGTATTCAGGAGAGCATTACGGAGCAGAGTTGCAGAAAGTTCAGAGCCTCGATCAAGTGCAGTGTACCTTTAATTCGTCGCGTGGTAGTATCAGAGAATGAATAAAACGCTCGTCGTCGCGGTCGTAGTTGTGGTTGTTGCATTCGGCATTTTTGGGTACATTTGGTACCAGCAAGTCTCTTCTTTGGCTAACACCACCGCAATTTCGGGCAGTTCTCGGGCAACTGAAACACTCACCGGCTACTATCTCCAGCGTACCGTGCAAGGTCCGGAGGACGCTGTGGGAGCGACCAGCCACACCAACTATACCTGCGACGCATTTGTCGTGAAGAGTGCAGGCCCGCTCGCCCGGTATTTCTTGAGTCTGTACGCACAAGGTAACCGCGTCAATGGGGAAACAGCAGGAGGAGGTCTGGTGCTCGCCCTCGATACAGCCAACTTGAACGCGGCGCAGCTCCTCGCCGCCGCCAAAGAGGGCGAGCCGATGCCTGCAAGCCTCAATAGGATGGGTCCCATCTTTGCGTTGCAAAATAAATCGAGCCTTGGCTTTGTTGGCGATGATAACCCCAACTCCACGAGCAAACGTCGGTATTATATTCATTCGAGCAACTCCTTTTTCTTCTGGGGAGATAGTGCAGGAATCAAAGTTTGAAGTCAAGGCCTTTGCCCACTTTGCCTGGTAATACTAGATAACGTACACTCCTCGGCAGACACTCGTACAAAAAGGAGAGGTTAATGAGCATTCGCCCGTATCGCGACATTACGCGCCGTGCGTCGCGCAAAATTCACGTCGGCACGGTGGAGGTGGGCGGCGACGCTCCCATCACGGTGCAAAGCATGACCAACACGCCGACGGCAGACGCGCGCGCAACACTTAATCAAGTGCGCTCTCTCGCAGAGGCTGGCGCGGACATCGTGCGCGTCTCGTGCCCCGACGAAGAATCGACCAAAGCGCTCAAGTCGATCGTCAAAGCATCGCGCGTGCCGATTGTGGCTGACATCCACTTCCATTACAAGCGCGCGATCGAAGCGGCTGAAGCAGGCGCGGCCTGCCTCCGGATTAATCCCGGCAATATCGGTGCCGCGAGCCGCGTGAAGGAGGTGGTGCAGGCGGCGAAGGATCACGGCGTGTCAATGCGTATTGGCGTAAATGCCGGTTCGCTCGAGAAGAATCTGCTCGAGCGGTACGGCGAGCCCTGTCCCGAGGCGATGGTGGAGAGCGCGCTTAATCACGCCCGCATCCTCGAGGACAACGACTTCTTCGAATTCAAGATCAGCGTGAAGGCCTCCGACGTGTTTCTCGCTGTGGCTGCCTATCAGCAGCTGGCCGAGGCCTGCACCTACCCGCTCCACTTGGGTGTCACCGAGGCCGGAGGATTGATGGGCGGCACGGTGAAGTCGGCCATCGGTATCGGTTCGCTCTTGTGGGCGGGCATCGGCGATACCATCCGCGTCTCGCTCTCCGCCGACCCAGTCGAGGAAGTTCGGACCGGTTTCGAAATCCTGAAATCGCTCGGACTGCGCCATCGCGGCGTGAACATCATCTCATGCCCCTCGTGCGCTCGACAGGGATTCGACGTTATCGGAACAGTGAATCTCCTCGAAGAGCGGCTGAAGCACATCACTACGCCGATGACGCTTTCGATCATCGGTTGTGTGGTGAACGGACCGGGCGAGGCGCGCGAAACGGATATGGGCTTCACGGGTGGCGGCGCGGGCGCGGGCATGATCTACCTCAACGGCAAGCCCGCCTATAAGCTCGGAAATGCGGACCTCGTGGACCATGTTGTCGCGCTGTGTGAGAAGAAGGCCGCCGAGATTGAGGCGCGCAGCGCCCCAACTCTCCATGCTTAAGTACCCGGCCGCGTCCGCGCAGCCGGGTTTTTCTTATTTGACAGAGGTTTTTATTTTGATATGTTGGGGGTTGAAAGGTTTTTGAGGAGGAACAAATGAATAATCATGTGCCCGACGACGCCGAAATGCGGCAGCATCAAATGGTCGGAGAAATTGTGATGTATGTAGTGATGGCCTTTGTGGGTTCCCTCCTATACGCCCTCGTGTTTCAAGATTTCGTTCCTGGCGGTACCGACCCGATCTTCAGGGCGATCTCCGCTGGGCTTGGCTGGGGGACTGCCGCTTGCGCCATCATTGCCGCGGGATATGTCTTACTCTTCGAGCCCGAGGCGGAGCATGCGCATCATCCGTATCTGCCTCACGCGCACTCAGGCGGGCCTACGGTTAGCATTTCTCAGCACTGACAATCGCATCCACCCGGTCCCGATATATCGTCGGGGCCGGTTTTACTTTTATGTTATACTCGCGCTCGGCTGGTCCTAGAAGCATCGGGGTTGAGAAGGCTCGACAATTAGACACTGTCAAAGTGACCGACTCTCCGGAAATAGACGCCGATAGACGCGTGGTTGCAGTAACACGTGGGAATCCTGAATCCACCTACAAAACGTTGCCAGTACTAGCGGACCGCAACGATTGGATTCAATGCCCACGACGCATCAGCTTGTTGGCGAGGTAACGGCTCACCAAGGCAACGACGCGTAGGGGATTGATAATAATTCTCGCAACGTCTGCCATGCCTCTGGCCGTAACGATAACGGTCCTAAACTATTTCCACCAGCCACTATATTCTCCCGGCCGCTCCGCGGCCGGTTTTACTTTTCCACTCCCATCCGCTATCCTCTCAAGACGCCTCCGGGCTTTTTATTTTATGAACCGCGATTATCCGCTTGAGAGAGTCAGGAACTTCGGCATCATCGCTCATATCGACGCGGGGAAGACGACCGTGTCCGAGCGCATTCTTTTCTACACCGGCTCGCAGCACAAAATCGGCGAGGTACACGAGGGCGAGACCACGACCGACTGGATGGAACAAGAGCGTGAGCGCGGCATCACCATCACCGCCGCCGCGATCACCTGCTTCTGGACGCAGTCCACAGAGCCCGACAAGAAGGACATCGCGAAGAAGGCGCGCTTCAACATCATCGACACGCCCGGGCACATCGACTTCACGGTAGAGGTCAAGCGCTCGATGCGGGTCTTGGACGGCGCGGTCGTCGTCTTTGATGGTGTGGCGGGCGTCGAGCCCCAGAGCGAGACCAACTGGCGCTACGCGGACGAAGCGAACGTTCCGCGCCTCTGCTTCATCAACAAGCTCGATCGCACGGGCGCGTCGTTTGAGAACTCCTATGCGAGCATCCTCGAGCGGCTCTCCAAGAAAGCTGTACGGATGCAAATCCCCATCGGGCTCGAGGGTGCTCATGAGGGCGTCGTCGATCTGCTGAAGATGAAGGCGTATCACTTTGAGGGCGACAAGGGCGAGAAAGTGACAGAGAGCGAGATACCAGAAAATCTCGTCGAGGACGCGAAGAAACACCGCCACGAACTCGTGGAGCGCATCGTCGAACACGATGACGCAGCGATGCACGCGTATCTCGAGGGCAAAGAGCCGTCGGTGGAGGAGCTCAAGTCAATTTTGCGCAAGGCGGTCATCGCGAACCAAGTTTTTCCGGTCTTTACCGGCTCTGCTTTGAAAAATAAGGGGGTGCAGCTTGTCCTTGATGCTGTCGTTGATTACTTGCCCTCGCCCTTGGATCTTCCACCGGTCAAAGGCATCAACCCGAAGACGGGCGAGGAACTCGTGCGCTACGCCTCCGACGACGAGCCCTTCACCGCGCTTGCCTTCAAGCTCCAGGCGGACCCCTTCGTGGGGCAGCTCACCTTCTTTCGCGTCTACTCCGGCACCTTGGAGGCCGGCTCGTATCTCTATAATTCAGCGACCGGGACCAAGGAGCGCGTCGGCCGCATCGTCCGGCTCCAAGCGGACAAGCGCGAGGAGGTGAAGAAGGTGTTCGCGGGAGAGATTGCCGCGGCGGTGGGGCTCAAGGACACGCGCACCTCGCACACGCTCTGCAGCGAGGACGCGCCTATCATTCTGGAAGCGATCAAATTCCCCGAGCCGGTGGTCTCGCTCCGCATTGAGCCGAAGACCAAGGTCGACCAGGAGAAGATGGGCATGGCACTGAAGAAACTTTCGGACGAAGACCCGACCTTCCGCGTCACGGGCGACGAGGAGACCGGCGAGACCATCATCAGCGGCATGGGCGAGCTCCATTTGGAAATATTGGTGGACCGGATGAAGCGCGAGTTCACCGTGGAGGCGAATGTCGGCAAGCCGCAGGTGGCCTATCGCGAGACCATCCTCGGCTCAAGCGAAGCGCAGGGCAAGTACATTAAGCAGACGGGCGGCCGTGGCCAGTACGGCGACGTGCGGATCCGGATGAAGAAGATGGAACCGCTCGATCCGGACAAGAAGATCGCGAAGAATGTTACGCGCGAAGACCATTTTGAATTCATCAACAACATCAAGGGCGGCGTGATCCCGCAGGAGTTCATCGCGCCGGTCGAGAAGGGTATCCGCGAGGCGATGAGCCGCGGCATTCTCGCCGGCTTCCCGATGGTGGATATTTCAGTGGATCTCTACGACGGCTCGTATCATGACGTTGACTCCTCCGAGATCGCCTTCAAGATCGCGGCCTCAATGGCTTTCCAAGACGCGGCCAATCGCGCGAAGCCGGTCCTGCTTGAACCCATCATGAAGATAGAAGTGGTGGTGCCCGAGCAGTTTATGGGCGACATCACCGGTAATCTCTCGGGGAAGCGCGGTGCGATAGAGGGGATGGAGGAGCGCGGGCAGAGCAAGGTCATCACCGCCAAGGTGCCGCTCTCCGAGATGTTCGGCTACACGACTACCCTGCGAAGCATGACCGAGGGCCGCGGCTCGATGACGATGGAGTTCGACCACTACGACGTCGTCCCCCAGAACGTGGCGGCCGACATCATCGCTTCGCGCAAATAAGCTATAGTTAGACTATGAATATCAAGCTCGCGGTTAGCCTTATTATCATAGGCGTGTGTATTGTCGTCGTGGGCGCTGGCTACTATCTACACGTGAACAATTTGAATATTGTCTTGCTTTCCCCACTTGCGACAAGCTCTCCTGTTCAGATCATCGGCCAGGCACAAGAAACCCCGCAGCCACAGCCCGTAGCTGTCATCACGAGCCTTCCCGACGAAGAACAT
>JACQBN010000016.1 GCA_016194455.1 Candidatus Kaiserbacteria bacterium | reverse complement strand
GCAGTCCCTGGTGGACATGTTCCAGGTCTTCTGCGCCGGCTTGAATTCGCCGGGCCGCCCGGTTGGCAATCTGCTGTTCCTCGGTCCCACGGGCTCGGGAAAGACGCGCATCGTGGAAGCGGCCGCGGAAATCCTGTTTGGAGATGCCCGCGCGGTGATCAAGGTCGATTGCGCGGAATTCCAACACTCGCACGAAATCGCCAAGCTGATCGGCTCGCCTCCGGGCTACCTCGGCCACCGGGAAACACACCCGCTGATCACGCAGGAAGCACTGGCGGCCAGCCATACGGACAAATTGAAGCTCAGCTTCCTGCTGTTCGACGAAATTGAAAAAGCCAGCGACGCACTTTGGCAATTGCTCCTGGGAATGCTGGACAAGGCCACGCTGACCCTCGGCGATAACCGCCGCGTGGACCTCTCCCAGACGGTCATCTTCCTGACTTCGAACCTTGGCGGCGGAGAGATCACGGAACTGATGGAAGGCGGCATGGGATTTATTCAGCCGAAAGACAAGCCTGATGGAAGGCGGCATGGGATTTATTCAGCCGAAAGACAAGCCGGTCACGGAGCTGGATGGAAAAGTGGAACGAACGGCGGTGGAAGCGGCGCGCCGCAAATTTTCTCCGGAATTCATGAACCGTCTTGACAAAGTGGTGGTGTTTCATCCGCTGCGGCGCGAACAACTGGAGCAGGTGCTAGAGATTGAGTTGGGCCAGGTACAGCAGAGGGTTTTGGAAACGGCCAAGGGCCAGTTCTTGTTCCGGGTAACGCTGGCAGGCCGCAACTTCCTCCTGCAGGAAGGCACCGATCAGCGCTATGGAGCGCGGCATCTGAAGCGCGCGATTGAGCGCCACGTGGTCTATCCCCTGGCAAACCTGCTCGCGACCGAACAGGTGCACCTTGGCGACCTCGTTTGCATCGATTGGAATAAGGAACAGGACCGCCTGAGCTTCATCCGTGAAGGCGAAAACCTGGCCATCCCGGCCCGCAAGCCTGAACCAATCATGCCTGTGCGTGCTGCTGCCGCACGCAGCGGCAAATCGGCGGAGGCGCCCAGCGCGACACTTGCGCCGGAGCCGTCGCCGCGCCTGGCTCGTTAAGTCCAAGCTCTTCTCCGTGCAATCCTGCCCGGGTGGCCGATCACCCGGGCTTTTCATTTCTTCTCCCGCCGGTGTTAAAGTAACTTTGAATCACGGAGAGCCATCGTAAGTGGTATGGGTTTGTGGAGGTCGTCGTGAGCGTGCGCGGATCAAGATTGAAATCTCTCAAAGAGAGCGCCATGCAGAGGCT
>JACQBN010000017.1 GCA_016194455.1 Candidatus Kaiserbacteria bacterium | reverse complement strand
TATCACACCCGCCACGATCCCTTTCTCATGAAAGACATGGATGCGGCGGTGTCGCGTATCCTCTCGGCGTTCCGAAGCGGCGAAACTATCTGTGTGTGGCATGACTATGACTGCGACGGCATCCCCGGCGGCGCACTTCTCCATGATTTCTTCAAAAAAATCGGACACGCGGTTCAGACCTACGTGCCGGAGAGAAACGAAGGATATGGGCTCAATGAAGGTGGCATCCGCGCGCTCAAGGATGCGGGCGTTTCTCTCATAATCACGGTGGATTGCGGCATCACGGACGTTTCAGAGGTCGCGCTTGCAAAGGAACTCGGCATTGACGTCATCATTACCGACCATCATCTGCCTTGTCTCGCCGAAGCCTCCGGCGAAGGCGGGGCGCGTGACGCTCTTCCCGATGCGTGCGCGGTCGTGAATCCGCATCGCGCCGACGATACCTATCCATTCAAAGGACTTTGCGGCACCGGGGTCGCGTTCAAGCTGGTCGAAGCGCTCATCATACGCGGGGATTTCGGGATTTCCGCCGGCTGGGAGAAGTGGCTCCTTGATTTGGTTGCGCTCGCGACCATCGCGGACATGGTTCCTTTGACCGGCGAGAATCGCGCGCTCGTTCACTACGGCCTCAAGGTCGTCCGTAAAGGGAGGCGCCCGGGCCTTACCGCGATTTTTGAGCGCGAAAAAATTCCTCTGGAGTTCGCGACAGAAGATGATCTTTCGTTTTCCGTGGCGCCGAAGATAAACGCGGCATCGCGGATGGGATCGCCGAGGCTCGCGTTTGAGCTTCTCACCACCGATTCTCCCGAACGTGCTCGCGAACTCGCTGAAACGCTCGAAGCGCTCAACAAAGAACGGAAAATCGAAGGCATGCATCTCGCAAAAGATGTGAAACGGAAAATAGAGAGCATGCCGGTACTTCCATCCATCGTTGTCGCCGGCAGCCGCTCGTGGCGGCCGTCACTTTTAAGCATCGCCGCGAGCTCTGTCGTTGAAACCTACGGCAAGACTGTTTTTTTGTGGGGCATGGACCCTTCGCCGGGCACCGGGCAGGCGGCACTCATAAAAGGTTCGTGCCGTTCTGATGGTTCTGTGAATGTCGTTGCCCTCATGAGCGCGGTCAGGGATTTGTTTTTGGATTTCGGCGGCCACGAGCTTGCTGGCGGATTTTCTCTCGCTCCTGAAGCTGTGCACACGCTTGCCGAACGTTTAGAAAAAGCCCTTGCGGAAATGACCGCCGCGGTTCCGGCCGGAACCGCGGCGGTCGGTGAACCCGAACCGGAAGATTCTCTGACGCTCTCTGAAATCACCGACTCCGCGTTCGATGCCTTGCGCACGCTCGCGCCATTCGGAGAAGCAAATCCCAAGCCCGTATTCCGTTTCCGTAACGTATCCGTTTCTGCCATCAACTTTTTCGGGCCGCACAAGGACCATGTGAAACTGTCGCTTTCTGACGACAGTTTCATCCCGAGTGCTTCCGAGGGACAGACTATCAACGCACTCGCGTTTTTCTTCTCCCGCGCCTCGTTCAAGGACACGCTCGCGCTCCTCTCCGCGGGCGACCGCGTGACTGTTCACGCCTCGCTCGAACGCTCGCACTTCCGAGGCAAAAAAGAACTCCGGCTTCGCGTTGTGGATTTGAGGGTTGCCTGACGGTATGCGCTCCATCACTATTTTTACGGATGGCGGAGCGCGAGGGAATCCGGGTCCTGCCGGTTCCGGAGCGGTGATTTACGACGGCAAGAAAAAAGTTGCGGAGATTTCGAAATTCTTGGGAATCCAGACGAACAATTTTGCCGAGTACGAGGCGCTCCTTTTGGCGCTTCAAAAAACCAAAGAGCTTTTCGGAAGCCCCGTGCCGCATCCGGTT
>JACQBN010000013.1 GCA_016194455.1 Candidatus Kaiserbacteria bacterium | reverse complement strand
TGCCTCAAATGTTTCGCTATGATTGCATCAGAAACAGACTATAGCACAAACGTGTTCCTTTGTCAATGTTTAGGGGCGTAATGTTTAGGGGCGTAAAGAAGGCAGAAGGCAGAAGGCAGCGGGCAGCAGGCAGTTGTTTTCACTCGTCCTCTGCCTTCTTCCCTTCTGCTTTCTGCCCTCTCCCCGCTATAGGCCATAAATAAATGACACCGGCGCTCACTGTGGCAAATCTCGATGCCGCGTCGCTTTTAACATCTTGTAAATCTTCTCTTTGAGAGTATCAATGTCTTGTTTGAGGAGCAATGGATTAAGAGTCTCGTGTTCCGCGCGTAACCGCGCCTTCACCTCATCTGACACGCCTGAATGGGCGAGTGTACGCTGATACGGCATTTGCGCGTGTTTCTCATACGTACGGACGTACCTCGCGCCCACGCGCACCTTTGATGCCATGCGCCGCACCGCCCTGAAATGGTTGAGGTAACGGCCAAGCACGTCATACATCTCATTGATGAGCGCGACGAGATCCGGGCAGTCCAACCGCGCGTAGCCGAGATGCTTGCGCACGATGTGCCCGTTCCTCTCCTCGACATACATGTTGTCGTTCTTTCGATTCGGTTCGGAACGAGAAAGATCGATTCCGCGCTCATCGCACCAACCCTTCGCCACCCAGTTGATGAACTCGCCCCCCGAATCGGGGTGCATGCCGGTGACAGGGAAAGGCACGGCGCGGGTGATCGCCTCCATGCTCGCGACCGTCGCCACCTGCCCCTTGTTCCATTGCGCCCTGAGCGCGGTCCAATAGGTCGCCGTATCCGTATAATTCACGGTCCAAATGAAGTCTCCGGCCAGGGAATCGCCGCAATGGGCGACGGTATCGAGCTGGCCGCTGCCTGGCGGCAAATCATGCCACGGCCCTTTGAAGATGGGGATGATGTGCTTGAGGAGCGACGGAGATGTTCCGGTCATGCCGCCTTTTTTGCGCCGTACTCTCAAGAACGCGCCGACCCGGCGCTTCATGGTGCGTTCGCTCATGGCGAGGAGCTTCGCCGTCGCCCCGTCGTCATACGCCCACATCTTGTCGCGGCGGAAAATGTCGACGTACTCGGCCATCATCGGATGCAATATCTCGCCGCAGGGCTCGCTCGCGGCGTCCCAGACGTATTTAAGCGCGGCGATGACGTCGGGCGTGTACCTTTCGGGCCTGCCGCGTCCCTCCTGGCACGTACCGCCTTTCATCTGGAGCCTCCGAAACTTCCGGATAGCCGATTTCCGGAGCATGCCGGTCACCTCGCAAACGACATCCAGAATAGCGCCTTTGCGCTTCCGTGACGCTTTCCGGTACTCCTTCTTGTATTGCGCGAATATCTCGCTTTTTGTCGCCATAGTCATATGGCGACACGGTAACCGATTTATGGCCTATCCAGTGGGATTTCGGTGTCTTTATTTATGGCCTATAACGTGTGCTTCATTTTTGAGCGGGAGTGGGTTATGATGGAGGCGTATGGTCAGTGTCGAATGCAGCGGCAGGCTGCCATGGGGAATTGCGCGGTCGGACGTGGCGAGATTCGTGAATAAGGCGTATGCGATCGGCCGCGGGCGGGGCAAGGGGACGGTGGGAGTCCGCACGGTCGATGACGCCG
>JACQBN010000012.1 GCA_016194455.1 Candidatus Kaiserbacteria bacterium | reverse complement strand
GCAATGGAGGCGTTCGCGCAGAAATCGCAGGTGTCGCAGAAGACGATGTCGTCCTCGCCCGCCGGAGTGAGCACCATGAATTCATACGAAATTTTCTCGCTGAAGGAGCCGCCCGAGGCCTCGGTCGCCCTGGCTTCAAGCCCGCAGCGTTTATAAATCTTCAGGTATGCGTCCTTCACAATCTGATAAAAACGCTCGAAGTCCTCCTGCGTCTCGTGGAAACTGTACATATCCTTCATCCCGAACTCGCGCCCGCGCATGATGCCGGACTTTGCCCGGAGCTCGTCGCGATACTTCTGCCCGATCTGGTAGACCGCGAGCGGCAGATCTTTATACGAAGAAACGAATTCCTGCGCGATGGGCGTGACGATTTCTTCTTCGCTCTGTCCGAGCGCGTACTCCTTGCCGGTCCGGCTCGTGATTTTGAAGAGGACATCCACCGCGTCCCAGCCGCCCGTTGTCTTCCAGTTCTCCGCGGGGTGCAAGGTCGCCATGCGAATTTCCTGTCCGCCGATGGCGTCCATCTCTTCGCGGATGATCTTTTCGATATTGGTGAGCACACGAAGCCCCAAGAGGAGATAGGAATAGACGCCCGCCATCTCCTTGTGGATGTAGCCGGCGCGGACCAGCAGCTTGGCGTTTGTGGTGACTTCATCCGCAGGCGCCTCGCGCCGCGTCTTAGTGAAGAGCTGTGATTGCCGCATAAGTAGAGGCAGTATACGCCCCCCATTCCTAGCCGACAATCTTGGAGAGGTCGTGGAGGGTGACCACCGCCATGAGGAGGATGAGGAAGGCGAAGCCGATGCTGTTGACGGTCTGCGCCACCACCGCCTTGATAGGACGGCGCGTAATCGCTTCGATGGCGACGAAGAGGAGCCGGCCGCCGTCAAGCGCGGGGACGGGCAAGAGATTGATGAGCGCGAGATTGATAGAAATGACTGCGGCCAAGGCGAGCAGGTTGCCGAGCCCCGCGGCCGCCGCGCCGCCGATCGCACCCGCAATCCCGATCGGCCCTGCGACCTGCGAGAGATCCGCGGAGAGCGTGAAGACGCCGTAGAAGAAATGCAAGAGCCCGAATGTTGTGAGCTTGGTGATCTGCCAGGTGAGCGTCGCGCCCTTCGTGAGTGCCGCCCCGAGCGAGAGCGGTACGATGCCAATGTTTGCGACTTCCACCCCGAGCGCGTAGCGCGAGGGGTCGGAGGGTGCGACGCCCCGCTCGGCTGCGACACCCACTTTCTTCTCGCTCCCGTTACGCTTGATCTCAAGTTGTATCGGCGCACCGCCGCTCGCTCCAACAAAGCGCGTGAAGCTCTCAGGATCGCCCGAATGCCAGCTCCCCGTGGGATCGCTTGCCGATAGTATGGAGTCGGCCGAGAGAATCCCGGCGCGGGAGGCGGGCGAGCCGGGCAGCACGCTCGCCACCGCGAGCTCTGCGCCTTTGGCTCCCGCAATCTCGTTTGGCGCGAGCGCGCGCGGAGTGCCCGCGAAGAGTGCGCCCGCGATAAGCAGATAGGCGAAAAGCAAATTCATCAGCACGCCGGCCGCAAGCACGAAGGCCTGCGCGGGCCGCGATTTGGAAGAAAACGCGGGCTCCCCCGCCGCTTCGCTGTTTTCGCCATAAATCTTGACGAAGCCGCCGAAGGGCAGCCAGTTGAGCGTATAGCGCGTCCCGCCCGCGCTCCCGAGTGTCAGGGCGCGTGGCGGGTAGCCGAGACCGAACTCGTCCACTCGCATCCCCGTCAGCTTCGCCGCAATGAAATGCCCGAGCTCGTGCACCACAATCAAGGCGACGATGACAATGAGGAAAATCAAGACTTCCATCTGGAAAGTGTACTACAATAATCTTTTGTGCTAGAATCCTCTGCGGAACTGGCGAAAGGAGCCACCGATGAGTTCGAAAAAATCTTGCAACGCGGCAGAGAAATACCTGCGCGATCTACAGGAAAAGATCATGAGGTTTATTCCATCCAAAAGATGCGGAGGCAAGGTAGGTTATATGCTCGTGAGCCGCAGTCTAACCAGAAAGGAATGGCGGGATGTGAAGCGTTTCGTTGGGATGCATGAGTTCCCCTGCACAATCGACGCTGGTCAATTCATGACGGCGTTGCACGTGTTTAGCCACAACGATTCTTTCGCGCCCGCGAAGCCGCCTTGCATCTTCTATGTGGAAGGCCGTCATCTGCCGGACGTGCGACCTCGAACCGAAGCGCCGACGGGCTATGCAAGGCGGACGAAGGAATTCCTCGCACTTACGCACACAAAGCGCAATAAGGAGTTACTGAAGTTCTATGGGATAGACGAGCTCGAGCCCGCATCCTATTACTTGCGAAATGCCCCTTAGCCCGCGGCCCGTCTTGCGACGGGCTTTTTTATTTATAGTGAGCACAGTCGAACTATTGCGAAATCTCGTGCTCTTTTTTCTCCAGCAGCTTCGCGAGCGTGGCAGTGCTGGCGTCTATCATCTTTTGCACCTCGGCCTTGAGCCGGGCAATTTCATCTTTGCCCACCCCGCCCGCCTTCTCCGCGGTCTCGAGTGCGTGGAGCGCGTCGGTGCGGTGGCCGCGGAGTCGCACCTTCGCCTGTTCAACCTTCTCGCCCGCGAGCTTTTGTAATTGCGTTCGCCGCTCGCTGGTCAACTCGGGGAAGGAGACGCGCAGCCCCTGATCATCCACCGAAGGCGCGATGCCGAGGTCTGCCTCGACGATTCCCTTCTCGATCGCCTTGGTGAGCGACACATCCCAGGGGACGATGCGGATTGTCCGCGCGTCTTCGACCGAGATCGCCGCGAGCTGGTTCAGCGGCGTGCGGACCCCATAGGCCTCGGGCCGGACACCGTCAAGCAAGGCCGGAGAGGCGCGGCCGGTGCGGATTCCGGCAAGCTCGCGGGTGAGCCAGTCCTCGGTCTCCTTAATGCCCGCTTTTAATACTGAAAAGTCGTATGCCATTTATGGTGAGCTAAGTCGAACCATGCGTTTCATAATAGCAAATTATTTGCCGAGTCCTTTCGGGATCACGATCGCGAGGTGTTCCAAAATCATGCGCACCGGCGCAGAGCGATCGTAGAGATATGTACGTACGATCGCAATATCCGAGAGCAGCGCGGCCGCTTCGCGGCCGCGCTCTTTCTTAAATTTTGCAAATGCCGCCGCCTCCACGCCGTTGACGATCGCAAGCGCCTCGTCGCGATGAAGACGCCGCTCCTCTTCGTCATCCCCCGTTGCGAGCTTCTTGGCGATAGTACTTCGCTTCTCGCGAGAAGCAGCGAGAAATTCTTGCGCTTCTGCCGGAATAGCGTTCGCGCCCTTCTCCTTCGCTCTCACCACCTGGACGCGCGAGCGCAGCGTGGGCAGGAGCATCCCTGTCGAGGGCAGAATAAAGAAGAGATGGAGCCCTGGCGCCGGCTCCTCAAAAATCTTCAAGAGCGCGTTTTGTGCTTCGTGATACGCGCGACTCGCCGCGATCACCACCGCCTTCTCGCGCCCAACCATCGGCGCCGAGGCCGCCGCTTCCGCCACGCTTCGCGCATCTTCCACCGAGAAGAGTCCGTGCCGGAGCACGACGACATCAGGATTGCCTTGTAACTTCATCCCCAACTCGTTCTCAATAATCGCCAAAGCGCTCTCAATCCCCTCCTCTACCGTTGCCGCAATAAAGTACGCGTGCTGCCGCATCCGCCCAGTATAGCGAGGACCTGGGTCCTCTCGCGGCTTGACAAAATAGATACTCTATGCTAATTTGGTTTCAGTTCAACTTTTGCGCTCGCGTCGGCACCCGCCGGCAGAAAGAGAGTAACCTCATGCGCAAATTTGGTCTTTCCGTTATCGGCGCTGCAGTGTTCGCACTCTGGGCGCCATCGCTTGCTCAAGCGTCCGATACCCTGACTCTCGGAGTCACCTCGAACTACGTTCTCCAAGATTTGGGGATTGAAGCCTCGCGGAATCCCGGCATCATTCTGGATCGCCTCCACACCTCGGGGAACTGGACACTCGAGTGGTGGCAACGCGTCGACCTCGGCGGCGGAGTCTATGGCAACCGCGGCTTCGGGGACGAGCACGACTTCAGTCTCACGAGCGATTGGCTGGTTTCAACCTTCTTCGGGCAAATGCGGCCTCGACGCGAAACGACATCATGCAGTTCTACGCAGATGCCGGTTTTCCCATCGATATGGGCTGGGGCTCTGTCACTCCGGCGGCGCGGCTCATCGAAATCGTCGGTGTCACTAACATGCCGAACCTGACGATGACTCGGCTGCGGATGCCTATCTCGGTACCCGTGTCCCCAAGCGTCACGTTTGTCGTGGAGCCTGCGGTGACGTGGAACTTCACGCCGCAGGTGGGCAACATAGCTTCACCATGCGCCCGACCGGATCGCTGGTGTGGCAGGTGAGCGACGCTACGAGCTTCCGGCTCTATGCCGAAGTCACCGAACATACGAGTCCGCAGTTCGGGCTCGAGCTCACTGTGACGACTCCTTAACCTTTCTCTGGGCCTAGTGCCCTCCCCCTGGCGCAAGCCGGGGGCTTTTCTTTTCCCCAAACGGCGCGACAATGAAGGTGGAACCACATCGGGAGCGCCTCATGCGTATATTCTCGCTTCTTGCTCTTTCGTTCGGTGGCGTTATCGCTGCCACAGCGCTTCACGGCGGAGAGTTACATCCCTCGCTTCCGCTCGTCCTCGATCTGCCGTTGCCGACCCTGCCCG
>JACQBN010000001.1 GCA_016194455.1 Candidatus Kaiserbacteria bacterium | reverse complement strand
TCGAGCTTAAGATATTTGTCCCCTGACCGTCATTCAACAGCACCTTGGAGGACGGCGCATAACGGATGGTCGCCGGGCCGGCCGCCTTGATGCGGAACGTAACGGTACTGATCACCCCAGCGCTCGTTTTGATCCCTGGGTTTGGCAGTCCACCCTGGAGATTGATCGTCCCATCGGCGTTGGAATACGTCGGGGCCGTGACCCACAAGGAGATAAATGAGGTGCTGGCGGCGGGATTGACCACTTGGAGCTTATCAGCCGGAAAGAGCACATCGGCGTTGACCGCGTTGATCGACTGTCCCCCGGTGTCGACGATAAAAGAGACGTCGACGAGGGCACCAACCTCATATGTTCCGGCGGTGGGCGAGATTGTCAGGGCCGCGCCGGCCGCAGCGGCATCAAGAACTACGAGCGGTGAAGTTACCCAAAGAACCAGGGCACTGGTGAACCCAAAACTCCAGACAATCTTTCGGAACCGATAGAACGACATAGATGCGGTAAGTATATCACAGCCGGCTTTGGCTTACCTTCGACGTTTGCGCCATGCACTTGAGGAGATGAAGACGACGGCCAGCGTGAACAGGACAACGCCCGAGGCAACCATCACGGTTTGATTCAAGGGTTGGCCCGGTGCTCGCCATTGTGCCTGCCGGCTGTTCCCGGCGCTATCAACCGCCGTGACGACCACGAGTTGACCGGCCCATTGAGACTCGACGTGGCGTGGGCTGGTAACCTGACCCAGGTGGCGGTGGCCAACGTCGAGCAGATAGTGGTCTATCCCCGAGACCGCATCGGTCGTAGTCCAGCTAATAATGTCCTTCCCAGCCACGTCTTGAGGATCCGGATGGATGATGGAGAAGGCCTCCGGCGGACTGCTGTCAATCAGCACCCGCCGCACGGTCATCGGACCCCAGACGCCGGTGGCCGCATGGGCCTTGATACGGAAGTAGAAGGCCCCATCGATGACGGATTCATAGGTCACCGATCCGGACGATTGATCCGGTACCTCATCGAGCACGACGGTTGGATCAGTGACCAAGTCATAGCTATAGGCCGTACCGGACCGCGGCGTCCACTCCACGACCACCTTGTGCTTCGTGCTCCATTGCTGTTCATCTGGCTGGGTCGGCGAGTGGAGATCAATCGCTTGACTCGCGTCACTGCTGACCGGAATTTCCAGCCGGGTACCCACGGCGTTCAGGTGCGTGCCTTGACCATCATTGGCGTAGAGACCGCTGCTCGCGGGATCAATCACCACTTCGGCTAAACCGCTGGCCACGGCGGTAAACGTCATACTGGCGATGGCGGCGTGCGAAGCATAGAGACCCCCCGGCCGGCCGCCAATAATCGAGATGGTCCCGGCTCGCGGATCCCAGCGAGGCGGTTCCGGCCATAAAGTAAACACTGATTGTCCTTGCGACACGTGATCGACGCGCAACACGGCGGCATTGTATTGAAGACGGACATCGGCCGCGTTGATACTCTGATTCGCGCTGTCGATCCGAAGTTCGATCACTAGTTGCCCCCCCTGATGAACGACCGTTTGCGGAGTGGCCAGTTCAAAGGCCGCCACCGGCGACGCCTGCGCCGAGGCCAGCAGCGGCCAGCCGGACATGACGGTGGCGGCAAGAATGATGAATTTCATTATCCGGTCCATTGGTAGAGCATAATACTAAAATCAACGACATTGACCGATCCATCGTGATTGATATCGGCCCGGGCATTCGTTGGGTTCGTCGCTTTCCAAAAAAACAGCAAGATACTAAAGTCCGTCAAGTTGACCCCGCCATCGCAATTCAGGTC
>JACQBN010000009.1 GCA_016194455.1 Candidatus Kaiserbacteria bacterium | reverse complement strand
GCACCGGCCGCCTTTTGCTTTGCATCGCGGAGGCGACGAGCGTATAATCATCGGCAATGGCGAAGGATTACTACGCCGTGCTCGGAGTCGACCGAAGGGCGAGCAAGGAGGACGTCAAGAAGGCGTTCCGCAAGCTCGCGCAGAAGCACCATCCCGACAAGGGCGGCGACGAGGCGAAATTTAAGGAGGTCACAGAGGCCTATGCGATCTTGAGCGACGACAAGCGTCGCCGCGAGTACGACACGTATGGTCAGGCGTTTGCTGGTGGCTCGGCAGGTTCGGCACAAGGTGGTGCTGAATTCGGAGGTTTTGACTTTAGCCAGTTCCAACAAGGATTCGGACAGGGCGGCGTGGAGTTTGAGTTTGGTGATATATTCGGAGACTTTTTCGGCGGCCGGCAGAACGCACGCACGCGCACGCCGAGGGGCCGCGATATCTCCATCGACCTCGAGATCCCATTCAAAGAATCTGTTTTCGGCACCACGCGCAAAGTTTTGATTGCAAAAACTTCTACCTGCGATCTCTGTAAGGGTAGCGGAGCGAAGCCGGGTACCGAGATGGAAACCTGCACAACCTGCAACGGCTCTGGCCGCATCCACGAGACGCGCAACTCCGTCTTCGGGCAGTTTACCAACGTGCGTACCTGCGCGGTCTGCGGCGGCTCGGGCAAGGTGCCTAAAGAGAAGTGCCCCGAGTGCAAAGGCCACGGCGTCCGCCGGAGAGAAGAGGAAATTACCATCATCATCCCCTCGGGGATCGAGAGCGGCGAGATGATCCGCCTCCCGCAGCGAGGCGAGGCTGCGAAGGGCGGCGTCGCCGGCGATCTCTACGCGAAGATCCACGTCCTTTCGCATCCGACTTTCCACAAGGAAGGCGCGAACCTGGTGATGCGCTTGCCGGTCAAGTTGACGGACGCTCTCTTGGGCGCTGTGGTTTCTATTCAAACACTCGAAGGGAAAACGCTTGAAATTACGCTCCCTGCGATGAAGCGCCCGGAGGAGGTGCTCCGGGTCCGCGGGCGCGGAGTGCCGAGCGAGGCGGGCCGCGGAGATTTATTGATCAAGCTTGAGGTCGCGCTGCCCCACAAGCTTTCTGCTAAAAGCAAGAAAGCGCTCGAAGACCTGCAAAGCGAAGGGTTGTAAATCCTGGCGAAGGAAGGGCTATAATGCAGATATGCCGATCCAGGATACACTGAATCAAGTCAATACACTTGCGACGCATACTGCGCTCTCGGCTTGGGCGGTCGCGGGCGACTTCGTGATCGTGCTTATCATCTTCGGCGCGCTCTTCTTCTTCGCGTGGTATGTGGGGCGCGGCCCCTTCGTCGCGCTCCTCCTCGCCCTCTACGCGGCCTACGCCGTCTATCTCGTCTTCCCCTATGCGGGGCTCTTGCCCACCGCGCCGGCCTTGACAGCACTTCTCGCGCGCGTTGCGCTCTATGGCGCGTTCGTGGTGGTAGTCTATCTCATCCTGCGGCGGGTCGTGGTCTCCGACTTCCTCTACGTCGGACTCTTTGGGCTTATCGCGCTTTCCTTCCTCGGCGCGACATTTTTGCTTGCGCTCGCGTATCAGGCATTCCCGGTCTCCGCGGTCTACCATTTCACTCCCGCAGTGGACGCGATCTTCGCCCCCAAGGCCTACTTCTTCTGGTGGTTCATCGCGCCCTTGCTCGGGCTTTTCTTCCTCGCCCGCTAAAAAATCAGAATGCTAAAATAATTGGATGACCGAAGAAGAGAAGAGGCCTCGATTCACCTGGCGGCAAAAATGGCAGGCACTCACGCGTCAGCTCCGCCCGTATCGCAGGATCATTTTCGCAATTTCCTTTGCGCAAGTGCTCGCGTCGGTTGGCTACGGGGCGATCCCTTATGTCACGGGTAAGTTCTTCGACACCCTCATCAAGCCGCATACGCTCAATCTGCCGCTCCTCGGTGTGACACCCGCGTGGGAAGTTGTGCTGGTGCTGTGGATTGCTGCACAGCTATTGTCTCAAGGCATCAACTGGCTTTCAGATCGCTGGTCGCGTATCTTCACCACGCAGCTCGAGGCTAACTTCCAAGCCAACGCCTACACGCATTTGCTGACTCTGCCAGTCGGTTTCCACAAGACCCACCGCATCGGCGAGCTGACCGACAATATCAGTCGCGCGGCATGGATGCTTTCTGCTCTCTCCAGCACAGTCACCTCGTTAATGCCGCAGTTCCTCACGATCATCATCGGCATCATCATCTCATTCTGGATCTTGCCCCAGCTGGCATGGGTGCTGGTGGCCGCGGTTGTCGTGTACGGCCTCATACTTGTCCGCGTTCTGCCCGAGACGTCGCGCTACCAGACCGAAGGCTTCGAGGTGTGGAACAGGACCGCTGGCGACGCGCAAGACGCTTACGCGAACTTCCAAACCGTTAAGCACGCCGGGGCAGAGCAATTCGAAACGGCGAGGATCCAAGCGGGCTTCCGCGAGAAGGCGATACCAATCTGGTACCGCATGGAGGCTGCGTGGAGCAACATGAACCTAGCGCAGCGTGTGATCGTTCTCGCAGCCCAAACGGGGGTGTTTTTACTTTCCGTTTATTACATCAACCAGGGACTCATCACCATCGGCAATCTTATTGCCTTCAACGCGTACGCAGGAATGATCATCGGCCCCTTTGTCTCCTTGAGCGGACAATGGCAGACACTGCAAAACGGCCTTGTTGCGGTTGCTAAAAGTGAACGTATCTTCGGTGCGGCGCCAGAAATCTATGAACCCAAAAACGCGGTGCGCCTCTCCGATGTTCGCGGGAACGTGCGCTTCGAAGATGTCCGCTTCACTTACGACGCTAGCCAGCCGGAGGTATTGAAGGGCATCTCCTTTGAAGCGAAAGCGGGTGAGATAGTCGCTTTCGTGGGCGAGACGGGGGTAGGCAAGTCGACCACCGCCGAGCTCATCTCGGGCTACTACTTCCCGACTGCGGGGAAGGTATTCATCGATGGGCACGATATCCGTACGGTCTCGCTCGCCGACCTGCGTCGCCGCATCGCCATCGTCCCGCAGGAGGTAGTGCTCTTCAACACGAGCATCAAAGAGAATATCCGCTACGGCCTGCCTGAAGCCACCGACGAGGAGGTAGAAGGGGTCGCGCGCAAGGCGCACGCCGACGCGTTCATCGAGAAGTTTCCGCAGAAATACGAGCAGGAGGTCGGGGAGCGTGGCATCAAGCTCTCGGTGGGGCAGAAACAGAGGGTGGCGATCGCTCGCGCAATGCTCCGTAATCCGCGCATATTGATTCTCGATGAGCCGACTTCGGCCTTGGATGCCGAGACCGAGCAGTACATCACGAAGTCCTTCGAGGAGATGATGCGCGGGCGCACGACATTCATCATCGCGCACCGACTCTCCACAGTGCGCAAAGCGAACCGCATCATTGTCCTCGAGGACGGTAAAATCGCGCAGATAGGCAACCACGAGGAACTTCTTGCAGCGGGCGGCCTCTACGCACGGCTTTACAACCTCCACATCGGCCTCCACGAATGACCCGTGCTACTATTTTAGCTATATGAATCTCGCTGAAGAATTGAAGATGCGCGGATTGATAGAACACTCATCTGCGCCAGCGGAGCAAATTCTCGCTGCGCCGCGCACGGTGTATCTTGGTATTGACCCAACTGCCGATTCGCTCCACGTCGGCCATCTTGTCCCGATTCTACTGATGAAGCGCCTTGGCGAGGCGGGGCACAAACTCATCTTCGTCGTCGGGGGCGGGACTGGCATGATCGGCGACCCGAAGGAGAAGGGCGAGCGCCCGATGCTGGACGCACAGATGGTCGCCGCCAATATAAAAGCGCTCAAGCGGCAGTTGAAGAGTCTTCTCGGCCGGACTCGTTTCACCATGGTTGATAATGCTAGCTGGCTCCTGCCGCAGAAGCTCGTACCCTTCCTGCGTGAGGTGGGGAAGTACTTCACCATTAACGACCTCGTCAAGCGCGACCTCATCAAGAAACGCCTCGACGCGCCGGAGGATAGCATCTCGTATACCGAGTTCTCGTATGCGCTCCTGCAAGCGCTGGATTATCTCACGCTCTACCAGAAGTACGGCTGCAATCTGCAGATTGGCGCCTCAGATCAATGGACCAATATCCTCTCGGGCGTGGATCTCATCCACAAGAAGCTCGGCAGAGACGTCTACGCGCTCACTATGCCGCTTGTGACCGACTCTACAGGCAAGAAGTTCGGTAAGTCGGAGGGGAACGCAGTTTGGCTTGACCCGAAAAAGACCTCGCCCTTCGCCTTCTATCAGTTCTGGGTTAATTTGCCCGATGCCAATATCGATACCTATTTCAAGGTTTACACCTCCCTCTCGCTTGATCAGATTAGCGAGGTCATGCAGCGGCATGATGCTGACCGAGCAGCTCGGGAAGCACAGGAAACACTCGCGCGGCTCGTGACCGAAATCGTGCATGGCCCGGCCGCGACCGCGCAGATCATTGCCGCAAGCGACGCGCTCTACGGCGGTCGCCCCTTCTCTGGACTTTCGTCGCTCGAGCGCGCGGTGGTGCTCGCGGAGGCGCCTTCGGTCGTGCTTTCTAAAAAAGATTTGACGCTGGGCTATCCGCTCCCCGAGGCGCTTATCGCGGGCGGCCTCGCGTCCTCGAAGAGCGACGCGAGGCGCCTGATAGAAGCGAAGGGCATCACTCTCTCGGGCCTACCGATTGCAGATCCAGATCAAAAAGTTTTCCTCCACGACCTGCCGGGCGGCATTGCGCTCGTCCGCAAGGGCAAGCAGGGCGTGCTCATTCTTAAAACTGGAAGATAAGCGCCATCTGGGTTATAGTTTCAAAACTGCGTCGGTGGCAGAGCGGTCAATTGCACGTGGCTGTAAACCACGCGACTTCGGTCTCCGGAGGTTCGAATCCTCCCCGGCGCACTTGCGGATAAGGGCATGAGGATTTATGCTAGTTCGGTATGGAAACAAAACCTATCGGCAAGGTCGTGCATTGGTACGACAAGATCGGCGTGGCGGTGGTGAAGCTCGCGGGCGCTCTCAAGGTCGGCGATAAGGTAAAGGTGAAGCATGGGGCGGAAGAATTCGAGGAGACGGTGTCCTCCCTGCAACTCAATCACGCGCCTGTAGAATCGGGTAAAACGGGACAAGATGTCGCGATCAAGCTTTCTAAAAAAGCCGGGGAGGGGTCCGAGCTTTACGCGGCAGAATAGACTTACACTTGGGGGTTCGAATCCTGCTCGGCGAGCACTTGACTTTTTGTTCTCTCTGTGCGTATAATGCGTTCGGAGCAGGTGGGGTTATCTCACTTGTATTAACCTAGCGGCTATCACTAAGTTGTATGAACTTAGCAGTCGCCAACACGAGGTTGTTCCATGACAAGTCAACTGACGAACGCCATGCTTGCGTCGAATACGTCGCTGACTTTCAACGACGTATTCTCCTACCCCGAATACACTCTCCGCGGCGTTGAGTCGTGGCGTGAGATCGCAAGGTTGGGCAGCAACAATATCGCCGTCCTCATCTCGCAGGCTCGCCGCCACGAAAAAGAGCTAACGGGCAGTATTGCCGAATTGAAGGAAAGACAAAACCTTCTCCGGGGCAAGTCCGGCAATGATTTTGCCAAACTTGCCAGGCAATACAAAGACCCTGTCTTCCCAAAAATTAGTGTCCCGAGCGACAGCTGGTCGAAAGACGCAGAGCCGCTCGATGCGGCCAGTAAGGATCGTAAACGTGGCGAAACAACCTTCAACCGGTGCGGATGGTGTAAGTGGGCGAGCGGCAGCACTTGCCGCTACAGCTACAACATCACCTCAAGCTGCAGCCTTCTTGGGGGAAATGAGGATTTGGGTGGCGAGAACAAATTCGATACCCATTGCCTGATGACTGGGCTTACTGCGCAGCAGGTCGCAACTCAAGTCGTTCGCTTCGAGAAACAGGTCAAGGACCTGCTCTGGAAGCGCGACAAGGTACGGCACGGTATTAAGCTTTTGCAGATGATGAAAAAAGTTGAACCCGTAAAGCCCTACTTGATGTCCTTGCGCCCGCATGACCACTTCAACGTCGGTGACGACGCCATGGCCTACATTGGCCAATGGCCTAAGGACAATGAGCATACACTAGTCGCTCATGGCAAATGGGCTCCCGTAACCATCGTGTTCGGCTATCGCCATCACGACGGCTGTATAAGCGCTCTCGGAGAATTCCCGATCCACTCCAACACTTCTTACGATGGCGGACGTGGATATGGGGCCGGGATGTCGCGTCCAGAAATTCTCTTGCGGAGCGAATTCGAGTGGCTCCGGAATGCAATCTTGGACCGGAAGAAGGGCGACCTAGGCTTCTTGGGGATGTGGACCGCCAACATTGATCCAAAGCTCGAGGGGTTCAGCCGTGTACAATTTGTAAAGGACTTGGCGAACGGTGACATCGCGTTACCGCCAGCTGACTGGAAGCCTTCAACGGATGAGATCCCGGTCAAGAGCAAAAAGGACGCGGAACGCGTCCTTCACATGCTCGACGCCGATCTCTTCAAGACCGAGGATGAGATTCGTTCGTGGGCCAATATGCAACTGCATGAACTCCGTCCGGATCGTCTCAACGGTAAGGGTGAAAACGTGAAAGCCTACGGGGCAAGGACGACACGCGCGGTATGTGCCGCCCGCGATCTCCTGATCGACAGGCTTCGTAGTTCTCAAAAGTAAATCAGCGTCAGCTAGCTTCAGGGTCGTCCGGTGGGCGGCCCTTTTTCTTTTCTGCTATAGTCTTTCAATGAGCGAGCAAAAGCCCGTCATGCTCTCGGGGGTACAGCCCTCTGGAGATCTCCATATCGGCAACTACTTCGGCGCAATGCGTCAGCATGTGGAACTCTCGCGGTCGGGCAAGTATCAAACTTTCATCATTGTGGTCGACTATCACGCGCTGAACTCGGTGCAAAACGCCGAGGAGATGCGGCGCCGCACGCGCGAGCTCGTGACAGGCTATCTCGCCATCGGGCTCGACCCCACGAAGGTGACGCTCTTCAAGCAGTCGGAGGTCTCGGCGCACACCGAGCTAGCCTGGATATTCGACACTATCACGACGATGCCGTACCTCATGCGCGCGCACGCCTACAAAGACGCGGCGTCGAAGAACGCGGAGATTAGTGTGGGCAAGTTTAACTATCCGCTGCTGATGGCGGCGGACATTCTCCTCTATGATGCGGACGTCGTGCCGGTGGGCGCTGATCAAAAGCAGCATGTGGAATATACGCGCGACACCGCGGAGAAGTTCAATCGTATATTCAAGCAAGACGTGTTCAAACTCCCCAAGCCGTACATCTTGCCTGAGGTCGCAGTCGTACCCGGCACCGATGGACAAAAGATGAGCAAGAGCTACGGGAACACCATCCCGCTCTTCGCCTCCCGCGACGAACTCGCCAAATGCGTGATGAGCATTGTTACCGACTCAAGCGGGGAACGACCCGAAAATGTGTATGCAATCCACAAACTGGTGAGGAGCGAAGCGGAGCTCTCCCCGCTCTACGAGCAGCATCGCGGTAATTACAAAGCCCTCAAAGAAGCCCTCGTGCTCGATCTCGATCGCTATCTCGCGCCAATGCGCGCGAAGTACGAGGAACTACAAAAAGATCCTGGCATCGTCGCCGAGGTGCTCGCGGCGGGGAGGCGCGAGGCCTGCGCTGTCGCTGAAGCGAAGATGGAACAGGTCCGTAAGGCAATCGGGGTATACTAAGACGATGGAACGTACTCTGATAGGCGCGCTCGGCAGCCGTGTCGGCCAGGAAGTTTCGATTTCGGGCTGGGTGGATGTGCGTCGCGACCACGGGAAAATTATATTTCTGGACATCCGCGACCGTTCCGGGAAAGTGCAAGTGATTTGCAACGCAAATCACGCCGAGGCTCTTGCCGAGGCGTCAAAGTTGCGGCCTGAATGGGTCCTAGAGATAACAGGGAAGGTGAATGAGCGCCCCGAGAAAATGCGCACCGAAGGTGCGAACGGCAATCTGGAGCTGGAGGCAAGTGAAATCAAAGTCCTTGCGCGCGCCGCCGAGCTGCCGTTCCCCAAGGATGAGCAGGTGAATCTTGATACGCTCCTCGACAATCGGCCGCTTACGCTCCGCAGCGAGCGCGAGCGCGACATCTTCGCCGTCCAGGCAACTATTGTGGATGCCTACCGCCGCGCGCTTCAGGCGCGAGGCTTCACCGAATTCCAAGCTCCCGCGCTCGTCGGCGGGGATGCCGAGGGCGGAGCTGCGGTCTTCAAGGTTGCCTATTTCTATGATAAAACCGCCTATCTCGCAACGAGTCCGCAACTTTATAAACAAATTATGGTCGGCGCCTTCGAGCGCGCCTTCACCATCGCGCGCATCTTCCGCGCGGAAAAGAGCGCAACCACCCGGCATCTCTCCGAGCTCACCCAAATGGACTTTGAAATGGGATTTATCAAGGACGAGCTCGAGGTGATGGCGGTGCTCGAAGAGATTATCCGTGATGTCGTAAGCGAAGCGGCGAAGCGGCATGCCGACGCCTTCGCCCGCCTCAAGGCAACGCCGCCCGCGCTTGGGCAGAAGTTTCCGATTCTTACGTTACAAGAAGCGCAGAAGATTCTCGGCAGTGCTGAAGCGCCCGATCTGCAGCCGGAGGACGAGCGCAGGCTCTCTGAATGGGCACTTAAGGAGCACGGTTCGGACTTCGTCTTCATCACTCGGTTCCCGACCGCTTCCCGCGCCTTCTATACCTACGAGGATCCCGCGGAAGCGCCATACTCGCGCGGATTCGACCTGCTGCTCCGCGGCCTCGAGATTAACAGCGGCAGCCAGCGCATCCACGACTACGACGCGATGGTCGCGCGCATCAAGAACTGCAACATGGATCCGAAGAAGTTCAGCTTCTATCTTCAAGCTTTCAAATACGGCATGCCGCCCCACGGCGGCTCCTCGACCGGGCTTGAGCGCTTCACCGCCCGAGTCCTTGAACTCCCGAACGTGAAAGAGGCCTCTGCTTTCCCACGCGACCTTAATCGTATCGACACCCTGCTCCATGCCGCCGACACTGTCGAAGATTAACTTCCACATCAAGAGCGAGGCCTATCAAGGGCCGTTTGAACTCGTGCTTGATTTGATTGAAGAACGAAAGCTCTTGGTGAACGATCTCGCGCTCGGACAGATAACCGACGACTACATCGCGCATGTGCGCTCCCAGAGTACCTTCCCGGTCGCGGAGACCGCGAACTTCGTGCAGATCGCCGCGATGCTGCTTTTAATAAAATCTAAATCTCTCATCCCCGATCTCGCGCTCACCGAAGAGGAGCAGAGCGATGTGGACGACCTCAAGCACCGCTTGGAGGCGTATGAACGGTTGCGCGCCGCGGCACGCGAACTCGGTAAAATATTTGGTAAGACCGTAATGGCGCCGGCAGGAGAGCGAATACTCGAGCCAACTTTCGCTCCTTCGCAGGATCTTTCCTCGGCCGCGCTTGCCGAGGCGCTTGCCCGAGTGCTCGCGGCGCGCGAGGTGGTAGAAGAGCTCCCCGAGGCGCGCGTGAAGCCGATAGTGACGATCGAAGAAATGATGGAACGACTCGCGAAACGGGTAGAGAAGGCGATGGCGATTTCTTTTAAAGATTTTATCGGTGCAAGCAAAGAAAAAATAGAGATAGTGGTGTCATTTCTGGCGCTCCTCGAGCTCATGAAGCAGGGTGCGGTGGCCGCTGAGCAGTCTGCGAAGTTCGGCGAGATCCGCATCAGCCACACCGCGGCGAAGGCCGTCCCGCGCTACGGCTAATGAACTCTTGACTAGCCCGTCGCGCAGGACTATGCTCCGCGTGGGTCTAGAAGGAGGACAAATAAGTGAATCTCATTCACGCACTTATGGCTTTCGCGCTCAAGATGAGTGCGACTCTGACGTTTGC
Organism: Candidatus Kaiserbacteria bacterium; assembly: GCA_016194455.1. Lineage (GTDB taxonomy): Bacteria > Patescibacteriota > Minisyncoccia > Phycocordibacterales > Phycocordibacteraceae > C7867-001. The sequence goes on along the minus strand of JACQBN010000009.1, from coordinate 11,674 downwards.
CGTGTTCGCAGTCGGCGTCGGTCTCTTGGTCGGCGGGCTCGCGCTCCTCGGCGTTTCCATCTCAATGAAGATAATGCCGTGGGAGGGAGAAGATGCATTCGTTCCGTTCGCGGCCGGACTCCTCCTGCTCGGAGTCTCGGGTGTGTTCCTTTGGCCAGTGCTCTCTGTTCTTCTTTCTTTTCACTGAATCACCGGCGATACGCGCTTTGCGTATCGCTTTTTCTTTTATCCAGAGTTATGATGGAGAGAATGTTGACCCAGCCCGCCGCACTTGAAGCCCTGCTCTTCGCCTCCGGGGAGCCGATGGAGAAGAGGCGTTTAGCGAGTCTCATGGGCATCAAAGAGGCTGAGCTTAGGGTAGCGCTCACGGAGCTCACCGAACAGCTTTCTGGCCGCGGTGTCGCGGTCGTCGAGAGCGAGGGCGAGGTGGAGCTCCGGAGTGTCCCCGAAGCCGCGGATGTGATAAAAAAGTTGCGCGAGAGCGAGCTCTCGCGGGATTTAGGTCGCGCGAGCCTTGAGACCTTGGCGGCAATCGCATATCGGGCAGGCGCCTCACGCGGCGAAGTGGATTGGGTGCGCGGCGTGAATTCTTCCACAAGCATCCGTACGCTCCTGTTGCGCGGGCTTATTGAGGGAAGAGAAGACCCGCGCGATAAGCGGCGCGTACGTTACACGCTCACCACCAAAGCGCTCGCGCATTTGGGGCTCTCGCGCGCGGAGAATCTTCCGCGCTTCGTCGAACTTGCCGAGAAGGCAGCGGAGATCGTTACAACCGAGAGCGCCGCAGAAGAGCCCGCGGCATAAGTGCATCCATGGACACTGCGGACCTCCAGAACATCGCCAGTCGCACGCGCCTGGCGCGCCAAACGGGCGTCGCACTCATCATCGCTTCGGCACTGCTCACACTCTTCCTTTTTATTCCGCTCACGCCCGAGCGGGGAGCGGGATCGAACATCAGTGAGTTCCTCGCCGCTGATGCTTTTGTGAATATTCCGATCATTGCGAAAGCTGCAATTGTCTACGACCTCGCTCTCGGCAAAGTCCTCTACGCAAAGAATGCTGACGCACAACTTCCGCTCGCCTCGCTCACGAAGCTTCTCACCGTCTATGCCGCGCTCACCGAGCTCTCGCCTACGACGCAGATCACCGTCTCGAGCGCGGCCGCGCGAGCTGAACCCCCGCATCTGTTCGCGCCCGGCGACACTCTGAAGCTCGAAGACCTAGCTCGCCTGACCCTGACCGGGTCCCTCAACGACGGCGCCGCGGCAATCGCCGAGGCCGCGGCTTTGCATGGAGGCGTCTCCACACTTGCACTGCTTACCGCAGCGGCGGCGAGCCTCGGCCTGTCCGAGACGTATGCAGTGAACAGCAATGGTTTAGACGTGAACGCCGTCCTCTCGGGCGGCTACAGCTCTGCGCGGGACGTCGCGCTGCTTGCTGGCGCCCTGGTCGAGAAGGCGTCGACAATCGCCCTTGCGACGACTGGGGACTCCGCGAGCGCCACTACGCTTCGCGGCCGTGCGCTCTCGATCGCAAATACCAATCCAAACGTCGGGAATACGCCGCATCTCCTCCTTTCCAAAACTGGCTATACTGATCTCGCGGGCGGGAATCTTGTCCTCGTCTTTGACGCGGCACTTGGGCATCCGGTCGCAGTCGTGGTGCTCGGCTCGAGCGAGAAGGACCGCTTCACCGACGCACAAACTTTGGTCGCCGCCGCGCTCGCGCACTTCGCCGGCATTGCTTCCTTATGATTTCCACGGCCGCACGAGTTCTGATCCCCTCCGCCACTGCCTTCGCGCTCGGGATCGCGTTCGCGCCTTTCTTGAGCTCCATTTTGTACCGCAACCGAGCGTGGAAGAAAAAAGCGGGGAAGGAGAGCGGTATCGGCGGAGGCGGAACGCCCATCTTCAACGAACTCCACAAGGAGCGCGAAGTCTCGACACCGCGGATGGGCGGCATTCTCATCTCTGTCTCCGTTATCGCAACCGCCCTCTTCTTCTTCGTCCTCGCGCATACGCTTGACACCTTCTGGCCGAGTCTGGATTTTGTCAATCGCCGCGAGACCTGGCTGCCACTCTTCGCGCTCGTCTGCGGCGGGCTTGCCGGTTTTGTCGACGACCTTCTTGAGATCACGCGGGGGAAGGGCGGTCTTTCGCTTCTCCGCCGCCTGTCTATCGTCGGTGTGATCGGACTCGTCGCCGGTTGGTGGTTCTACGCGAAGCTCGGCGTGGCCGCGATTAGTGTTCCGTTTGCGACACCGCTCTTTCTTGGCGTTTGTATCATTCCGTTTTTCGCGCTCGTCACTCTTGCGCTCTACGCGGGCGGCACTATCGACGGCCTTGACGGCCTCGCGGGTGGTGTCTTCGCCATTGTCTTCATGGTCTACGCAGGCATCGCGTTTGGGGAAGGGCAGGTCTCGCTCGCGGCTTTCGCCGCTTCGGTCGCCGGCGCAGTCCTGGCCTTCCTCTGGTTCAACATCCCGCCCGCACGCTTCTATATGTCAGAGACCGGCAGCATGGCGTTGACTCTTGCACTCGCGATGACCGCCTTCGCCTCCGATACCATCTCGCATGGCATCGGGATCTTTGTCCTCCCCATCGTCGCCTTCCCCCTGACCGCCACCGTGGGCACGACACTTCTTCAAGTGTTCTGGAAAAAAGTTTTTCGTAAAAAGCTGTTCCGCGTCGCACCCATTCATCACCATTTTGAGGCGATCGGCTGGCCCTCGTACAAGGTGACGATGCGCTACTGGGTCATCACCATCATCGCCGGCGTCTTCGGCCTCGCGCTCGCGCTCCTCGCGACTCTGCCATGAAGATGTTCTCGGGTGATCGAATCTTCTTCATCCTCACGCTCACGCTCACGCTCAGTGGCTTCGCGATATTTTCCTCCGCAGCGCTTGGGCTCCTTGCGCGCGAGAGCGTAAGTGTCTCACATGACATCTTGCTCCAGGCCGCGCTCGGGCTCGGGCTCGGCATCGTGGCGCTCTTCATCGCACGCGCCTTGTCGCTGACCTTCCTTAAGCGTATCGCGCCCTATGCCTACGGCGCAGCGCTTCTCCTGACCGCGCTCGTCTTCGTACCGGGGATTGGCGCCCACGCGGGCGGCGCTACCCGCTGGATCAATCTCGGCTTCACCACCCTTCAGCCCGCCGAATTCCTCAAGATCGGTGTTGTCCTGACGCTCGCCTGGTGGCTCGCGCCGCGCGCGCGCCAGCTCAAGGACCCGAAGAAGGGGCTTGTGCCGCTGCTCGTCATCCTTGCGCTCCCCGCTCTGCTCCTCATCCTGGAACCTAACACCTCCACAACGATGCTGATCATCGCGACCGCGGGCGTAATGTACTTCGCTGCGGGCGCGCCCTGGAGGGACTTCGGCATCTTGGTGCTTATCGCAGTGCTCGGCTTCGCGCTGGTGGTGACGCTGCGGCCCTACGTCCTCCAGCGCGTGGAGACGTTCCTCAATCCTTCAGCCAATTCTCTTTCGACGGGCTACCAAATCCAACAATCATTGATCGCGGTGGGCTCCGGAGGCTTTTTGGGGAGGGGACTTGGCCAAAGCGTGGAAAAGTTCAATTATCTGCCGGAGCCTGACGGCGATTCCGTCTTCGCGGTCTTCGCCGAGGAAACAGGATTCCTCGGGAGCGCGCTCTTGCTCGCGCTCTTTGTCGGGCTCGCGGCGCGCGGCATCGTGATAGCAGGGAATTCGCGCGACCTCTTCGGCGGCCTCGTAGCGCTCGGGCTTTCGTTCCTCATTTTATTGCAGGCCCTCATCAATATTTCCGCGATGCTCGGCATTATTCCACTGACCGGGTTGCCTCTGCCTTTCGTCTCACACGGGGGCACCGCGCTCCTCGCCGTCCTTCTTTCCTGCGGCCTCATCTTCAACGTCGCCGCCCACCGCAAGGCCTGAAAACTTGGTATATTTGGCTTATGACTATCGTGTTTACGGGGGGCGGCACCGGCGGGCATTTCTACCCCATTATCGCGATTGCGGAGGCGATACGCGACACGGTGCGCGAGCGGCGCCTGCTCGAGCCTAAACTCTATTTCCTCGCGCCCGCGCCGTTTGACCAGAAGGCACTTTTTAATAACGGCATTGTATATATCAAAATCCAAGCGGGCAAAGTGCGCCGCTATTCTTCGTTCTTTAACTTCACGAGTCCCTTCGCGACCCTCCTCGGTACGCTCTCGGCGCTGGTGACGCTCTTCCGCCTCTATCCAGACGTCGTCATCTCCAAGGGCGGCTATGGCAGTGTGCCGACCGTGCTTGCTGCGCACCTTCTGCGGATCCCCATCATCATTCATGAGTCGGACGCGAAGCCCGGCCGCGCGAACCTGCTCGCTGCCAAGTTCGCAACGAAGATTGCGATTGCGTTTGATTCTGCCGCTTCGTATTTCCCGAAAAATGTGCAGAGCAAGATTGCGCGCACCGGCATCCCGGTCCGCAAGGCGCTTGCGCGCGTCGAGCGGGAGGGGGCGCGTCAGTATCTCGGGCTTGAGGAGGGCATCCCGACCGCGCTTATCATCGGCGGATCGCTCGGTTCGCAACGGATTAACGAGACGCTGATCGCTGCACTCCCGGATCTTGTCTCTTTTGCAAATATCATCCATCAAACCGGAGAACAAAATTTTAAGGAAGTGGAAGGTATCGCGAAGGTCGCGCTCCGCGAGAGCCCGCATGCAAGCCGCTATCACCCCTTCAACTATCTCATGGAGACCTCGCTCCAGAGAGCGGCAGGAGTCGCCTCGGTGGTCGTCTCACGCGCCGGCTCGGGCACCATCGCCGAGATCGCGCTCTGGAAGCGGCCCGCCATCTTGATCCCGATCCCTGAATCGGTGAGCCACGATCAGCGCACCAACGCCTATTCCTACGCCCGCACTGGCGCCGCAGTGGTGATTGAAGAGGAGAACCTTACGCCGCATCTCTTAGCTTCAGAAATCAAACGCATCGCCACCAACCCAACGTTGGCCGAGAGTATGGGCGCGCGTGCCGCGGGCTTCACCGATCCGGATGCCGCGCGGGTTTTGGCCGAGGCCGCGCTCGCGATCGGGCTTTCGCATGAATAAGGTCGTCACGCGCATCCCGCCCTCGCCGACCGGCCGCCTCCACATCGGCACGGCGCGCACCGCGCTCTTTAATTATCTCTTCGCGCGGCACGCGGGCGGCTCCGTGGTTTTTCGCAGTGAGGACACCGATCGCGCAAGGAGCAAAAAGGAATATGAGGACGAGATTATCGAAGGCCTCCATTGGCTCGGGCTCAGCTGGGATGCGTTCTCGCGCCAGAGCGAGCATGCACCGCGGCACCGCGAACTCCTGGAGCAGATTGTCGCCGCGGGCACGGCGTATGTTTCAAAAGAAGAAAGTAAAATGGAGAAAGGGAAGATGGTTGAAGTTGTGCGCTTGAAGAATCCGGGTAGATCGATTACGTTCCACGACGAGATCCGCGGCGACATCACCTTTGACAGCACCGAGCTCGGGGACTTCGTGATCGCGCGCGCGATTGACGACCCGATCTACCACTTCGCGGTGGTGGCCGACGACATGGACGCTGATATAACGCACGTCATCCGCGGCGAGGACCATATCTCGAACACGACACGCCAGATCCTGATCCAGGAAGCGCTTGGCGCGCCGCGACCTGCGTACGCACACCTGCCACTTATCCTCGACGAGAAACGCGCGAAGCTCTCGAAGCGTAGCGGTACCGTCCTCTCGCTCCACGATTATCGGGACGAAGGTTTTCTACCCGAAGCGATGGTCAATTATGTAGCGCTCCTCGGCTGGAGTCCGGGCACCGACGAAGAGCATTTCTCGCTCGCAGAGCTTGTCAAGCGCTTTACGCTTGAGGGCGTACAAAAGGGTGGCGCCGCCTGGAATCGTGAGAAGTTGCTCTCGGTCAATCAGCGCTGGATGCGCGAGCTCTCCGACACAGATTTTATCGCGCGCGGAGCGCTCGAGGCCGTGGATGAGAAAGTGCTTCGGCGCGCTGTCCCGCTCCTCAAGGAACGTACCCGCACCTTCGATGAAGCGCGTGAGCTGCTTAGCGGAGAGCTCTCTTGTCTTTTTTCTAGCCCGAAATTCTCGCGTGAAGCTCTCGTTGCGAAAGAATGCGGCACGCCGACGAAACCCCTGCTCCAAACTCTGCTCGTGCCGCTTCAGGATCTTCCGGACAACGCTACGCCAGAGATAGTGAAGAGCGTTCTCATGCCGCTCGCGGACGCCGAAGAAGCGAGAGGGAAGGGAGGTCGCGGTGCCCTGCTCTGGCCATTCCGCTACGCACTCTCCGGACAGGAAAAATCGCCCGATCCCTTCACTCTCGTCTCACTTATAGGTAAAGAAGAAGCGCTTGCACGGGTTAAGAAAGCGATTGCTATACTCGAGGAATGAAGCGAGCGCTTCTCCTTTTCCTTTTCCTCCTGTTCCCCGCGTTTGCACACGCTCAGTCGGTGAGTGATCTGCAATCGCAGATTGATGCGCACAACTCCCAGATCGCTTCCTTGGAGACCGATATCCTCGCCTACCAGAAGCAATTGGATGCACTCGGAACAACTAAGAACACGCTCCAATCGGCCATCAACTCGCTCTCGCTCTCGCAGAAACAGCTCGCCGCGCAAATCAAAGTGACTCAAAATAAAATTGCTGCGGCTAATCTTCAGATCCAAGAGCTGACATTGTCTATCGGCAACAAGGAAAGCCTCATCGCCAGTGATGAGGCGGCGATAGGGAAGGCGCTCGAGGGGCTCGCCGAGCGCGATGCCACTCCGCTCGTTGCGACCCTGCTCTCCACGCGCTCCCTTGGCGAGGCTTGGCAAGCCGCGGATGCTGCCGTGGAGCTCAACCGCGCGCTCGACGCGCACATTAGCGAGCTTGAGGCAGCGCGCGCTGCGCTCGCCGATAACCGGGACAAGGTCAGTGCGGCCAAGGCCGAACTCGTCTCGCTCGCGGCCGATCTCGCGCTCCAGAAGAAATCGGTGGATGCGAACAAAGCCGCACAGACCGTGCTTCTTGCACAAACTAAGAATCAAGAAGCAAATTATCAAAAATTGCTCGCCGACAAAGTCTCTGCGGAAAAAGTTTTCGAGCAGGAGCTCGCGGACCTCGAGGGCCAACTGAATCTGATCGTCCACCCGGGACTCTTGCCGAAAGTCGGCTCGGGCGTCCTCTCCTGGCCCTTTTCGCTCGCCTTCATGCAGAACTGTGCCGCGCGGCACAGTCTCTTCAAGAATTTCTTTTGCATCACGCAATATTTCGGCAACACGCCCTTCACGACAGCCAATCCGCAAATCTACAACAGCATGGGCCATGATGGCCTAGATATCGGGGCCGCGATCGGGACTCCGGTGCGCGCTGCACTTACGGGCTCAGTACTCGGGACCGGCAACACCGATCTGGCGCACGATTCTCGCGGCCGGCAGTGTTACTCATTCGGCAAATGGGTGATGGTGGAGCATGGCAACGGCCTCTCCACGCTCTACGCGCACCTCTCGGAGATAGATGTGGCAGCGGGGCAGTCGGTCGCCACTGGAGAGGTGCTGGGCCTCTCGGGGATGACGGGCTACGCGACCGGACCGCATCTCCATTTCGGCGTCTACGCGACCGAGGGCACCGAAATTTTGAACTTGAGCAAGTGGAGGAGCTCAACCGGCCAGAGCTCCGGCTCGCCCTGCACCGACGGCGGCGCCATCATGCCAGTCGCGACCAAAGACGCGTATCTCAACCCGCTTTCGTATCTCTAAGGCGCCAGAGCAGCAGGCAGGCGTAGGTGCGGTATGGCGACCACTTTTGTGAAATGGCCAGCAGTTTCTCGCGTGGCGCGTTCTTCGGCAACTTGTAAAGCATCTCGATCGCGCGGGCAAGGCCGAGATCGCCAGCCGAGAAGATGTCGGGCCGACCGACCGAAAACATAAGAAACATCTCGGCCGACCAGGGGCCAAGGCCCCAGATCGCCATCAGTCGCTCCGCTGCCTCGGCTTCGGGAATGTTTTTGAGCGAAACAAGATCGAGTTTCCCGGTTTTCACCGCGCGAGCGGTTTTTTTCAGCGTTTTCGCCTTGGAGCCGGAGAGGCCCGCGGCGCGGAGCGCCGCGGGCCTGGCCCCGATGAGCGCGTGCGGGGTTATGCTGCCTTTACAGAGTGCTTTCAGTCGCTTATAGATCGTCTCGGCTGCCGCGCCGCCGAGCTGCTGCGAGACGACTGTGCGCACAAGCGCGGCGAAAAGTTCTGCGCGCGTCTGTCGGCCGAAAAGTTCTGTGGGCAGGGAAGCGTGATGCGGCAGTGTTGCCTTATAGAAATGGGAATCCGCGCGCTTGAAATGCTTGAGGGCTGCCGCGCGGCCTGTCATGCCAAGATACTAACATCATCGAGCTTGGGAATGGTATACTGGACGGACCTCATGCTCAAACTTATTTTTCTCATAATTGTCGGGGTGCTCGCGCTTTCTTTTTTTGGCATCTCCCTTGAGGCGATAGTGAACTCCCCGGCCGGCCAATCTAACTTCGCGTATCTCTCCCATCTCCTGACCATCGGATGGAAAGCTCTCGTACTGTTCATTCAGAGCCTGTTTCCGCATCACCCGTAGCCAACCTTCGCAAAAGATATATTGTGCGAAGCTCAGCTACACGCGGGGTCTCGGCTCACCGTGTTCCCTCTTGACAATCAACGGCGCTATTTATTCGCGATGATGATAACTTGGACCAAACTGATGAGCGTACTGAGGAACCCGGTCCAAAAAGCGTAGAGCTCGAGGCGTCCCGCAAGGCCCCGGCGCCGCTTGTGGTGGAGCGGTCCCCCGATAAGACGCTTCTCGCTGTAATCAAGGCTCATACATTAACAAGAGACGTTCGCAATAATATAATCATACGCCTCGTCGACCGAATCAACCAGTCGGTAAAGCTCCATATCGCCCTTGTCGATCGCCTGATGTTCCGCGTAGAGCTTTGTCTCGATAAAGGCGAGGAGCGGCTCCCAGTATTCCTTGCCGTAGAGGACGATGGGCACCTTGCGGATCTTCTTGGTCTGCACCAAGGTCAGGATCTCAAAGAATTCGTCGAGCGTACCGAAGCCGCCGGGGAAATAGATGTACACCTCGGAGGCATAGGTGAGCATCACCTTCCGGACGAAGAAATGGTCGAAGCCGAAGCGGTCGGTGAGGTAGTTGTTGTAGTCCTGCGCCTCGGGCAGGTTGATGTTGAGACCAACCGAGGCACCTCCGGCCTCGTAGGCTCCTTCGTTGGCGGCGCGCATCACGCCCGCGGCGCCGCCGGTGATGATCGCGAAGCCTTTCCTCGAGAGCCGGCTCGCGAGCTCGGTCGCGTCCTTATAGGTCTGGTGTTCAAGCGTAGCGCGCGTGGAGCCGAAGATGGAGGCGGCGAGCCCGTAGCGGCGTAGAAGATCAAAGCCCTCCACGAACTCCGACATGATCTTGAATATACGCCAGGATTCTATCTTGTTGGGCTTACAGACGAGAAGCGGCTTATCCTCCGGCATCGTGGCGCGGCCGTCGTGGATCGTCTGGATGAGGCGTGCCGCGGTGTCGCGCGTCAGATCATCGTTCATAGAGATATAGTCTAGCAGGTTACGGCGCCGTGCAGCCCTCTGCGAGTTGATAGCCGAGCGCTTCCGCTTCTCCCGCTGAAGCAAAGAAGACTTTGTTCGCTGCGGAAATGCGAGTCGCGCCGGCACAGCTCGCGTAATAATACTTCGTGCCGTTCTTTGAGCCCACGATATCGCTCCTGCCCGCGGCAGGAGCGGCGGGCAGGACGACAAGCGGGCTCCCCTGCCCTGCCGCTCGCGCCTCTCCAGTGAGGTACCCGAGCCCGAAGCTCGCGAGACATGCGAGGATCAACACGAAGAGAATGAGTACATCGCGCGGGACGTGCGCGAGGAGACTTTTGCATTTCTCGCGCGCCTCTGCTATAGTCATGAGGTACAAGTATACCATTATGGCATCAACCAAAGCTGGCGGCTCCGCGAAGAATCTTACCGACTCCAACCCGAAGTATCTCGGGGTGAAGCTCGCTGACGGCGCTTCTGCGCGCCCGGGGATGGTACTCGTGCGCCAGCGCGGGACCAAGATCGAGGCAGGCAAGAATGTGCGCGTTGCGAAGGACCACACGCTCTTCGCTATCGCGACCGGCCGCGTCGCCTATCGCACGCGACGCAAGACCACTTTCGACGGCCGCGTCGTTGCCAAGAAAGTCGCCGACGTTATTTAAAGAGAACTACTCAGCTTCGATTGCGAGCAGAAACTCGCCGAAGACTCCGCCGAGTGCGACGGGGATTTTGAAGGTGCCGAGTTCTTTAAAGGGCTTTTCTAACTTGATGGCCTCCGCGGGCAGGTTGGCAGCGTCCGCGATCTCACGCTCCCCCACCCCGTCGTAGAGATGGCCCTGCTCGTTGGCCTTTACCTTTAATACGACGCGTGCCTCGGCGAGTGCCGCGATGCGTTCAGCGACGAGCTTCGCATCAATCTCTTTGTGCGCCGCCGCCTGGCGGCGGCGCAGCTCCGCCTCCTTGAGGGCGGTCGGGGTCGCGGAGATCGCGAACTTCTGCGGGATCAGGTAGTTGAGCGCGTAACCGTCCTTGGCCTCTATAACCTCGTGGGCGTGACCAATCTTTTTCACGTCGCGGAGCAATATCACTTTCATAGTCACATCATAGCGGAGCTTGACTTTTATTGCAATACTTGATAATGTATTTCGAGACAAGAGAGGAGTGTTAGATGTTCAAGCTCAAACCGCCTGTATTGAAGTTCCTCGAGCAGTTCTGCTCCGTACACGAGGCGTCAATGAATCACAGCGAAATATTCAGGATGGTCGCTCATAAAGAATATCCGAACGATCCGGACCTTGCCCAAGAATTGGGCCTCCGGGTAAGAATCTTTACTCTCCCGAGTTCATTCCGCATCAAGCAAATCTTCGTCGGATATCCGATTATGGATCGAGAGGCGGATCCGTGTGTGATCGAATTCCTCAACAAGCAAGACGAATTCGAGTTCCAGAACGAGAGCCAGGCACGCATGATAATCGAAGACGAAATCGTTCATGTCAGCTCGGTGTATCAGCAAAAACTTCCGTGGCGCTGGTTTCCAAACTTGTGGGAACGGACCGCCAATGCACGGATAGCAACCGCTGCGCTTGACGCACTTGCCGAGCAAGGCTCTTGAAAGACGCGGCGTGACTCTGTCACGCCGTTTTTATTTCCTTACTTCCCTGTTGTGAGAAACTGCGCCGCGCGGTCCATCTGCGGATCTTTCTTCGCGTCCGCGTCCGCTTGCGTGCGTGCGATCTTAATGTCCGGCGTGATGCCGTTACCCATGATCCAGTGGCCTGCGGGGGTGATCCAGCGCGCCACCGTCACTTTGAGCGCCCCGCCGTCGATGTCGATGAGTTGTTGGACGGATCCCTTGCCGAAAGACTGCGCGCCGATGATCGTCGCGCGGTGTGCGTCTTGCAGGGCGCCCGCGAGAATCTCGGAGGCCGAGGCCGAGCCAGCATCGATCAAGACCACAATCTTCGTAGCAGCAGGCACGTCCGTGTAGCCGAGGCTTGTGTGCACATCACTCTCCTGACTGCCGCCGAAGTCCTCCGTTACAATCGTCGCTCCCTTGGGGAGGAAGTGGCTTGCGATATCAACCGCCGCGTCGAGATACCCGCCCGGGTTGCCGCGCAGAT
>JACQBN010000011.1 GCA_016194455.1 Candidatus Kaiserbacteria bacterium | reverse complement strand
CTGTGCGCTGGTCGTGAGAACAGCAGCGAGAAGACAGAGCGCGTGTCTCAACTTCATTTGTCACCTCTAAGCTGGTGCGACCGGAGTCGCAGGTTCAGTCCCGCGTATAGTATACGGATTGGGGACAGTCTGTCAAGCCCCCCTTAGGGGGACCGTGGCAGGTCCCCCCGTTCCTCAAGTCGACACGCTTATCTCGAACTGATGCTTCGTAAAAAATGTGGTACGCACCAACCCGTTTGCGCCAAACATATTCTTCGCCACGGAGCTTCTTTACGTCTTGAGATCATTAAGCGCAATGAGCTTACCGGTCGCACGGTTTTTGCGCATGCGTGCAAGAGCTTGAAGGTTCGTTTTCGTCGGCGCGACTTCCGGCACCGCCCGCGCCTTAAGCGATTCGTACTCACCGCGCGGAACGACGATCAAGTCGTTCCTGTTCGCAAAATGTCTCGGTATGGTAATCGTAGCCACGGTTCTAGTATAGCACGCTATGGTTTTTCTTTGAATTCGGCATCCGTAGGGCCGGCAGATTCGGGCGGGGGTTGCTGTCCACTGTTGCCTGTTTCCTGTTGACTATTTTTTGCTATTGCCTCGCCTATCTTCATCATCGTCTGCGAGAGGGCGTCGGTTGCGCGCTTCACGGTCGTCGGGTCTTCACTCTTCGTGGCCGTCTTCGCGGCCTCGATTGCGTCCTGCACTTCCTTCACCACTTCAGGCCCGACCTTCCCTCCGTTGTCTTTGACCGCTTTTTCCGCGGCGTAGATGATCTGTTCGGCCATGTTGCGCGCGTCGACGAGCGCCTTACGCTTCTCGTCATCCGCGGCGTGGGCGTCGGCGTCCGCCTTCATCTTCTCAATGTCGGCCTTCGAGAGCCCCGTTGAACCTTCGATGCGTATGCTTTGCTCTCGCCTTTACCGTCAGGATGCCGTTCGTGTCGACGTCGAAAGCGACTTCGATCTGCGGCAGGCCGCGCGGGGAGGGCGCGATGCCGTCCAGCATGAAGCGCCCGAGCGATTTATTGTCCGCGCTCATCGCGCGCTCGCCCTGGGTGATGTGGATCTCCACCGAGGGCTGATTATCGGAGGCGGTGGAGAAGGTTTGGGTCCGCGAAGTCGGGATTGCCGTGTTGCGCTCCACAAGCTTGGTCGCCACTCCACCCATCGTCTCGATAGCAAGCGAGAGCGGGATGACATCCACGAGCAGAATATCCTTCACGTCGCCCTGGAGGATGCCGGCCTGGATAGCAGCGCCGACCGCGACGACCTCGTCCGGATTCACGCTCATGTTCGGCTTCCTATTGAAAAACTTTTCTACGGCAGCCTGGAGCGCGGGCATCCGCGTCTGGCCGCCCACGAGGATTACTTCATTAAGGTCGTCGACCTTGAAGGGCGAGGCCTCCATCGCGCGCTTGGTGATAGCTATTGCGCGGTCGATAAACTCCGCCGAGAGTTCCTCAAGCTTCGCCCGCGACATCTTTATCAAAAGGTGTCGCGGGCCCGACGCGTCCGAGGTGATGAAGGGAATGTTGATCTCGCTTTCCATCGCGCTTGAGAGTTCTATCTTGGCCTTCTCCGCGGCTTCGTCGAGGCGCTGGCGCGCGAGTGCATCACTCCTCACATCAACGCCGCTTTCCTTTTTGAATTCGTCCGCGAGCCAGTCGATGATCTTCTGGTCGATGTCCTTGCCGCCGAGGTGCGCGTCGCCGTCGGTTGACTTGACCTCGATGACATCGTCGCCGACTTCGAGCACAGAGATGTCGAAGGTCCCGCCGCCGAAGTCGAAGACCGCGATCTTCTCGTCTTTCTTTTTATTAAATCCATAGGCGAGCGCGGCGGCGGTCGGCTCGTTGATGATGCGCTTCACCGTAAGTCCGGCGATTTCGCCCGCGGCCTTAGTCGCGCTCCGCTGGTCGTCGTTGAAGTAGGCGGGCACAGTGATGACCGCCTCCGTAATCTTCTCCCCCAGCCTCGCTTCCGCGTCGGCCTTCAATTTCCCGAGAATCATCGCGGAGAGCTCCTCGGGGCGATAAAATTTTTCTCCCATCTTTACCTCAATGCCGCCGTTCGCGGCCTTGCGCATCTCAAACGGCACGGAAGCCCGATCCTTCTGCACCGCCGGCTCGTCGAAGTTGTGGCCGATGAAGCGCTTGATCTGGTAGATCGTGTTCAAGGGGTTGGTGACCGATTGGCGCTTCGCGAGGACGCCGACGATGCGCTCGCCGTTCTTCCCCACCGCGACGATGGAGGGGGTCGTGCGCGCGCCCTCCGCGTTCTCTAAGACGCGCGGCTCGCCGCCCTCGACGATTGCCATCGCGGAATTAGTCGTGCCTAAATCTATCCCGAGTATTTTTGCCATATGTTTATAAATTAGTTTGTTTTTTCAAAATGCGCAACACGCACCTTCGCGGGGCGAATGATGACATCGCCCGCCTTCCATCCTTTTTCTAATACGGCCGTGACGGTGTCATCTTCTGCCGCGCTTGCGGCCTCGTCTTGCCCGAGCGTTTCGTGAATGGCGGGGTCGAATCGCTCCCCCACCTCCCCCACGGGTGTAAGCCCGAGGGCCGCAAATGCCGCCTCTAACTGCCTGTGAATGGCCTGGAACCCTTCAGGCACTTCGCTATGCGCCTCGGCACGCTCAAGAGCGTCGAGGGCCGGCAAAAGCGATTCCGCTGCCGCCGCCGCGCCCTGCGCGGCGGCGGCCTTCTTTTCCTCCTCGAAGCGCCGGAGCGCGTTCACGTAATCCGCCTTGGCCCTCTGCCAGCCGTCGAGGTATTCCTGCTTCTCCATCTTGAGTGCGGCAATCTCATCTTTGAGCTTTTTCAGCTTAAGCTCCGCGTCGCCGCCCCGCGGCGCTTCATTATTCTCCGTTTCAAACTGCACATCCTGCTCTTCGTCCATTCCTCCTAATATGCCTGAAAGCATCGCGTTAGTCAAAAGAAAAACCCCGGCGACCTTTTGATTGGTTCAGCCGGGGGAGCATGCGGGGTGGATTGTGCACATCATGCGGGCTCTGCTTGCTCAAGGCTTTGTCCACTTGATGCGGGAGCTGTCCACGGGGGATTTTCTAGCCCACCGGCACCGAGCCGCTCCAGCGCTTTAGTCGGTACGGGGAGTATACACCAACGCGCTTTTCCGTCAAGCCCTAACGCTTGCTCCACTGCTTGGCCTTGCGGGCTACGCGCCGCAAATGTCGGAGGCGTCCCAGTATGCCGCGATCTTCTGGGCATCAAAAATTTGATCTTTAATCATCTTCTTCGCGATGCCTTCATTCACGTAGTAGTGCCAGCACTTACAGCAGCAGGGTTTCTCGGTTGAAATGGCGTACGCTTGGTCGTAGATCTGCCGTTCGGCAGGCGTCAAAGTTGTCGTGTTGTCATAGTCGATCCATATCTTCGCCATTGCGACTGGCGTATGCATCGGATCAAGCGGAATATCCTTCATGCTCGCGTAGGCCTGAAGTTTCTGCAAGTTCGCGTGGTAGATAGTTGTGTCCATAAGCGCGCTACAGCATTGGCCTCCGAGATATGCGCCCGCTGTTGCCTCTGCAGTAATAGTTTCCGGAGCGACACAGCTTCCGCCCGTGCTGCCGACACCGGAAGCGAGGCCGTTGATATTCGGATCGCAGGTGATGATCTGGCTGTCAAGATCTACGAGCTCCGGGTCGACCTGCTTTGTGAGATTGTTGCTCTGTTTAAGAAAATCGTTCTTACCCGCTTGGGTTGGGATCCCGTTTTCAATGGCCAGAAGCTGACTACGGAGCGAGGAACCCGGGGCCTGCTGATAGTTGTGGAAAAGAAAAAATGCTCCGAGAATCACCGCACCTGCGACCCCAAAGTGCGTCAGCTTCAACATGCCATTAGCGCTTCGACCACTGCTTGGCCTTGCGAGCTTTGACGAGGCCGGGCTTTTTGCGCTCCTTGGCGCGGGGATCTCGGGTGAGGAAGCCCGCGAGTTTGAGCGCCTTGCGCGTCTGCGGCTCGGCGGCGACGAGTGCGCGCGCGATCGCGTGGCGCACCGCGCCTGCCTGCGCGCTCACGCCCCCGCCAACGACGCGAGCGACCACCGCATAATGCTCGGCGCTCTCGGCAGTCGACAAAGCTTCTTCGGCGATCCGAGCGCGCTCTGCAGTTTTGAAATATTCCTTCGCGCTCTTGCCGTTAACCATCACGCTCCCCGCGGCGGCGGGTAACATCCGCGCAGTCGCGATTGCGGTCTTGCGGCGCCCGACGGCCTCGATGGTGTTCGAATTTTTAGGCATGGATCGTGAGGTTCTTCATCCTTCCAGTGCGGAGCTTATTGCGCGGAATCATGCCGTCTACTGTCTTCTTCACCACCTCGGCAATACCCTTCTTCACAATCAGTTCATCCATGCGGGTCTCGAAGAGGCCGCCCGGATAGCCGGTGTAGCGCGTGTAGACCTTGCCCTTCACGCGGCGTTCGGGGAGATGGAGCTTACTCGCATTCTCTATAACGACCTTGATCGGGAGCGTAATATTTTTGGCGAAATGGACGGAACGCTTACCCATCAAGGCATGCGCGGCCTCGCTTGCCACGCGGCCGAGCGTGCGGTTGGTCGCGTCGATGGTGTGCGTCATCGGTTGCATTGCGACTTTCATATCACACAAACATAATGTAAGCGAGCTTGCGGGCGTCCGAGGGGCCACGTCTCGAGCGCTTCACGACGCGCGTGTATCCGCCCTTGCGCTCCGCATAGCGCGGCGCGATCGCGGCGAAGAGCTTCTTCACTGCCGCGCCGTCGTGGAGCGTCGAGCTCGCACGCCGGCGACTCGCGAGCGTCCCTGCCTTCCCGAGCGTGATGAGCCCTTCGATAAACGGCCGGAGCTCTTTGGCCTTGGCCTCGGTGGTCGCGATGCGCTCATGCATGATGAGAGAACGCGCGAGTGAGCGCAGCAAAGCACGCCGCTCTCTTGCAGGGCGATTGAAGATGCGTGCTTTGCGGGTGTAGGCCATGAATTTTTATTCGCCCTTGAGCGAGAGACCGAGAGTGGCAAGCGCGGCGCCGATTTCTTCAATTGCCTTCTCGCCAACACCGTCCAACTCCTTGAGTGTGCTCGCAGACTTCCTCGCGAGGCCGGCAGCGGACTTGATACCCGCCTCTTCGAGCGAGGTTACGATGCGCGGCGAAAGCCCGAGATCAGCGATCTTAACCTTGCTGGCCTCCGAAGCAGCGGCGTCGTCCCGAGCGCCTTCGGGCTCTGCGAGAGACTCCTGGAAGCCGATAATGGCTTTCAATTGGTGAATCATAACTTCAATCGATTTCTCGAGCGCCTCGCGCGGAGCGATGGTGCCGTTGGTCTCGATAAGGATGCGAAGCCGATTGTAGTCGGTGCGGTCGCCGACCCGCATGTTCTCCACCTCATAGTTGACGCGGCGAATGGGGGTGAAGGTAGCATCAAGCGCGATAGTGCCGATGTCGACCTTGTCCTTGGTCAATGTCTCGCGCGCGACGTAGCCGAGGCCGCGCTCAATCGTCGCCTCAAGCTCAATGCCGTTTTTGCCTGCGAGATCCGCGATCGGCTGCTCGGGGTTCGAAATTTCTACTTGGCTCGGGAGCTTGAAGTCCTTGGCGGTGAGCGACTTGGGGCCGCGCGCGGAAAGCGAGATGGTCTGCGGCTCGTCGCCATGGAGAATGAAGTGCACGCGCTTGAGGTTCAGTAATATCTCCATAACGGTCTCGCGTACGCCCTCAAGAGTCGCGAATTCATGCGGCACGCCCTCGATCTTGACCTGCGTCACTGCCGCGCCCGGGAGCGAGGAGAGAATAATGCGGCGAAGCGAGTTGCCGAGCGTGTGGCCGTAGCCGGGATAGAGCGCGTCGATCTCATAAACGCCTTGGAGCCCCTCTTCAGAAACAACACGAGGCTTGCTGGGTAGTGTGATGTGGTATTCCATAACGCAATCGTATTACCGATGAATAATAAATTATCTCGTGTAGAACGAGAGCACAGCCGCGAGATCTCCGGCCGGGTCCGCCGAAGCGGCCGTCGGGCGCGTCGTAACCGCTCCCGCCATCGCTTCCGCATTCCACGAGAGCCAGGAAGGGAGCGGTCGCTCCAGGAATCGCTCAGCGAATCCAACGAAGGCCCCGTGGCCCCGCGAGCCCTCGCGTATCGCGAGCGCATCCCCGAGCGCGACGTGATGGGAGGGCACGCGCACCCGTTTGCCGTTCACGAGCACATGCCCGTGCGCCACCATCTGGCGCGCTGCGCGGCGCGTCGCGGCGAGCCCGAGCCGCCAAACGACGTTGTCGAGGCGTAGTTCCAGCATCTCATGGAGGCGCTCCAAGGGATTGGCCTTCCCGCTTGAAGCGGCGAGCGCCTTCTTCACGTAATTGCGGAACTGTCCTTCGGTTACGCCGTAGGTCAGACGCACCTTCTGCTTCTCCAGTATCTGCTTGCCGTACTCGCCGCCGCGGCCTCCGCGGCTGCGGCGTTTCGCGCGCGCGGAGCGCTCGGCGGAGATCGCGAACTTCTGCGTCTGCGTCTTCTCGAAGACGCTGCCGCCGAGCCGCTTTGCTATTTTATATCGTGGTCCAGTTTTCATAGTGAGCGCAGTCGAACTACACGCGGCGGGGCTTTGGCGGGCGCGGACCGTTGTGCGGGATTGGAGTCGCGTCCTTGATGGACTTAATCGCGATGCCCTTCCCCGCGAAAGCGCGGAGCGCGCTCTCGCGCCCGGCGCCCACCCCGCGGATGATCACGACCGCTTCCTTGAGTCCAATCGAGGCCCCCTTCTCGCCAATAAGCTCGCCCACCTTCGCGGCAGCATAGGGGGTCGACTTACGTGCGCCGGAGAAGCC
This sequence comes from Candidatus Kaiserbacteria bacterium, assembly GCA_016194455.1. GTDB lineage: Bacteria > Patescibacteriota > Minisyncoccia > Phycocordibacterales > Phycocordibacteraceae > C7867-001. The sequence goes on along the minus strand of JACQBN010000011.1, from coordinate 7,812 downwards.
GAGCGCGCCCGCGGAGGAGGAGATGACGGCGCTGCCTTTTTCGTCGGTCAATGTCGCTTTGGTGTTGTTGAATGTCGCTTCGATATGGAGGACGCCCTTCTCGATGTGGCGCTTGACCGACTTGGCGAGCGCACGTTCCTTCCGTCCCTGATCGAGACCGCGACCGCTCTTCCTGATGATGCGTTTCTTTCCCATATTAGGTCTTCTCAAGCGTGCGGCGGCCCGACATCATCGTTTTGCGGACATTGCCGCGGCGCGTGCGCGAGTTGGTCTTGGTCCGCTGGCCGCGCACGGGGAGCCCGCGCTCGTGACGGATGCCGCGGTAGGACTTGATGTCCTTGAGGCGCTTCACGTTCTGGCCGATCTCGCGGCGCAGCTCACCCTCAATCGTGAACGCCTCCGCTAAGGAGCGCACGCGCTGCTCCTCTTCGCTCGTGAGCTGCTTGCCCGTCTTCGTGAAGGCAACGTGTGCTTTGGTCAAAATCTCCCTCGCGCGCGCAGGGCCAATGCCGTAGATCAAAGGCAGAGCATAGGCGAGCTGCTTCGTATCGGGGATGGTGACGCCGGAGATACGCATACAAAACGGACTAACCCTGCCGCGCCTTACGGCGCGGATTCTTCTTATTAATACGATACAAGCGCCCGTGGCGCCGGACGAGAATATCTCCCAGTTGTTGCTTCTTGATAGACGCCCGTACCTTCATCGAATTTTTTTAGTAATAACCGCTACGTCAGCCGGCGGACGATCCGCGCCCGGCCGCCATAGGGATCGAGCACCATCTCCACTTGGTCGCCCATCAGCACGCGGATGCGATTCAATCGCATCTTGCCCGCGAGATAGGCAAGCACGAGAGGGCTTTGAATTTCCACGCTCTCCTCCGCCACTGAAGCTTCGGAGGACGGGTTCGCAGGCATAGCCACGCGAACCCGAAACAGCGAATTCGGCAACACCTCCTCCACGACGCCGACCGTCGTTTTCTTGTCCTCGCTTTCTCTCATGCAGATGCACCCATTAATCTAGCAGGTAGAGCAGAGTCCGTCAAATCAGAGGCTCCCGACGACTACCGTGATTGCCGAAGGGTCCTCGGGGAAGGTCTGCCGCCAGAAGGGCCGCAAAATCAGGACCGCGCGCTTGACCTCGGGGTAACTTGAGAGTGCCACTTCGGCGGCAGAGCGGGTTTTCCCAGCAATTGCGGAGGCGATGCGGCCCGGGTCAACCGTGTAGACCAAGGGAGCACTGCCCGAAAGCGAAAAGGCGAGCAGAGCGGCGGAGGAGTCGGGAACGCCCGCGCCGAGGTTGGCGGAGAGAGCGTCGGTGGAGATGAAGGTTACGGGCTCGCCCTGGTAACCGCTCGCGCCGGCCGCCGATGCGATTGCCTTGGCGAGCGCGGCAGCCGGGAAGACGACGGCGGTGATGGTACCCTGTTCCTTCACATCCACCTTACCGGTGGTCGCTGAAGGTACGGCCGCCAGCTCCTGATACGTACTCGTAGCTGCGCCTGGCAGGAGTACATAGCCCTTCGGCACCTGGCTCTTGATGCTGGTTGCGAGATCTAGAGCGAGAGCGTTCATGAGCGCATTTGTGGCGGCATTTTCTGTCGCGGGATCAATGATCGGCACTAGGCCCGAAGCACCGCCGGTGAAAGGTGCGAGCGACTTTGCGTAGACCTCGCTCGCCTGGAGCGTGCCGGAGAGCCCGGGAAGCGTGAAAGAGGCTGGCTCGATATTGTAGGAGGCGCCTGGCTGGTCGGCATAGACAGTCACCTGGATGTTCCCCGGAGCGCTCATACTCCCGGCGGGGACGCTGATGCTTGTGTGAATGCGGAAAACGAGGCCCGCCGCGGTCGCAAAGCGCGTGTTCGCGATAAGGCGCTGCGCCTTGCCTTGGGTGTTGTAGACGGTGAGGGTGCCCGAGGCACTGGTGTTCACAGTTTTCGTGCCGCTCCCCGCGACGCTCTCGGTCGCAACCTTCTTCGCGCTGATCACGAGGAATGACAGATCGCCCGAACCCGCGGTGGCCTTGAAGGTGCCATGCGCGGTCGCGGCAAGAGAGACCGGTGTTATTTCTACCTTCGCTCCCGAGAAGTAGAAGAGGCCGACAACGCAGAGCACAATGATAACGACGACCACGCCAACGGTGCGGAGCGGCAAGCGCCGACGTGGGCCAAGGAGGCGCGGCGGGGCCCCCGCGGGAGGCGGGGTGCCGGCTGTTTCGGGAACAGGGCGGCGAGAAGGTGGGATGATGTCATCAAGAATGCGCATGTGTGGAGTATATCGGTTACACAGGCCGGGATGCAACGGGCATGGGGGATAAAGACTTCAGATAGAGCGCCATGAGCGAGAGGAGAAGATCGGGCGGTAGATCATTCTTGACGCTCACCATCCCTGCGAGGTGTTGCGCGGTCAATGCGACGACTTTGGGCGGATTGTCCGAGAGCCAAAGCGTACCGAGGTTCGCGGCGTCAAGGACGGCTGAGAGCCGCTCCATCTCGCCCTCTTGCGCAAGAAGGAAGATAACCTGCGGCAAGGGATAGCTCGCCGCGAGCGCCGCGAGCGCGCCCCGCACCTCCGCGCTCCATTTCGCGTCGCCCGCGCCACCATCGGGTGCTTCGCGAATCGCGACCAGAAGACCGTGTCGCACGAGCGCGATCGCAATCTCGGGGCCAGTCGCGTCCAGGATCAGGAAGTTGCGTTCCAAGGGAAAGGCCGCGCGCATAGCCTGGTAGCGCAGCGAGGCTCCGGCGATAAGCGAGATTTGCCTCGTGTGGTAGGCCTGTCGGAGTGCGAGCGCGATTGCCTCCGCGATCTTGGTGGCGACCGAAGAGACGAGGATGACGATGATCGCCTGCTGCGCGTGCTTGCCGTACGGCTCGCTCGTCTCGTAGCCGTTGAGGACGGTGCCCACGAGGCTCTCGTCCACCAAAACCTGCCCCAAGGGGACTTGACTCGCGGACGCGAGCTTCTCGTTTACGAGTCGCTCGGTGAAGACGAAGGGGCGTGCCTCTTCTATCCGCTCGACGCGCATTGAGGTGGTCTGCCAGGGAGCATCGAGACAAACGAGAATGCCCTCGGCCGCCCCGCTCCCCGTCGCTCTTTGGAGCGCGGGCGCACCCTCGTTCAGCAAGGAAGCGACGAGCAGAGGAAGCGCCCGGGATATGCTCGTTTCCGGAGCTTCTCCCGCGCGCGCCTCGATGGGGACGCGCTTGGCATAGAGAAGTACCGGCGGCCCCCCGCTTTCCTGAACATACGCGCCGCCTACACTGTTCGCGCCGATATTGATGAGCAGAGCGGAAGTTGCTGGCGCTTTATGAAACAAATTCCCGAACAGACTCATTCGTCTATTCTAACACCGCCTTGATGCGCCTGACGCCGGCAGCGACCGCTTCTTCTTTCACAATTTTAAATTTCAACACACCTTTCCGGACAGTCCCGTCAGGGTCTCGAACACTGCCGATCTCAGCAGTGTTCTCGACATGCGGGCCGCCGCAGAATTCTATGGAGAACGCATCTTTCAAAGGTCCTACCGAATAGACGCTCACCTGCTCCGGATACTTCACCCCAAACTCGTGCTCAGCGCCGAGTTTCTCTGCTTCCTCGCGCGGCATCACCGTGCGCACGACCGGCAGCGCCTCGGCGATTTTCTTGTTCACGATTTTCTCCACGTGCGCAATTTGCTCCGGCGTCATCTTGGAGCCGTACGAGAAGTCAATGCGCAGGCGCTCCGTGGTGATGTTGCTGCCGCGCTGGTGCACGTCCTTCCCGAGCACCTGCCGCAGTGCCGCGAGGAGAAGGTGATGCGCGGTGTGGTAACGGATTGTCTGCTCGGCGTGGTCCGCCAGTCCTCCCGTAAACTTCCCCGCCGCCCCCGCACGCGACTTCGCTTGATGCGCTTCCATCTGCTTCAGAAACGCATCGTGGTCGACGGAGAGCCCGCGCTCGCGCGCGATCTCCTTCGTCAACTCGAGCGGGAAACCGTAGGTGGTGAAGAGCGCGAAAGCGTCGATCGTTTTCATTTTCTCAAACTCACGAAGCCCTTGCGCCAGGGTCCTGCGGAACTTCTCCTCTTCCTTCGTAAGCTCGTCGCGGATGGTGGCCGCTGATTCCTGCATCATCGGATACGCGTCGCTATAGGTCGTGCTACATCCGTGCGCAGCCTCGGCCAACACCCCGCCCTTAATGCCAAGCGCGTCCGCGTGCCGTATCGCGCGGCGGATAAGGCGCCGGAGCACATAGCCCGCCTCCAAGGAGGCGGGTCGTATCCCGGACGCGAGCATAAAGGCCGCGGCGCGAATATGATCCAAAATGATGCGGAAGGACTTCGTCTCTCGCCCGTCCTCCCCATAGCGCTTGCCCGAGCGCTGCTCGAGCGTTTTGCGCGCGTCATGAAAAACATCAATCAAGAATATGTCAGGATTGCTCGCCCGCGCTGCGGTGATGCGCTCCAACCCGCCGCCGAAGTCCACGCTCCGCTTGGGCAGCGGGCCGAAGGCTGCTTGCCCTGAGTGTATCGAAGGGTCGAGTTTCAGGTACTGCATAAAGACAGAATTCCCGATCTCGACGAAGCGGCCGCAGTCGCAGTTGGGATGGCAGGTAGCACCAAACTTCGCGTCATGCAGCGTCTGGAAGTCGTAAAACACTTCGGAGTCTGGGCCGCCTGGTTCCCCCGCGGGCATCTGGCCCGGCTGCCCTGATCGGCTCCACCAATTCTTCTCCGGGCCATAGAAGCTGATGCGTTCGGGCGGGATACCGAGCTTTTGCCACACCCGCGCGGATTCTTCATCCTTGGGTAGTCCGAGAGAGTCGTCGCCCGCAAAGCAAGTGATCCAAAGTCGTTTGGATTCAATGCCGAGTTCTTTTGTCAGAAATTCATAAAACCACGCGAGCTGCTCCTTTTTGAAATAATCGCCAAACGACCAGTTGCCGAGCATCTCAAAAAAGGTCGTGTGGCGGTTGTCCCCGACCTCCTCAATATCTGCCGCGCGGAAGCAGGGCTGCGAGTCGGCGATGCGCTTCCCTTCCGGGTGATCCTTGCCGAGGAAGTACGGCAACAGGGGCTGCATGCCCGAGCTCGTGAAAAGTGTCGTCGGGTCGCCCTCGGGCACAATGGGCGCCGACGGGATGATGACATGCCCGCGTGCTTTGAAGAACTCCAAATAGCGCTTCCGCACTTCCGAGACGGTCATGATGGAAACGATAGCATTTATTTTGTGAGTTGCTCCAGCTTGGCGACGTCGGCCTCGATGGCGGCGAGACCTTGCTGGAAGACCTTCGGCTTCTGCGTGTCGAGCCCGCAGGACGTAAAGATGTCATAGGGCGAACGGCTCTCTCCGGAAGAGAGGAAGGCGTCGACTTTGCTGATAAACTCCGGGTCCTTCGCGAGCTCGCGGTGGAGCGCCTTGCTGACCAGCTGGCCGTAGGCATAGGAGTAGACGTAGAAGAAGCGGCGAATGTGGCCGATGGTGACGAAGAAGTATCCGTCTGCAGGCTCAAGCGTGAAAGCGGGCCCGAGATACTTGATCATCTCTGCATTCATCAATTCCGCGATCTTCTCCTTGGGCACGTAGCCATCGCTTCGCACCGCATCGTGGAGCGATTGCTCAAAGCGGAAGAAGGCGACCTGACGGAAGACCGTCTGGATATCGTCCTGGATCGTGTCGTGGAGCGCGATGATGCGCTCCGCCTCCGGCAGCTCCTCGATCAAACGATGGAGCGCTGCCGTTTCAAAGAACGTACTCGCGGTCTCCGCGGTGGAGATCGGGTGACCCTGGTAGAGCGGGCGTTGTTCCTTCGAGCGTTCGGCGTGGACGGCGTGTCCCATCTCGTGCGCGAGCGTCTTCAACGACTCGAAGTCCTCCACATGATTGAGAAGCACGAAGGTCGGCAGCCCGATGCCAGAAGAGCAGAAGGCTCCGCCGCTCTTCCCTTTTTTGGGATACACATCGACTTGGCCGTTTGCAAGGAGACGGTCGAAGATCTCTGCATAGCGCGAGTCGAGCTCGGCGAAGACTTCTCGCACGAGCTTCGCTGCACGCGCGAAGGGTAGTGTGCTCTTCAATTTTCCCACGCGCGCCGAACGGTCAGCGTAGGTAAGGTGGTCGAGCTTCAAGAGCTTCTGCTTGACCTGATAGAAGCGGTGTGCGATCGAGGATGATTTCGCCACCGTATCCACCAACGCGAGGATGCTCGTGGGATCGTTTTGATACCCTCGAATGGTCGCGTCATAGGGATGTTTCATCCCGCGAAGTTGGTCGTCTATCTTCTTGTCGGTATAGATGGCGTTCAGCTCGTTCTCGGCGATGTCCGCGACGTTCTCGTAGACGGCACGGACGCCGCGATAAAGTTCACGCCGCTCCTTCGTCGGGAGCGTGGAGACGAGACCCTCGGCCTTCGGCAGTGGCACTAGTTTTCCTTTGAAAGAGACCGACTGTTTGTTCAGGATGTTCTCGGTGGCCTGGACCCAACGCCCGTAGCCCACCTCACCTTTGAGCGAGAGAATTTTCTCCTCCGGCTCCGAGAGGTCGTACTTCGCGTTTTCAAAGAGCTGCTTCAGCCAATAGCGATATGGCTTGAGCACTCGCGCCCCAAGGAATTTTTTCTGGAGCGACTTCCTGATCTTGCCGAGCCGCAATCCGAAGAAGAGGAGCTGATTGCCACGCGTGGTGCCGCGTTCGGAAAGTTTTGCGCCAAGCGCTTCGGCGGCTTTGTCGGTGGTATCGATTTCCTTGCGGTACCAGGCGTAATAGGCTGCGCGAGAATCCGGTAACTCGGAGAGCTTCTCCAGGCCTTCAATCGCCCTCGCGAGCGCGCGCGGGTCCCTCAAATGTTTCGTGTCCCTGCGGTACTTCTTTGCGAAGGCGTCCACTGCCCTGTCCGCGGCCTTTTGATCCCGCTCGATACGTGGATCATCGAGGCCTGTATAGAGAAGCGAGAGATCCCAAGAAGTTTTCATTTCCTGCCGAGTATACCTCAAAGCCAGTTGATCGGCGCCTCGCCGTGCAGGGCGAGATACGCGTTCGCCCTGCTGAAGGGTTTGGAGCCGAAGAAGCCGTTTGCCGCTGAGAAGGGCGAAGGGTGCGCCGATTCAATCACCAGATGTTTGGCGCGATCAATGTGCGCGCCTTTTTGCTTCGCGTAGTTGCCCCAGAGGATGAAGACCAGGCGCTCGCGCTCCTCCGAGAGCGCGCGGACGGCCGCGTCGGTGAAACGCTCCCACCCCTTCCCCTGGTGCGAGCCGGCGAGATGCGCACGCACGGTCAAGGTCGCGTTGAGAAGCAGTACGCCCTGCACCGCCCAGCGCGTGAGGTCGCCGTCTCTATGCACAAGCGGTTTGTCCACATCGCTTTCTATTTCTTTGAAGATATTTTGGAGCGAGGGCGGGAGCGTCGTGCCTCCGCTCACCGCGAAGCAGAGCCCGTTCGCCTGGCCCTTCCCGTGATACGGATCCTGGCCGAGGATGACCACTTTTACCTTATCGAACGGGCAGAGATCAAACGCGCGGAAGATATATTTTGGCGGAGGATAAACGATCTCGTCCTTATATTCCTTCTTCACGAACTCGGTAAGCTCGGCGAAATAGGGCTCTGCGAATTCACTCGCGAGATGTTGCTTCCAGGACTGGTCGATCTTCACTTCCATTATTTATTCTTGCGACTCACTGCGAGTAGGGTTTTCCCCGCCGCTTCGCGGTAGGTGCAGTACTCGCAGGGCCCGCCGCCAAACGCAGTGCCGACCGCAGGGATCGTCTCTTCTATAAGCATCTCCTTCATTGCAACGATCGTCGGTTCGACCCAAGTATCGCTGCCAGCATAAGAG
>JACQBN010000008.1 GCA_016194455.1 Candidatus Kaiserbacteria bacterium | reverse complement strand
TCACGACCTCGGCGCCTATGTCGAGCTCCGCCAGCAGGCGTTGCCGCCGGAGCTCCAGTACGAGTTCCATAAGGACACGACGAGTTACGACATCGAGGATCCGGCCTTCGCGCTCGCGCTCCGAGAAGCCAACGCAACCGTCAACGGAGCGTTGCGGGAGAACGTTAAGACGCTCCGAGTTCTTGCAGAACGCTACCGCCACACGCCGATGCTGGAGCGCACGCACGGGCAGGGAGCTAAGGTTGCCACCTTCGGCCGTCGAGTCCTTACCTGGATCGCCGAATTGCGGCTCGCTCGGGATGCATTCGAGCGAGCACAAGTGGTGTGTCTGCACTCACGGCTCTCGGGAGCTATCGGCAATTACGGTGGAGGGCTCTCGCCCGAAATCGAAGAGAAGGCGCTTGGTATCCTCGGGCTCACTCCCTTCCACGGAGCGACCCAGATCATGTCGCGCGTCGCGTACGGGCAGCTCGCACAGAGTCTCGAGCTTATCGCTCGGGTGCTCGGCAAGATTGCCCTCGATACCCGCCTCGGCGCCCGGAGCGGCTTGCCGCTTTGGCACGAGCCGTTCGGGAAGAAGCAGAAGGGTTCCTCGGCGATGCCACACAAGAAGAACACCATCCTTACCGAGCAGATGACGGGGTTCGCGCGCATGGCAAGCGGCAAAGCGCGTACGATCGTCGAGAATATCGAGACGTGGGAATGCCGGGACATCGCGCAGTCATGCGTCGAGCGGGTCGAGTGGCCTGATCTCTACCACGTTGTGCTGCGGATGCTCGGCGTGATGACGAAAGTCCTCTCGGGCCTCGTGGTCTATCCCGACCACATGCTCGAGGAGATCGCGCGCTCGGGCGGCACGTACGCTTCGGACGAGGCGAAGAACTTCCTCGCCGAGGAGTTTGCGAAGCGAGGCGTTGCGGCCAACGTGGCGTATCGTATCGTCCAACTTGCTTCGTTCGCGGTGTTCGAGCCGGGCGCCTTCGCGAAAAAGATGCGGGAGAATCCGCCGACAAACGTGGAGGACGCCGACAAGTTGTTGCTCGTTATCCAAGAGGAGCCGAAGCCGCGCATGAGCCACATCCGGAGAATCATCGAGTTCGCGGGCTTGATACCTAACCCCGCGCTCGAAGCGACTCCGGAGATGGTGCGGGAGTGGAACGTGCTTCTCCGCGAAGTTTTCGCCGACGAAGCAACGTTGGCGAAGTGGAGAACGTGCTTCACGCTTGTCCACCTGCTGCAGCACGAGGAGCGCATCTTCGAGCGCTTCCCGAGCGGCGAAATCGGGATGTGAGTCGGGCTGATGAAAACACTCAAGCGCCTCGTCCGCCAGCCGGCGGACGAGGCGCTCTTTTGTATCTCACCTATGCGTACTTATTTGAGAAGCAACTGGATGGCGGCGTCGAAGGTTGCGTAGGGGTACGCGCCCGCGATGACTCGCGTTCCGATGACGAAGGAGGGGGTCGCGCTGATGCCGAACTTCTGCCCCTCGCTGCGGTCTGCGTTCATCGCTGCCTGATACGCGCTCACGTTCGCCTTCACGTCGGCAGCGACCTTGCTGGCGTCAATCCCTTTGATGGTCGCATCGAGCTTGTCGATCAAGGCGGCGTTGCCAAAGCCCTGATCACCCTCCGCGTCTTGCGCGGAGAACATCGCGGTTCGCCAGGCGAAGTACTGATCGGGATAGAGCTTCCACACCGCGCGGCCATAGGCGGCCCCGGTGATTGAGTCCTGGCCAAGAAATGCGAAATCCTTGAAGACGACACGCACTTTGCCCGCGCTTACATAGTTCTGGATGATCTGCGGGAGCGTGTCCACTTCAAAATTTTTGCAAAAGGGACACTGATAGTCCGACCATTCGACAATCGTCACCGGCGCCGAGGCGCTGCCAATGAAGGGTTCGCCGTCGGTTGTCACGTCTTTGACATTCACTGAGGGCTTCCCCGTCTGCGAGCCGGTCGAACCGGTCGAGGGATGCGAGCCGTTCCAGATCACTGCTCCGCCAATGAAGAGTCCGGCGAGAATAACCGCGACTGGTAAGAAAAACTTATTCATGCCCGTGGTGTTTGGTTCCATATGTCAGAGATGATAGCATAGGAACGGACAAGAACAGAGGTGGCAAACATGAAGCTTGCAGCATGGGGCATTATCAAGCGGGGTACTGGGATCTGGCTCGCCGAGAAGAAGGCGGGTGAGGAGATCGGGCACGGCGTTATCACCGGCCCGGGCGGCAAGGTGCTGCCGCCAGAAACTCCGGCCGAGTGTTTGCTCCGCGAAACAGAGGAGGAGTGGGAGGTCAAGCTTGACCCGCACTCGCTCGAGGAAGTCGCCGTCATCGACTATTATGCCAGCGGCGTCCTCAACATGCGTGTGCATAACTTCAGCGCGCGCATCCTTTCCGGCACTCCGCACGAGACGAAGCGCTTCAAAGCTCCGCAGCTCTACGGGCTCGATGCGCTCCCCTTTGATCAAATGTTCGAGGGCGACCGGCACTGGCTCCCGAAGGCGGCGAACGGGATCAAGTTCCGCGCGAAGGTCTACTATCGGGAACGCGCGAAGGGCTTCCTCCGCATCGAGTTCTATCAGTACGGCACTTGATCGCCCCACGCCAGGCGCGGGGCTTTTTTATTGCAACTACGGCACCGCAAGCGTAGTTTTATTGGTGGGAGTACCTACAAAAGGAGTAAACCGATGAGCCAACACATCATCCGCCGCGCGCGGGCCGACGACATCGCCTCTATGGCGCGCATCAACGCCGAGGTGTTCCTCGGCGACCGCGATCACCTTCCCGGCGCGACAGCCTGGGTGACCAGCTTCCACAACGCGTTTCCGGTTTATCAATACTTTGTGATTGAGCAAGCGGGCGTGCTCGCGGGCTATGCGGGATGGCAGACGCATGGCGGCTTCCACCGCTCTGAACCGGCGATCGAGCTCGATCAGATCGGCATCGACCCCGTGCATCAGGGCAAAGGATTAGCGTCAGAGCTCATTGGGGCAAACATGAAAGAGCTCGCGACCTGGATGCAAACAATCAACGACCGTATCGAGAGTCATATCGGCTTTGTGGTGTGGGTGAACAAACACAACAAGAACGCCACCCGCGTCTACACCAAGATGTTCGGCGATATGGTCTGCGGTAGGCGTACCCAGTTCGGCGATCGCGAGGAAATTATGTTCCGTACGCGCGTGCCGATCATCCGCCCAGTACGCGATGAATCAGCATAAGAAAAACCCCGCGCTCGTATGCGCGGGGCATTTGTATAATCTCAAACAAGCCAGCCGAGATCGCTACCATGCATGATGAGCGTCTCATGCTCCCGCTGATATATCTCGGGCGATACGGGAGGTGCGTATGCTTCCCAGCTGATACCGACACTCCGAGGCCGAAGAAAAACGTAGCCCAGTTTCTTCGAGATCCCGATGACAGGCGCGCTGTCCCAGGGGGTCTCAACACCAGGAGGGAGGAGGAGTGCCATGACCCCGCGCTTCCAGAGCCGCGCTGCCCAGGTGCCGATGCTGGAGCCCATCACTTCGTAGTTCTTGAAGTGCCCGATAAACCGCTGGACCTGAGGCGAGTACGTACTCACTGGATCGCGCAGGAGCGCATAGGAGTCGGTGGTCTTACCGCGCGCCTCATATCCGAGCGTTTCGAAGGTATCGAGACGTGTGATGCGGTGTACTTTGCTTGAGCCCGGACGATAACCATACATCTCTTCAGTATTAATGTCGCCGACGTAGGCCGAGAGGACTTCGCCGTCCTCGCAGAGCGCAACCATAGTCCCGACCCCGTGCGATTGGCGCCGAATGTAGGCGCGCGTCCCGTCGAGCGGATCGACGGTGAAGTAGGCGGTACAACCGTTTGTGGGTTCAATGCGGAGATTTTCTTCCTCGCCAATCACCCCATAATCGGGGAAACATTCGTGAAAGGTGCGGAGATAGATCTCTTGCGCCTTCCTGTCTGCGGTGGTGCAGACGTCATCCATTTTCCCGCTGTAACCAGGCTTGGCCTGCGTCTCGAAGACGAGACGTTCGTTGCGGATCGTGACGGTTGCCCGGCGCACTGCTTCCTTGAGCACGCGGCCGATGATGTGTCCGTTCACTAAACCGAATCGCTCGTGTTGGGACATTTCGTGTTCCTTTTTTGTTCCGTGGCGGATGGTAGCACTTAAAAAAAAGAACGTCCATGGTATGCTGCCTTTGATGAAATCTTTTAAGGAGAAAGTCTATGCGGTGGTCGCCAAGGTACCGAAGGGCAAGGTTGCGAGCTACGGGCAGATCGCCCGGCTCGCGGGCGCGCCAAGAGCCGGGCGTGCCGTGGGCCAGCTGATGGAGAAGAATGCAGACACAAAACGAATCCCGTGCCATCGCGTCGTCGGCTCAACGGGCGCTTTGGTCGGCTACGCCTTCCACGGTGTCTCGGAGAAACGCCGCAAGCTAATCGACGAGGGAGTCTCCTTCCTGCCTGCGCAGGCAGGCCGCGGCATCCGCGTGAATCTTAAAATCTCGGGTTGGAAGAAATAGTTGACCGAAGCGTTCGAGCGAGGTAAGGTGCGTCCGGTTTAATAAGGAGCCTTCACATGGCTTGTGTTCTTTTAGACATCGGTGCTGGATCAAAGGAGTTCGTCCGGCGATTGTGGTGGCGGAACTGGAACTGTCCGCTTCTCTCGTTTTGTGGCGAACCCAGTTGGGAATACTTGAAGCCCCTTGTCATAAGCCGCGAGCGAGCCGCCCGACTGATTGCTCAGGGAGGCACTTGGTCGTATCACGTCGTCTCGCGCTATTCGGCCTTCGCATTTGACGATGCGACGCTCGACGTAGTAACGTGCAACGCGCCGCTGTCGCCATTCCATCTGCCGTTCAGGATGGAGAAAGAGCTTGAGCGCTGCCTCAAGCCTGGAGGGATATTCTTCTACTCTTATCCTTCCCCTCAAATGTACTTGCCACTCAAGCTCGAACAACGAGGCTTCACGCAGATCGCGATCGGCCACTTTGCCGATGATCAGAGCCCGGTTCGCCTGAAGGATCTCGTCCCTGATTGGGCGCCTTCGGTCTTCCCTCCGAGCGACATCATCAAACAGTCGTTGGTTGAGAAGATTGAGCGGAGAAACGAGTTCGAAGGTACACGTTCGTCTTCTTATGTGTACGCGAGAAGCGCTGTCTGCCCCACGTATGAGGTCTGGTAGAAAAAATAAAAAGCCGCGGCGCTCTGCCGCGGCTTATTTTTACCTTGTAGAGACTACATTCGCAGATCGTTCCCAGCTCATCCAATTGCCGTGCGCGTCCTGGATCAGCGCCAAGGCATCGAACTGCCTTGAGCTAAGCACGAGCGAGAGTCGTGCGCGCAGGATCAGGCGGCTGTCGAGCACATACGGATCGTTCGGGTGCTGATCGGTATAAACCAGAAGAAGCAGATGATCCTCGAGCACTGGTTTCCCTGCAACATGCACCACAGCGAATCGGAGCGCGCCCGCGGGCACGCCAAGCTCTCTCAACAGACGGCGCTTTTTGAGCGCGTGGGGGACGCAATTACCTGTGGGAACCCACGAACTCCATGTGTTGTCCGGCTCCGTGCCGAGATATGGCATGCTCTCGTTGACTTGATCGTTGACCGTCCACATCCGCTCGATAAACGTGCGAGTCTCGTGGGCAAGCGTAAGCGCTCCCCGATCGACCGTGCAGCCCGCATCATAGCGTTGCTGGCATTCAAGATACGCCTCGATCCAATTGTGGGCCGCAAGCGCGGAGCCTGGGTAGAAGACGCAATAGAGAAGACCGAGCGCGTAGAGCGCCTGGCCAATGCTATTCGCTTTCATGTGTTCCTGTCCTTTCTCGAAAGAGCCTCGTTACGAAACTCCCGAGAGCATACTCCTCCACCCCCAAACGTCGCAACTCAAAATGCCGTTGATCTGTCTCGCCCTCCTGGCCGGAGGCTCTGAGGAGCGGAGCGACGAAGAGCTGGGGGACTAGGAGTCGGACCTAGATTAAGGGCTCCAAAGGCCCCTGTCCTACCATTAGACGATCCCCCAATAGAGGGACTCTAACACTAGTTCTTGGGTTCGTCAGGGAAAAGTTCTAGCACCGCGAGCTCCAAGGGGAGCGTCGGGATGGGCGCGTAACGGATACGCTCGGAGGCTTCGAGGAACGCGAGGAGCGTCGCGTGGGTGATGCCTGCCTGCGCAGGCAGGCCGCTTCCCTTTGCAAACTTCTCAAGTGCCGTGAACTCGTCGGCGCCAAGCTCTTGCTCTAAGCTCGCACGCAGATCGGGCGCGTAGCGAATCAGCAAAACCGCACGGAGCGCCTCGAGAGTCAACTCAAGGAAGAGCCGCATATCCGCGCCGGAGTTCGCAGCGTTCTCGATCGCGGCGAGCGCCTTGCCGCGCTCGCCTGCGGCGAGCGCGTTGATGAGTGCGTGCACGAGCTCGCGTTTGGGCGCTCCCGTCGCGCGCTCCACTTCCTCACGGCTCAACTTCTTATCCGCAGAGACTGCCGAGACCTTCTGCAGCACCGAGAGCGCATCGCGATACGAGCCTTCTGCGAGGAGCGCGATGAGCTCGGCAGCGTCGGGAGCAAGAGTGCAGCCCTCCTTCTTCGCCACGCGCGAGGCGAGCGCGGCGAGTGATTTACGGTCCGGCTTTTTGAATTCAAACACCTGGCAGCGCGATTGCACGGTCTCGGGCACCTTCTCGAGCTCGGTGGTCGCGAGAATAAAGACCGCGTATGTGGGCGGCTCCTCCAAGGTCTTGAGGAACGCGTTCCACGCGCTCTTCGAGAGCATGTGCGCCTCGTCCAGGATGTAGACCTTGTAGGGCGATTCAAACGGGAGCGTATAGACGCCCTCGGTGAGCACGCGGATGTCATCGACGCTGTTGTTGGAGGCTGCGTCGATCTCGTAGAGGTCGTTATCCTTGCAGCCGATCTCACGCGCGAAGATGCGCGCCACGCTGGTCTTCCCGAGGCCCCGCGAGCCGGCGAAGAGATAGGCGTGCCCGATTTTCTTCGCCTTGATGGAATCAGCAAGCGGCTTGGTGACCTGCTCCTGCCCGACAACCTCGTCGAAGGATTGTGGCCGATACTGCCGATAAAGCGACTGATGCGCCATGCGGAATAGTATACTCAATGTATGAAGGAGCGGAAGAAACGCCTGCGGGTCGCCGTGCTGCGCTTCCCCGGCTCCAACTGCGACTTCGATACGCTGCGATTTTTCAGGCGCTTCGGGCATGAGGCGGAGTTCGTCTGGTATCGCGATAAAGAAATCCCTCCGGCTGATCTCATCGTGCTGCCGGGCGGGTTCGCTTTCGGCGACCGCAGCTACCGCAGGGCGACTGGCGCTTATGCGATGGATCCTGGCGTGCTCGCAGTGCGCTCACCGATTATGCCCGCGCTTCGCGCCGCAGCGAAGCGCGGGCGGCCAATTCTCGGCATCTGCAACGGCTTCCAGATCCTGGTCCACGCGGGGCTCTTGCCCGGGAAGCTCGTGCAGAATAAATTCGGCAAGTTCTTCTGCGACACTGTCGCCTGCACGGTGACGGGTCAGTCGTTCTTCGGCGACACGCGCCTGCTCGGCACAAAATTCGACATCCCCATCGCTCACGGTTATGGTCGGTATCGCCTTCCTGCCAAGGAGCGCAGAGCGCTCGAGAAAGCGGAGCGCATATTCCTGCGCTATGGGCCCGCGAACCCGAACGGCTCGGACGACTGCATCGCCGGCGTTGCCAACGAAACTGGCACCATCTTCGGCCTCATGCCACACCCGGAGCGGTCCAAGCATCCCGAGCTCTTCGTGCGCGCGATCGAACGCTATGTCCATCGCTAGCGACATTCAGCGGGCGCTCGCAGAAGCAATGGCGAGCGAGCATACGAGCTACAAAAGCACAAAACAATTCTTGAAGGAGTTGCCGACGAGGGGGCGGCAGGTCATTCAAGGTCCGGGAGAGAACGCTGGTATCGTGGATCTCGGCAGGGGCTGGGCACTCGCGATGCGCATCGAGAGTCATAACCACCCCTCGTTCATTAAACCGTATAGCGGTGCCGCGACCGGCGTGGGCGGTATCCTGCGCGACATCTTCACGATGGGCGCCCGGCCCATCGCGATCATCGATAGTCTGCGCTTCGGCACCGACGCGAAAGCAAAGCGACTGCTCCCGAAGGTGGTGCACGGCATTTCTGACTACGGCAATTGCGTGGGCGTGCCGGTGGTGGGCGGCGATCTCTATTTTGATCCAACGTTTAACCATAACTGTCTCGTCAATGTCGCGGCCTTCGGCCTCGTCCGGAGAAAGAACATCATCTACGGCCGCGCGACAACTCCAGGGAGCGACCTTATCTACGTCGGGGCGCGCACGGGCCGCGACGGAGTGGGTGGAGCGCAGATGGCATCTACAAATCTTGAGGCGCTCGACGCAAGCACGGTACAGGAGGCTGATCCATTCCTGGAAAAGCTCTTGCTCGAGGCGTGCCTCGAGCTCGCCGGCAGCGGCTGGATAGAGGGCATGCAGGACATGGGCGCTGCCGGGCTGCTCTGCTCCACCTCCGAGGTCGTGCTCCGGGGCCGAGCGCGGACGAAAAGGAATCTCGGTGCGCACGTCCTCCTTGACCAGGTGCCGACGAAGGCCGCGCGCCTCTCGCCGGTGGAGATGCTCCTCTCTGAATCGCAAGAACGCATGCTGATCGTCGGCCGGCGCGAGCATCGAGCACAGATTCTTTCCGTCTTCAAGCGCTGGGATCTCGAAGCGAGAGTTATCGGGCGAGTGACCAACGACGGCCACTACACCATCCGCTATCGGGATGCGCGCAGGCGACTCACAACGCTGCCGATGCAATTTGCAGAACTATTCCCGGATCTAGAAGAGGACTGGGAACTCCTGCCCTGGCGCGCAGAGGGCGGTTTACCGCGGAAGGCTAGCCGCGAGATCACCCGCGACATCTGGCGTCAATACGACTGGTCGGTGGGCGTTCGCACGATCAAGGGTCCTGACCGCCCAGGCCACTACGCGATTATCGACATCCCCGAGATCGACAAAGAAGTTGTCATCGCCTGGAGCTCGGACGAAGGTCGCTCGGATCGAAGCCCAACAGAGGGCGTCACGCACGCGTTTGATCGCTGCCTCCGGCAACTGCGGAGCAAAAACGCGCAGCCGCTCGGCATTACCAACTGCCTCAACTTCGGCCATCCGCGCGACTCCATGGGCGCGTTTGCGGAGACGACACAGGCGCTCGCGAAGCTTTGCAAGAAAGCTCGCATCCCTATCGTGGGCGGTAACGTGAGTCTCTACAACGCGCATGGTAAACATTCCATAAAGCCGACGCCGGTGCTCGTGATGGCCGGCGTGCGTCCTGCCCGTTAGGCGAGCGCTCGCATGAGGCGCGTCATGCCGATACCGCCACCGTAGCGCGGGAAGAACGGCAACGAGAGGAACCCCTCGAGCTCGGACTCAACCCGCTCCTTGCCGAAGGTGTCATAGAGGAGCTTTGCGTAGCCGCCTCTGCTGATGGTGCGGAAGCGTTCACGCATTTCCTCGGCGTTGGAACTGCGCTCCGCCGAGCCGATGGTCTCCATGCCGTCGATGATGACGTCAATCTTGTGCGCGTGCGCTCCGCTCCGGCGCATATTCCAGAAGGGCGAGGTGTGCTCGGGGAACCTCTCCAAAAAAATGACGCGACCGTATTCCTCCCCCATCTTCGTTTCGTACTCGCCCGTGAGTTCGCGCGTGTTGTAGCGCTTCGCGAGGTCGTCGTAGTTCTTGCGGACGAAAGAGCTCTGCCTGCCGAAGCCGAGATACTCGCAGAGCTCCGCTTCAAGCTTTTGCAAATCCTGGAGCGTGCCCTTGGCCTCGAACTCGAACATCGGGAAGATGCGTTCGTGGCGACCCGGGACCGGGCGCGGTTCGTTGCGGTAGCTCGTTGAAACGCAGAAGACGCCGGGGAACTCCGGCTGCGTCAAGAGCTCATATTCCAGCCACATCTGCCCGGTCTGTGGCAGCGGCCAGATTTCATTTTCATAGCGGTAGGTCGCCACCGTCTTCGGATCCTCGCAGGCGGCGAGGATGCTCAAGCGGTCCTGGGTATGCACCTCAATAAATTTTTTCTTAAGGAAGAAGCTGCGGAGCTTGTTGACCGCTTCGCTGAACTTCTTCGTGTCGCGCGGCGGCTTATAGTTTTTATACATGTGCGTGCATTAGTGAATAAAAAAACGCCCCGTCCGAGACGGGGCGCTGCTGCGGGCCGAAGCCCAACCATGGTCGCTTCTGGTGAGAGGGCGTTCCAAGTCCCGCGCATTCTACGCTCGTGGCGCGGAAGCTGCAATGGGGTTATCCACAAGCGAGCGGCAGAACGAATGCGTTGCGCTCCGCCGACCACCGGAATCCTAACCGCAGTGGCGTTTTGTCGTAGATAACGTGCATGCGTTCTGCGCGCTGGCGATGGTCGTCGAGCTGGGCGGAGCGGCCGTTCTCTGGATAGTAGCGTTGATCCTCTGACCTGATAGAGCGAGCCTCTCTCAAGCCGAGCGCGCGGGCATACTCTGCCGCAATCTTAAAGAGGAGACGTTCCCAGCGCAGCAGCCCCAGTTCCTGCTTGAAGCCCGACACGCCTTGCACTTGTTTGATGAAGAGGTGGGTCCGCTTCACTTCTACTGCTGTGCACGCGATCGCCCGTCCGTTATAGGAGAGAACGAAACCGCTCTTGCTCTCCCAGTAGATGCTTGAGGCGTTGACGGTGTGGTATCCCGTATGTTTGCACTCAAAGAACTCCACTGAATACCGCGCGGCCTCCGCTGGTTCAACTCCAGCCTTAAGGGCTTGACGTATGAGGTCGTCGTTTTCTGCCGCCACCAACCTTCCAACCCTCCCTTGGCGCCCAAAGCGTTTCGGGAAGAAAAAGTTAACTAATTTGTTGTTCATTCCTTAGTCTCCCAATACTGGCGCTTCTGTTCTATTTATAACATCAGTGCTTTTATAAATCAAGTCCTGTGGCTTGGACAACCGCGCTGAGCGCTTCGGCGCTTGTTACATCCATAAGCCGGGTGCGGAGCTCGGCCGCTTCGGGCCAGCCCGAGACGAATGCTTTGATGTGCTTCTTGAAGGTGGCGAAGGACTTGGGCGGCGAGAGTTTCTCGAAGTTATGCGCGAGCTCGGCGAGCGCGACGAGCTTCTCGGCCGGCGTGATGCCGCTCGCGGGGCGACCGCTAAAGAGCCACGGGTTGCCGAATATTGCTCGGCCAAGCATCACGCCGTCCGCCCCGCTCTCCGCAGCCTTTACTCTCGCTTCTTCTAAATCTTTTACGTCGCCGTTGCCTATCATCAGGGTCTTCGAGCCCGCGCGGTCGCGAAGCGCGACCGCGCGTTTCATCAGTCCCCAATCGGCCGGCACGCTCGACATCTCCTTCCGCGTACGCAAATGTATCGCGATCGCAGAGGGCTCGCCCGAGAGCAGAAGCGGAATCCACTCGTCGAGAATCTCATAGTGATACCCGACGCGGGTCTTGACCGAAACCGGGAGCGGGCTCGCCTCTTGGGCCGCACGGATAAGCTCGAGCGCAAGCTCCGGGTGCTTGATGAGCGCGGCGCCCGCTGATTGCTTCTCGATCGTTCGATCCGGACAGCCCATATTGATGTCCACGCCGTCGAATCCGAGTTCTTGCGCAAGCTTCGCTCCGTACGCGATCATCGCGGGCTTTCCCGAGAATATCTGCATCACGATAGGCCGCTCTATTTCAGAAAATTTGACATCTCGCATCAAGGGATTTTCTTCATCTTTCACCTTCGCCCTTTCGCGAGTGTGAAAAAGCCCGTCGGCCGAGACGAACTCGGTGAACAGCACGTCCGGCTTGCCGTACTTCGCGATGAGGGGCCGGAACGCCGCGTCGGTCACGTCCGCCATCGGCGCCAGCGCAAAAAATGGTTTTGGTAGTTTCTCCCAAAACGATTGCATGCCTGTATTCTACAATCGCTTGACAGCCTGCTGCTTATGATGGTAGGCTCTCTGCGGATATTCGTTCCGGGCGCAATCCCGCGCACCGTAAACGAGGAGAAACGTCATGATGCCGCTTGACACTGTTCTGTTTACCTTTTTCTTCGG
This sequence comes from Candidatus Kaiserbacteria bacterium, assembly GCA_016194455.1. Lineage (GTDB taxonomy): Bacteria > Patescibacteriota > Minisyncoccia > Phycocordibacterales > Phycocordibacteraceae > C7867-001. The sequence goes on along the minus strand of JACQBN010000008.1, from coordinate 26,490 downwards.
CCTTTCCGCTCTCTGCCTCGGATTCGGCATGGCACTCCGTAAACGAAAGAAGATTGATTGGCCGCTCGCAATCACAATCATCTCGGCTGTTTTCTTTGCGTTGGGCGCCATGGCTCTCGTTCACGACCCTGTGTCGGCACAAGACAGCCTGGCGGCACTCGTCCTCGATCTCATTGTGTTTGCGATTGGGGTCGCGGGTGCTTCTGTTCTTTTCGCCGTTATCTGGTACTGCGTGTTCTATGTTTTCGAGATGCTTGCCGAAGGCTATAACAAACTTCAGAACCGAGACTCTCACTAATTGAGTGCGCGGAGAGAATTTCACTCTCCGCGTTTTTATTTACCCGAACTTTTTTTGAAGTACACGCGGCCGCTCGCGGTGAAGCGCAGATCCACATACTCCACCGGGCCGTCGGCGAGATTCAGATCCGATTTTGAAGACGAGAGGAGTGCGAAGGCATTTTGCTCATCGCCCAATACATAGGTGATGCGGGTACCGCTCGCGAGATAATCGTCCACCTCATCGGCGCGGATCGCGATCCAGAGGACGGAGGTGCCTATAGAGGTACTCAATCCCGTGATCTCGCGGGCGAAGTCAAAAAGCGCAGGGAGTTTGTCCGCATCTAGGATGATCCCGCCCACAATACCGGATGCGGGATTGGCCAAAGGCGCAAAGAGAGTAGCGGGGTTTACTGTCTCATCTCCATCTCCGGCCGCCGCATAGATAGATCCGCTCGCGTCGAAGAGATAGCACGTGGTCGACCCCTCGACTGTGCTTGGGGCAAGCGCCACTTGTGGTGAGTACATCGAACCACACCAGCGGCCGACCGCTGCGCGGAGGTTCAGCGTGATCGTGAGCGCAGTGAAGCCACTCCGCACAATCGAGACCGTGGCGATATCCGGATTGGCGGCGAGGAGCGCGGCGCGGATTGCGTGCGCGGGCGGGAAGAAGATGGAGTCGCGCGGGACGATGCCGAAGTAGCTGCCCGCGAGCTTCTGCTCTGCGAGCGCGAGGAGCGCCGGGTCGTTATTCGAAATGGTTACGTTCGCGATGCGCAGCTGCGGCCGCCAGAGGCTCCAAACGCCAGCGCCAATGATGACGAACGCGAGCGTCGCGATCAGGATCAGCTCCCGCCGCCGCGCTGCGCGGCGGCGTGCGAAGAGCCGATCGCCGCGGTCAAGGGGCGATGCGTTCCTTGCCAACATACGGCACGAGCGCGTCCGGGACCTTCACGCTCCCGTCTCCCTGTTGATAGTTCTCCACCAGAACCGCGAGGAAGCGCGGTGTGGCGAGCGCGGTGTTGTTGAGTGAATGCGCAAACTTGAGCGCGCCCTGTGCATCGCGATAGCGGATGTTGAGCCGGCGGGTCTGGAAATCGTGGAAATAAGAAGCGGAGTGCGTCTCGCGATAGCGGCCCTCCGAGGGCATCCAACATTCAATATCGTACTTCTTCACCTGCCCCAACCCAAGATCCGCGCCGCTGTTGATGATGACGCGATAGGGGATGCCGAGTGCCTGCACTGCCTCCTCGGAGTTCGCGGTCAGCTCTTCATGATGCTTGACCGACGCCTCGTGCGAGGCCTCGCAGAGGATCACCTGCTCGAACTTGAAGAACTCGTGCACGCGCACGAGCCCCTTCGTGTCCTTACCGTGTGCGCCCGCCTCCCTGCGGAAGCAGGGCGAGAATGAAAAATATTTTATCGGCAGATCCTTCGCCTCGAGCACCTCGTCCATGTGGTAGGCCATTGTCGCAACCTCCGCGGTGCCCGCGAGATATTCACCGTCCTGCGTTGTGTAGAGATCCTCTTCACTCTGCGGCAGGAAGCCGGTGCCGAGGAATCCTTCGCGCCGCGCAAGAGATGGCACGATCATCGGCGTCCAGCCGCCCTTTGTGATGAAATGGTCGGAGAGAAAATGCCAGAGCGCGTACGAGAGCAGCGCACCGTCGTTTTTCAAAAAGTATCCGCGAAAGCCCGCGACCTTCGCCCCGCGCTCGAAGTCCGCCATCTTGAGCGCCGTCATCAGCTCGCTATGGCCCTTGGGTTCGAAGCGGAATCTCGGCACCTTCCCCCACGTCTTCACCTCCTTATTATCCGCATCGCTCTGCCCCTCCGGCACCGAGATGTCGGGGACGTTCGGCACCGCGAGCATCAGCTTCTGCCATTCCTCCGTCACGGTCTTCAGCTTCTCGTCGCTCTTCCCCATTCCATTCTTCAGTTCCCGCATAGCCTCGAGGAGCGCCGCGCGCTCGGCGCCTTGTGCGCGTTGCATCTCGCTCGAGCGCTTGTTCTGCTCCGCGCGTTTTCCCTCTATCTCCTGCTTGAGGCGCTTCCGCTCGTCATCGACCTTAAGCAGCCGATCAATATCCACGACAACGTGCTTCTTCGCCGCTCCGGCCTTCACGATGTCGGTGTTCTCCCGGATAAAATGGATATCGAGCATGTCTCGCCAGTATACTGCATTCTCGGCAATACGTGGTAGAATGGCAGACGGAAGCAAGACGAAAAAGAGGCCTACAATGAAATGGATTATCGACTCTACTCTTGCAAAAGGCACGAGGAAACGGGTTAATCAAGACCGAGCATATGCGCACCACTTATCCGACGGCACCTGCTTCGCCGCCGTGCTCGACGGCCACGGCAGGGATAGCGAGTGCGTGAATTACTGCTATGAGCGCTTGCCCGCATTGGTGAATCCAACCAGGATGAGCGGGAAAAGTCCCGAAGCGTTTCTCTGGGATGTCTGTAAAACACTTGCCGGGGAGAGTCGACATTTCGAGAGCGGGACGACATTCTCCGCGGCGTACCTCTTCCGCAGCGGATGGGTGTCCATTGCGGTAATCGGCGATTCGCCTATCATCGCGCGCCTTCCGGACGGCAAGCTCTTTGTGAGCCAAGAACACAACGCGCGCACGAACAAAAGCGAACGCGAAAGAGCTGTGGCTCAAGGAGCGTTCTTCGACGGCGGGTATATTTATCCGCCCGAGGGGAATCACGGTCTGCAACTCACGCGCGCCCTCGGCGACAACTTCCTCGACGAGATTCTCTCGCGCGAGCCGAGTATCGCCTCGTTCTCTATTGCGCGCGGCGCGTGGGTGCTTCTTGCCTCTGATGGATTGTCTGACCCGGCGCACGAGTATTCCGCAGAACATATCAACGAGCTCGCAGCAGCAATCGAAAAAGACGCTGGCCCGGCACAGCTCATCGATCAAGCATGTGCCTGGGGCAGTGAAGACGACATCACAGCGATTCTCTGCCGCTTGAACTAAAAGTCAGCGCACCCCAAGGGGGTGCGCTTTTCTGTATCGTATACTGGTGCGGATGGAAATCCGCGAGCTGCTCCGCGAAGAATGGCCGATGCAACTTTTAGAAATCCCGCAACCGCCCAAAAAGCTCTGGGTGCGTGGCGCGCTCCCGCCTCCCGGCAACAAGCTTTTGACTGTGGTGGGCTCGCGCGCGATGACGCGCTACGGGCAAGAAGCGTGCGAGAAGCTGATCACCGGCCTAGCCGGCTATCCGATCTCCATCGTCTCCGGGCTCGCGCTCGGGGTGGACACCGCCTCCCACAAGGCCGCGCTCGCGGCCGGGCTCCACACGCTCGTCATCCCGGGCTCGGGGCTCGCGGACGCTGTTCTTTATCCGCGAAGCAATCGCCCTTTTGCCAAAGAGATTTTAAAAGCGGGCGGCGGATTCCTTTCTGAATATCCGCCAGAGACGGCATCGCGCGTTCACTTCTTTCCCGAGCGCAACCGCCTGATGGTCGGGATTGCGGACGCGGTGCTGATCATAGAAGCAAGTGCACAATCGGGGACACTCATCACCGCACGCCTCGCGGGCGAATATAACCGCGAGTTGCTCTGCGTGCCGCACCGCATCGGCGATCCGCATGCTTTCGGGCCGCATCTTTTCATTCGCCTCGGTGCGACGCTCGTCTCCGAGCCGCTCCATATCCTGGAAGCTTTGAAAGTTCCGCCCCGGGAAACCGGCGCGGGCAGCGAAGCCGCGCCGGCACTCGAAGGCGTGGAGAAAAAGATTTGGAAGCTGCTTGCAGAGCCGCAAACGCGGGATGAGATTTTGCGTACCTCGACTTCGCTCGGTATCTCCGCAGGCGGGCCTGCTTCGACTGGCGAGATCTTGACCGCGCTCGTCGCCTTGGAGCTGCGCGGTCTCATCCGCGAGGAGTTCGGCGCCTGGCGTAGGATATGAAAATCTATTCCTGGAATATATTGTATCGGAATCGCGAACTCGATCGCGCGTTCGACTTCATTTCCAAAAGTGATTTCGATATCTTCTGTCTGCAGGAAGTGCCGGAAGAATTCCTTACGCGCCTTAAGACGCTTCCCTTCTCTATCGCTAGTCGTATTGAGGTAGAACGGCTGTTGCCGCAAGGCATCGTGCCTAATTACGGCGTTATACTCTCACGATATCCAATCACCCAAGAAGGTGGGATATCCTTTCCCGATTACTGGACGTTTCTCCCGCTGCGCACGCGGTTGTTCGTCCGCCTGATGCCCTCCCGATACTTCTCAAGAATCCGCAAGCGCGGAGGCCAGCATGCTGAAGTGGCGCTAGGCCACACATCAGTACGTATTTTGAATCTGCATTTGGTACAAGCACATCCGGAGTGGCGCTTGCAGGAATTAGAAACAGCACTTGCCACATACGATCCGATAAAACCAGTTATCATCTGCGGGGACTTCAATACTCATGATAAACCCTATACCGCGCCTCTTAACTGGATTCTTGGCGGCAGGGCAAGCGATGCTCTGTATTACGGTCGGGAGCGCGCGCGCGTCGACCGGATGATTCTCGCACACGGCTTAGTGAATCCGCTCGGCACACAAGTGACGCATCATTTCTCCCAATCCCAGCTTGATCATATTCTCGTCTCTCGTTCTTTTTCTATTAAAAATGCAGTTGTTCTTCCTGAACGATACGGTTCCGACCACAATCCAATTTTTGTAGAACTCACTTGACGACGGATAGAGGTGCGGGGTATGTGTTAGTGCGTGAGTAAAAAATTACTGATCGTCGAATCGCCGACCAAAGCCCGCACCGTCGGGCATTATTTAGGCAAGGAGTACGAGGTGCTCGCCTCGGTCGGGCACGTGCGCGACTTGCCCAAATCAAACAAGGACGCGGTGGATATCGAGGGCGGCTTCGTGCCGCGCTACGTCGTCTCGCCCGGGAAGCAGGAGGTCATCGAGCGCATCAGGCGCGAGGCCCTCAAGGCGAGCGAGGTCTACCTCGCGACCGACCCCGACCGCGAGGGCGAGGCCATCGCGTGGCATATCAAGGAGGCGGCCGGCCTCGCGCACCCAAAGCGCGTCGTCTTCCACGAGATTACCAAAGGCGCGATAGAAGAGGCGCTCGCCCATCCGCGCCTGATTGACGAGCATCTGCGCGAGGCGCAGGAGGCGCGCCGCGTGCTGGACCGCATCGTGGGCTACGACCTCTCGGGGCTGATTTGGAAGAAAGTACGCTACGGGCTCTCGGCCGGGCGCGTGCAGTCGCCCGCGCTCCGCATCCTCGCGGAACGCGAGCGTGAAATCACAGCATTTGTACCGGAGACGTTTTTCGTCCTTAACGCAAGATTCAATGCAAAGGCAGGCGAGTTCCGCGCTGTCTGTGTAGAAGAACCGAAAACAGGAGCGGAGGCTGAGCGGATTGTAGCGGCGGGCCGCGCCGCCGCCTGGAAAGTCGGCGACGTGAGTGAGCGCTCCGAGGAGCGCTCACCGCGCCCGCCCTTCACCACCTCTACGTTCCAACAAGCGGCCTCCACGCGACTTGGGCTCGCGCCCGCGCGCGCAATGCGCGCCGCGCAGAAGCTCTACGAGGCTGGCCACATCACTTATATGCGCACTGATTCGGTCAATCTCGCCAAAGAGTCCGTCGCGCGCATGCTCGCCGCGGTGGAGAAAGAATTCGGGAAGGAATATGCGCAGTCGCGGGCCTATAAAACGACGAGCAAGAACGCGCAGGAGGCGCACGAAGCGATCCGCCCCACCGATCCGGCGCGCGCTCACGCGGGCATAACGCCGGATGAGAGGGATATCTATGAGCTTATCCGGATCCGCGCGCTCGCCAGCCAGATGGCGAGCGCGCGGATCTCCCGCACCCTCATCAAGGCCGTGGCTGCTGGTGTCCCCGCCTTTGGCGCCAACGGCTCACGCGTTCTCTTCCCGGGCTGGTTGGCACTCGATACCGCCGCGCGCGGCGAAGACGTGGAGTTGCCTAAAGTTGCCGAGGGAGAGACGCTCACTCTTCTCTCCTTGGCCGCCAACGAGAAGCAGACTGAGCCCCCCAACCGCTACACCGAGGCTGGGCTCATCAAGGAGCTCGAGAAGCGTGGCATCGGTCGCCCGTCAACCTATGCGAGCATCATGAAGACGATTGCAGACCGCGGCTATGTGGAGAAACAGGGCCGCACCCTCTTGCCGACCGCGACCGGGATGGTCGTCTCGGGTTGGCTCGAGAAACATTTCCTCACCTACATCAGCGACTCCTTCACCGCAGAGATGGAGGACGAGCTCGATGAGATCGCCCGAGGAGAAAGGGGCTACACGCCCACCCTCGCGGCCTTCTACGGCCCTTTCGAGAAGGCGGTGCGGAGCAAGGATAAATTGCCGAAGGCGACCTCGCTCGGCGACGCACCAAGAAAATTCCCCTGCCCCATCTGCGGGAGCAAAATGGAATTCAAACTTGGCCGCGGTGGCGTCTTCATGAGCTGCAAGCGCTACCCCGACTGCCTCGGCGCGCGAAGCGAGAAGGGCGAGGAGCTGAAGGGCGATGAACCGATCGGGAACGATCCCGAAACGGGCGCGCCTGTTTATATAAAAACCGGCCGCTTCGGGCCATATGTGGAGATGGCACTTCCAGAAACGGCAGAACAGAAGCCGAAAACCGGAAAAACAAAAAGGGGTAGGGGGCGGCCCAAGACCGCTGCCAAGCGCGCAAGCATCCCGCCCGGCACGGATCTCTCGCAGCTCACGCTCGCGGACGCGCTCCGTTATCTCTCGTTGCCGCGCGAGCTCGGGATGCACCCGAAGACCGGTAAGAGCGTCTTCGCTTCAAGCGGCCGCTACGGACCCTACGTCGGAAGCGATGGCGACTTCCGCTCCATCAAGCAGGGCGATCCCTACACGATCACGCTCGCGGAAGCGCTCGCCTTACTGGCGCAGGAGAAGAAGCCGCCGCGCGGCGTGACGATTGTCCGCGAGATCGGCAAGCATCCGAAGAGCGGCACAACGCTTGTCCTCTATAAATCAAAACAGGGAAACTTTTTGAAAAAAGGCTTGCGCCGGATCTATCTGCCCTCAAGCGTAAACGCCGATACGCTCACGCCGGAGCAAGTCGCCGAGCTGATGAAATAAAAAATGCCGCGGACTTCCGTCCGCGGCTGCATGATCCGGGCCTATAAGACGAAGCCTTTCTCGATTATGCCGTACGTGTCCCGCTCCGGAGGTGCGGGCGGGAGGTCATCGTGAGGCTCCGGGGCGTCGTCGTCAGTGTTCCAGATTCCGGCGTCGCCCTCATTCAATGGGCAACTAAGTCGCCCTTCGGAGCCAAATTCGTGCCGTGCACCACAATGTGAACAACCAAAAGTATTGGGCCTCCTCTTACTCTCCATGTGATCCTCGTTTTGCAGATTCCCCGAGCGCGAGTATACTCTATGCAATGACGACTGTCAAGGAGATTCTCGGCAAGCTCCGCGGGGCCTCAGAGGCGGAGCAGAAGCTCGTGGAGAGGGCTTACGACTTCGCGAAGTCCGCCCACGAAGGCCACACGCGCTACTCGGGCGAGCCGTACTTCATTCATCCCGCGGCGGTCGCGAAAATCCTCGCCGAGTACGGGATGGATGCGACGACAATCACCGCGGGCTTGCTCCACGACGCGGTCGAGGACGCCTGCACTACACGCGAGGCAGTGGAAAAGGAGTTCGGCAAGGAAGTGCTCTTCATTGTGGACGGCGTCACCAAGCTCGGCACCCACAAGTATCGTGGTGTTGAACGGCACGCCGAGAGCTTGCGTCGCCTTTTAGTCGCGACTGCCTCCGACATTCGCGTGCTGATCGTCAAGCTCGCAGATCGCTACCACAACATGGAGACGTTACAGTATGTGCCGGCTGAGAAACAAAAACGCATTGCGCTCGAGACCTTGGAGATCTATGCGCCCATCGCGGACCGGCTCGGCATGGGCCTAGTGAAGCGAGAGCTCGAGGATCTCGCCTTCCCCTATGTCGATCCGGACGCGCAAACGCACGCGCTTGAGGTACGTAAGTTGAAAAATAAAGAGACCGAAACCGGTCTCGCGAAGGTGCAGAAGGAGCTGCGGCGCGAGCTCGCGAAGAAGGGCATCAAGAACTTCCGCACCGAGATCCGCACGAAAGGGCTCTGGAGCCTGCATCAGAAGCTGAAGCGTAAGGGCGACGACATCACGCAGATCCATGACATCAACGCACTTCGGGTCGTCGTCGGGAGTGTTGACGACTGCTACAGCGCGCTCGGCGTCATCCACGCGCTTTGGCGCCCGCTGCCCGGCGAGTTCAAGGACTACATCGCATTTGAAAAGCCAAACGGCTATCAATCGCTCCACACGACCGTGCTCACCAAGGAGGCGGGCATCGTAGAGATACAAGTACGTACCGAAGAGATGCACAAGAACGCGCAGTTCGGCATCGCCTCGCATATGTCCTACAAACAGCTCGGGAAGAAGATAGAGAAGGCGGACAAAACAACGCAAAAAAATTCTTTCGCCTCGCTCTCGCTTTCTTGGATACGCGGGCTCGTACCTTCGCTGATGAAGGTGAAACCCGCTGGCTCCGCCCGCGGGAGCGCGGCGGCTCTGCCGCCGCGCTGGCTCGCGGAATTGGCTTCGGCACACGCGGAGGTTGCCGGATCAAAAGAGTTCGTGGAGGGATTGAAAGAGGATTTTTTCTCGCATCGGGTCTTCGTCTTCACTCCCGAGGGCGACGTCATCGACCTGCCCGCGGGCGCAACGCCGATCGATTTCGCCTATGCAATCCACAGCGGACTTGGTAATCATCTCCAGGGAGCGCTCGGCAACGGCGACGTAGTAGAGATCCTAGAGCGCGAGGCGGCGCACCCATCAGCAAAATGGCTTGAACACGCCAAGACCTCGTTGGCCCGCAAGCACATCCGCGCGGCGCTCGGCATGGGCGAAGAATCGAAGGGGAAACCGAAGGAACAGAAAAAGCCGCGCGCTCCGCGCGCAGCCAAAAAGAAATAGCGCCCGGGACTTGTGGCCCCGAGCGCTCGAACGCACTCACCATCGAGAATCTTATTTTGCGTTGGCGCTGAAGGTGTTTGCGGCAGCAGCGACCTGGAGTAGGAATATATGACCCTTCAATCCGCTCCTTTCCTTTTCACGAGCGAATTCTGCCACGGCATTTATGAACAAAGCATATTGGTGGTCAGTTGGGACAATCACAGGATTCAAAACTCCTCGGGCGATGCCGAGACAGATGATCTCGTCCTGCAAGATGTCCTTAACCGTTGTCTCCGCCGTTGCCTCGCACTCTTTCTCGAGGTATTTGATTCGTGAATCGATAAGCTCCTGAAGCGTCGTCATGTAAGCCTCCGTCGCTTGCCAACGTGGTGCTGGCAATCCGAGGATTATAATACACGAACTGATTATTTTGTCAATGGCGCTAAAACGTTGTATTTAAAGGCTAAAATTGCTCACCGAGTAGAGATCGTCTTCGCCCGGTTCGTCCGGAGCGGCGGCGGGTACCGGGTCCACCTGCGTCGTGTTCTCTATCTCCACGCGCGAGGTGTTTGCGCTCCTCGGCTCCGCTCGGGGCGACACACTCGCTGCCTCACGGGCCGCAAGCGCGGCGACGAGTGCGGAGAGATCTTCGGGAGAAAAGAAGTCGATCGTGAGACGCCCGCCCTCGGCGTTCGCCTCAATGATCACGCGCGTGCCGAGGCTCTCGGTAAGCGACTTCTCGAGTTCCTCCATCTCGGGGCTCTTGCGATGATGCTTGCGCACTCGCTCCTGCGCGATCGAGCGCGCGATGCGCTCCGCGTGGCGGACCGGCAGCTTCTTCAATATGATTTCTTTAAACAAGGTTTCGCGCTCCTCCGGGCGGTCGTTCAACGCCAGCAGAGTGCGCGCGTGGCCCTCGCTGATCTCCTTCCCCACGATGGCGCCCTGCATATGTTCGGGGAGCGTGAGGAGCCGGAGCGAGTTGGAGACGTACTCGCGGCTCTTGCCGATCTTGAGCGCTGTCTCGGTGTGCGAAATGCCGAACTCCTCAATCAGCTTCGCGAGCGCCTTGGCGCGATCAATCGCGTTCAGATCCTCGCGCTGCAGATTCTCGATGATTGCGAGCTCGAGCTTGGTGAGATTGCTGTCCCCTCTGCGGATGACCGCTGGTACCTCCTTGAGCCCGATCAGCTTCGCGGCGCGCAACCGCCGCTCCCCCGCGATGAGTTCGTATTCGCTCGCGAGGCCGCCGTCAGGGCGCTCGACATCGCTCCTGGTCACGGTCAAGGGCTGCAGGAGGCCATATTGGCGGATGCTCTCGGCGAGCGAGCGGAGCTTCTCTTCGTCGAAGTCGCGCCGCGGCTGATACGGATTTGGGCGTATCTTCTCCACCGCGATCCAGAAGATGGAGTCGTACTTGGTCGGAACGTATTCGGCCATTAGAAATATGTTAGCATGCCGCGAGGCCGGGGTGGCGGAATGGTATACGCGACGGATTCAAAACCCGTTGTCGCAAGACATGTGGGTCCAAGTCCCACCCCCGGCACCACACCAGAAATCGTAATTCCTGTTGGGCTTGACAGTAAGTCCCATATATACTAAAGTTGAGCTGGATTCAGGCGTGGTGTCTGGATGAAAAAAGCTGCATACTGAAAGGAGAAAACGCCGTGGGTTATAAACCAACGCTTGGTGGGCTTAAAAAAGCCCAGGAGTTCCTCAATTTCAAGGGTTACCCTATGCCGATCTTCCAGATGAACATCTACGCTGATGGACAACTGGCGGGTCTGCGGTGGGCACCCGGTAGGGGACGGACGGTCTCGATCGACGAGGCGATCCGCAAGTACGGCGCAACATGCGAGATGGTGGACGTTCGGCTGACCAATGCGCGGAACGATAAGTTCGTCCAGTTCAGCGACGCGGTGCATTGTGGCATATTCACGTGTATGTCGGCTAGGGAGAATGGCTGGGATGTCATCCTCGAATTCCACAAGGGAGATCCGGTGGACTACGAGTTCAAGGACTTCATGGACCTGAACGGTGATGCATTCGTGAAGCTCGCGCGGTGGGGCAAGGCCGCGCCCTCCATGCTTGACCGGATCAAGTTCCGTTTTTTTTCCAAACGTTACGCCGCCGAAATGTTTGTGTAGCGACTTTGGTAGCGATATTTCGTATTCGAGTCCCTCGCAGAATACAACTCTGCTCGGGACTTTTTCTTTTCGCAGGTTTATGCTAGAGTTCCGGCGGATTGGTCTCGTTCAAACCGAGGAGGAATTGAGGGTGACCATAAAACATAAGATCGTTATCGCCATGGATGGTATGCCACTTGCGCGGGCGACGAGCATTGCACAAGCGACTCACGATTGCGTGTGGGGCTTCAAGGAACATGTGCTTGGAGATGCCGATCCCGAGGGGCACTGCAAAGTTATCGGCAACCTCAAGGCGTGGGGATGCGTCCTTGCGGATCGCAAGATCTACGAGGTGCCCCGCGAGGCGCGGAATCTGGCACGCGCGTTCGCGAGACACGGCGCGTGGATCGTTACCGCGCACGCATGCGGCGGCATTGATATGCTCCGGGCCGCGGCTGAAGGATTCGCCGAGGCACGTCCGGAGTTAGACTTCGCGAAGCTTGGCATTGGAGGCATCGCCGCCGTGATCTTCCTTTCCTCGCTTTCTAAAGACCAGATCCGCGGCATGTATGGCGACCTGGAGCGGAAAGCGGACCAGTTCGCACAGTATGCCCGCGACGGCGGCGCATGGGGCATCATCGCCTCGCCGCTTGTGATCCGCCTCTTGGCCGGGAAGTATCCAGAATTGAAGCGCATTGCGGTCGGGGTGCGGCCGGAGGGGAGCTCGGAGCTCGACCAGGTGCGCTTCGACACGATTCAGAATTTCGCCACACTCGGCGCCGATTACTACATTATCGGCTCAATGATCACTACGGCGAGCGACCCCGGATACGCCGCGCGGGTTCTCGCGCGCACGATCGAGGGCGCGACTCGATAATCAACATGCGATCCCGCGCGGCTCTGCCGCGCGGGATTTTCTTTTACTTTTCCCATGCTATTCTGCAGTCGGATAACCCTGTCCTCTCGAGGAGAACGCGCATGCCGTTGCCAACAGTGCCCGATATCTCGCTTCTCTACCGCATCGCCGATTCTGGCTTCATCGCCTGGAAGGATGAACCCGTCACCTTCAAAAACCCTGCGCTGAAGTCGCGCGTCTACGTCGGCGGCCGAGAAGACCTGACCCACAATCCAGATCTGCTCATCGACATCGGCGGTATCATCGTACAAAAGGTCTGGGAGGTCGTTTCGGTCCACCGCCGGCCCTGCCTGATCGGTATTCCCTCTGCGGGCAGGCCGCTCGCGCAAGCCGCGGCCACACACCCGGACGGGATGTTCGCCTTCGAGGTGCTCCGCGAGAAGAAGAAAGAGCACGGCGCCCATCAGCACTGGGTCGATGGTCGCCCGAACGCTGAGAATCTCGAGCACGTCACCCTCGACAACACCATCACTGACGGAGCCTCCAAGCTCGAATGGTTCCGGCGCTTGCGCGAAGACGGTTACCCCGTGGATACGATGCACCATCTCGTCCTCGTGGATCGCCAAGAGGGCGGCATCGAGATGCTGGTGGCTGCGGGATATCGCGTTCAAGGCATCTGGAAGTTGCGTGAGATATTGTTTGCCTTCGCTGAACACGGCATCTGGCCCCGAGAACGCGTTGTAGAGGGGCTCGACGAAATCTCGGCCAATCGAAGAGTCGTTTCCCATTCGTAAACGACACCGGCCCCCTCGGGGCCGGTTTTTCTTTTTATATTTTCCCTACCAAATCCATCCCGGGCTCAAGCGTATCGTCGCCAGGCTCCCAGGAGGCCGGGCAGACCTGGCCTTTGTGCGTCTCCACGTACTGCGCCATCTGCAGCTTGCGGAGCGTCTCCGCAGCCTTGCGACCCATGGAGTTGTCGTTGATCTCGAGGGCGCGCAGGATCCCGGCCGGGTCGATGATGAAGGTGCCGCGCATCGCGAGACCCTCGTCCGGAGTGAGTTCCGCTGCTCCACCCTCAATCAATACGCCGAAGGCGTAGGAGAGCTTGCCTGCGGGGTCGGCGGCCATCGGATACTTCACCTGTTTAATCGCCGCCGAGGTGTCGTGCCAAGCCTTGTGGGTATAGACGGTGTCGGCGGAAATAGAAATCACTTCAGCGTTGAGCTCTTGGAACTTCGGGTAGAGTTTGGCGAACTCCTCGAGCTCGGTCGGGCAGACGAAGCTGAAGTCCGCGGGATAGAAGACGAGCACCGCCCACTTGCCGCGGAGCGAGGAGAGCGAGAGCTTTTTCGTTTGATCGTTCTGATAGATCTCAAATTCAAAATCGGGCACGCTCTCGCCGACCCGCACGCGACTCGTGTAGTCGCGCGGATGATCATGGAACTCGCCGCAATGCTCACAATAGTTGCTCTTCATCTCTCGCATATTTTTGGGGTTATTCCCTTTCATGATACCATCGCGCTCGATGAGCACAACGATCCTCTGCATCGCGGGCCCGACCGCCTCGGGCAAATCCGCGCGCGCGGTTGAAGAGGCGCTTGCCCGAAACGGAGAAGTAATCTCCGTAGATTCCCGCCAAGTGTATTGCGGGCTCGATATTGGAACGGAAAAGACGACGCTAGAGGAGATGCGTGGAGTGCCGCATCACCTGATTGATATCCGCGACCCCAAAGAAACATATTCGGCGGGAGATTTCGTACATGACGCGACGCAACTTATTGCGGAAGTCAGCGCGCGCGGCAGGCTTCCGATTCTCGGGGGCGGCACGCACTTCTATTTTGATGCGCTTTTGAAGGGGCTCCCCGAGAGCAGCGCGAATCCCGAACTACGCGCGCAGTTAGAGAAACTGTCAGACGAGGAACTTTTTAAAAAAGTGCAAGAAACTGATGCGCGTCGCGCAGCGGAACTTGATTCCAAGAACCGACGCCGCCTTATCCGCGCGCTTGAAATTATCGACGCGAAGGGGAAAGTGCCGGAGCGCGCGCCGCTTCGCGGCGCGCGCTATCAAACCGAATGGATCATCATCAACCCATCCGCTGATGAACTACGAAAGCGCATTGAGGTACGTCTTGAAAGTGCCTTCGCACGTGGGTTGATCGACGAAGTACGGCGCGTGCGCGACCACGTTGGAGATGCGCGCCTCAACGAGCTCGGGCTGGAATATAAAGTTGTTGGTGAATATCTGCGCGAGGAGCGCACGCGAGAGTCCCTTATGCCGACCCTTACCGCCAAATTATCTCAATACGCGCGCCGCCAGAGGGCCTGGCTGCGGAAGTTGCGAAGCGAGCAAGTCACAAAAAACAGAGTGGAATTGGCCTAGCGGCCCGAGCGCTCTGTTTTTTGTGACTTGCGAGCGACGCTATTCTATTTCGGGAGCGCGGTCGCGCCGGGGCAGAAGCTGAAGCCGAGATTCTTGCCGGCGTAGAGGGAATTAGTGTAAATGTCCGTACCAACGTAATACTTTAAGTTGCAAAGATCGTTCTCCGAGACGCCAAGCGTTGCGAGCAGGAATTGTTCGGCCGCAAGCCGCGCGGTACCAATCGATTCTTTAATAAGCGCGATCGTGAATGATTGATCCTTCGAGAAATAGACAATGTGGTAATCATTTGAGGGAGCGCCTGAGGGGCACGTGCCGTCCTTGAGGCAATAGCCAAGGCTTCCGGCGAGATAATAGTCTCCTTTGTTTTCCGGGTCCTCGATCGTCGTACCGTTGTGGATGAAATCGTTGGTGGTGATGGACGTGCTCGTGTCGCGCTCAGGCAGGATCAGTGTCGAAGCGGGAGTGCCGGGGCCAGTCGCGGAGCCCGACGAGCTCTGCCCGGTGGAGCCCGCTGCCGGTAATCCTGGCGAGGAATTGGTGGTCGTCCCCGCGTTTTTATTTGTCCCAGAAAAAAGGTAGAGCGCGCCACCGACGACGATAATCGCGAGAGCTCCGATGAGTAGATAACGCGTCATGTTGGTCATCATAACGTATCAGCCGCCGCCATATTGGTTGACGCAACTCTGTTGCCCCGCGCTGTGAGAGTCGGCGGTCCAGGCCGAGGGACCCTGCTTCGCATAGACGCATGCGGCCGCTGCAGAACTGCAGTCGAGATTTGCCGCCGCTTGTGTACAGGTACCGACCACCGAACTGCCGGGAATCGGGTTTCCGTGACCGTCGAATCCGGAAGCACAGTTGAGGGGTACGCCCGGTGTCCCCGCGGCCGCCTCGCAAGCAGCGTTGTCGTAACAGCTGCTGTTGCCTTTTAGGGTTACCTGGAGCGCTCCGGCTGCGCTTGATCCGTTGCCCCAGTTGTAGTTGAGATTGTTGCTGGTACCGCAGGCACTCTCGTAACGTGCGAAGCAGGCAAGCATGCCAGCCTCGTTGCTGCTGATGGTGCCTTGACCGCCTGCGGCCGCTCCCTGCGCGACCACCGAGGGATCGCAGGCGCCGCTGCCGCCCGCCAAGAGCGGAGCTCCGGTCCCACCCGCGCCGCTTGCTCCGCTCGTGGTCTGGCCAGCACTTTGGTTGAAGGTCGCGAGCTGTTGGTCGGTAAGGAGGCAGGGGGCGTAGCCGCTGTTGAAGAGCCCGCTCGTCCACGCGTTGATGCCGCGGGTCGTGAGCGCGGTGAGGATCGCGTCTACGATGAGCCACGCGGCGAGCGCGATGACGATGCCGACGACCGTGTTCCGTAATATTTTATTCGCCTCGCTCCTGCCCTCGGGCTTGACCGGATTCACGACGTAGAGGAAACCAGAATACGCGATCATGATGGGCGCCACGAATACGATCGCGAGCGTGATCAAGAGCGCGACAAGATTGTTGATGAGCTGGATGAGACTCTGCCAGCCGGCGGCGCAGGTCGAGGCGTTGGTCGGCACGATGGGGCCGAAGTAGGGAATGCCGGTCGCGTGCGCTGCCAAAGGAATGGCGAGAAGCGCCAAAGGCGCAAGAGCAAGCAAGAGAGCGCGGAGGCGCATGGCACCATTGTACCGCCCTTCGGCAAATTCGGGATGACTTTCCCCACCGCACTGAAACAAATAGTGCGGTCAAAGAAAGGGGCCGCCCAAGCGGGCGGCCCGTCGTTCATGCAAGCAAGTCGTAATGCGCCGAGGCTTGCTGGAGATCCGGGTTACCGGGCCCGATGCAAACCGTGTGGAGCACTGCGCCGATGGAGGAGAGAGCGTTACGAGTGCCCTCTGCGTCAACGTTATCATCGCCGTCGGTGATAAGCAGGATCTGGCGATCTGTGAAGGTCTCCTCCGCGAGGAACCGGATTCCTTCATCAAGCGCGAGCCTGATGCTCGTGCCGCCGTCCGGAGTAAGGAACTGCGTGAGTCGGTTGGAGAGCAGGAGGCATTCGTCCTTCCCCACAGCGTGACGCCACGTCCCAGGTCGGCCCGTGAACGGAAGCAGAGCTATTTCGGCATTCGCGGCGATTGCTCTCTTAATCGCTGCGTGGCAGAGGCCAATGGCCCATTCAATGCGGCCATCCTCTCCCATGCTGCCGGAGACATCGACGATGAGTACGAGGATTTTCCGGGGCTGACCCGTTATATCCTCGCGGACATCGACGCGCTCTTGGTATTCGATCACTGGTAGCCGGTGAGCGGCCAGGGCGGCGTAGAAGCGGTCGTCGTCGACCGCGAGCGCGTCCGGGAGCGTCTGCGGGATTTCCGCAATCTCGCGGATGGGCCGAATGCCGATTTCATCGCTCGGAATCGGCGAGGGGACTAACATCTCGCCGACCTTCATATCTTTGAAGACGCCGACGCCGGCGGCGAAGACGATGCGATCCGCAATCTTCTCGATTGCGGCAGCGGTGCGGGCTTGGTACCGAGGCTGTTCGCGTGGCGGCTCGGAGCCAGCTGCATGCCCGGGCTCTTCCTCCCCCGCGTCGGGTATTTCGTCGTCTTTCGGCTCGGCCTTTGGAGTTTCGTCTTTAGGCTTCCCCCGCGAGAGCAAGTATGCGAGAGCGGCAGCGGCAAGCGCTGCTAGTCCAAACAATAAGAGTTCCATGGAGCACTCCTGGGTTGTCTGATGGAAAGAACAAAAACGTGTCGGATACTGTAAGGGGCCGACGATGTCTCCGCCCCTTATACATATCCGCCGCGAGGCGGATGGCGCGTGCGGCGGTTGTATCCGCCGCACGCGCATCTGTCAGAACGGGAGTTTCGCAATGCCGTTTTCGTTGAGCGTGCGCTTCTGCAACAATCCGAGCGCTCCCGCGAACTTCGTTTTCGCTTCGTCGTAGAGCTTTTGGACCTGTGGATCCTTCGGGCTGATGAGACTCAGCTGTTCGGCCAATACTTGGAATGTGTGGCCGATCTCGGAGAGCGGCGTGCCCGCTAGAGCGCTGATCACCTGTTGCTCGAGTTGCGTGCACAGTCCCTTGATCGCCAACCCCTGCGAGGTGGTGGTCTGGGCAGCGGCGTTTCTCTTATGCTCTTCGATATGCTCCCCGGCAATCGGTTCCCAGAGCTTGTGCTCGGCCTCGCTCATACAGATGACGATGACGGCGGCAAGAACGTCCTCGACCTTCGCTTCGACGCGGCCGTTGAGGATCGCTTCGACCTCGAGCAGCTGGCTCGCGAGGCAAATGCGGCGATCGGAGATGTCCGGCAAGATGAATGCTTTCTTCTCCTCGTCACTCATCTTCCTGCGTGCCTCGCGGTATTCCTCTACCGCCCTGCCGAAGGTGTCGATGATAGTCGGGTCGGTGATCAGTCCCGGCGGCAGCACGATGAAGCTCGAGAGCTTCTCGATGATGTTTGCAGAGATGGTCCGCGACAGGATCTTCGTCCGGCCTTGCTGGTGGCGTTTTACCATCTCGCTGATTTCTTTTTGATCCTTGAGATAGCCAACTTGCGCAATGAACAGCAGACGGTCGAGCACCGCGAACGCGTCAGGATTCCGCCTGATGTAGTCGGCGGGGTCTTTGTTCGTGTCGCAGTAGACGGTGAAGAGGGGCGCGTTGATTTGCTGTGTGCCCCGCATCATCCGCCGCTCGTTCAAGATACCGAGCGTCGAGCGGAGCGTTTGCGGATTGGCGTCCAAGAGCTCACCGAGACGAGCGAACTCCGCCTGCGGCAGCATACCGCTCACGTTGCGTTCCAGGATGCCCTGTTCGCGCAGGAGCTTGACGTTATAGGGACCGAAGATACCATCCTCGGTCATAAACGCCGTGAGCTCGGTTGCAAACTTGGGCGCGCCGATGATGCCGGCGAACACCTGATCACAGAGCTGCGTTTTGCTGGTGCCCGGCGGGCCGAACACGAGAATGTGCTGACGCATCAAGAGCGCATAGCGCATCAGCTTGAGGAGGTTACCACGCCCAACGAACATATCGTCGAACTGGTCCATCCACGCCTTATATTCCTTCGCCATCGCGGCGATTTGGGCAATGCTGTTGCCATTCATTTGCTTACTCCCTTGTGTGTAGCAACCCTGTCCCGTTTGACAGAATTTTCAATAGTGCACCCGGATGCAGTTTTGCACGTCTATTAAATATTGTCAAGTGCTGGCGGGCCCACCAGGACTCGAACCTGGGACGGCGGTTTTGGAGACCGCTGTTTTACCACTAAACTATAGGCCCCGTGGTGAATAGGATACTACACTTATTTCTTCCCTTCTTTGAAGAGGACGCGCTTGCGGAGCGTGGGATCGAACTTCATGAGCTCGATCTTGCGCTCCACCTTGCGCTTGTTCTTGCTCGTCCAAATAACGTGCCGCGACTTGGTGGATTGGAGTTTGATGATGCGGTCTTGCGATGACATAGAGAGAACCTAGCAGACTGTGCGAACCTACGCAACGGCGGTGGCGCGCGTGGCTTTCGGCGCGCGTTTCTTGACTTCAAAATGCGGCTCGTTATTTTTTATAGAGACGGTGACGAGGCCGCCCTCCCTCACACCCTGCTCCACCATCAGCGAGGCAAGCGGGGTGAGGATCTTGTCCTGGATCGCGCGGCGCAAGGGGCGCGCGCCGTATTGGGGGCTGTAACCGATCTGCGCAAGCCATGCGCGCACGTCGGGCAGTATCGCGAGGGCGATATTCTTCGCCGAGAGGCGCTTGACCACTTCCTCCACTTCCTTCTCCACAATTTGCGCGAGCGCGTCCTTGGAGAGGACATCGAAGATGATGATGTCGTCGAGCCGGTTGAGGAACTCGGGGCGGAAGTGCTCCTTCAGAGCGCCCAGCACTTTCTCCTTGACCTCTTCGTAGCGCGAGGCATCGGTCGCGCTCGCGGAGCCGAAACCGATATGCGCGAGCCGGTCGATGTATTCCCCGCCGATGTTGCTCGTGAGGATGACGATCGTATTCTTAAAGTTAACCTTGCGCCCTTTGCCGTCGGAGAGATGGCCGGAGTCGAGCACCTGCAAGAGGATATTGAAGACCTCGGGGTGCGCTTTCTCTATTTCATCAAAAAGGATAACCGCGTAGGGGCGATGCCGGACCCGCTCGGTCAGGGAGCCGGCCTCTTCGTGCCCGACGTAGCCGGGCGGTGCGCCAATAAGCTTCGCGACCGAGTGCCGCTCCATAAACTCGCTCATGTCCACCCGCACCAGCGCCTCGGGGTCGTTAAACATAAACTCTGCGAGCTGGCGCGAGAGTTCCGTCTTCCCCACTCCCGTAGGCCCCAAGAAAAGGAACGAGCCGATCGGGCGGTTTGGATCAGAGATGCCGACCCGCGAGCGCTTCACGGCGTCTGCGACCTTCTTGACCGCCGCATCCTGCCCCATGATGTTCTTACGGAGCGTCTCCTCCATGCGCGCGAGCTTGGCCGCCTCCTCCTCCAGCATCTTCGCAACCGGGATGCCCGTCCAACGCGCAACGACCGCGGCGATCTCCTGCTCAGTGACTTCTTCGTTGAGGACGCGGCGCGATTTCTGGAGCGATTTCAAGCGCTTAAGTTTTGTCTCCAGGTCTTTTTGTAAATGGGGGATCTTGCCGTAACGAATTTCTGCGACGGTGCCGAGGTCGGCAGCGCTCTCGGCGGCGTCCGCCTGCTGCTTCAGCTTTTCGAGCTCGGTCTTCGCGCTTCGGATGCCCTCGAGCACCTCCTTTTCATTCTTCCACTTGAGTTCGAGCTCGCTTGTCTTCTCGCGAAGGTCAGCGATCTCGGCGACGATAGCTTTGATGCGTTCATGAATCTCCTTCCCCGATTCAGTTTCCGCGTCTTTCGTGAGCGCCTGGCGCTCTATTTCTAAACGGCGGATCTTGCGGTCGGTCTCCTCAAGGAGCGGGGGCTTATTCTCAAGCGCTATACGGAGCCCGCTCGCCGCTTCATCAATAAGATCAATCGCCTTGTCCGGCAGATAACGATCGCTAATGTAGCGCGCCGAGAGATCTACCGCGGCGACGATGGCGCCGTCGGTGATGCGCACGCCGTGAAAGAGCTCGTACTTGTCCCGGAGCCCGCGCAGTATCGCGACGCCGTCCTCGATCGAAGGCTCCTGGATGTAGACGGGCTGGAAGCGGCGGGTCAGCGCTGCGTCCTTCTCTACATACTTCTGATACTCCTTCAACGTCGTCGCGCCGATCATGCGGAGCTCGCCGCGCGAGAGAGCGGGCTTCAGCATATTGGACGCGTCGAGCGAGCCCTCGGCGCCGCCCGCGCCCACGATGGTGTGGAGTTCGTCGACAAAGAGGACGACCTTGCCCTCCGCCCGCTCCACTTCCTTCATCACGTTCTTGAGCCGCTCTTCGAACTCGCCGCGATACTTGGTCCCGGCGATGAGGAGTCCGAGATCGAGCGAGAGGAGCTCTTTGCCGCGGAGCGATTCGGGCACGTCGCCAGAAGCCATGCGCGCGGCGAGCCCCTCGGCGATCGCGGTCTTGCCGGTGCCGGGTTCCCCGATCAAGACGGGATTATTCTTGGTGCGGCGCGCGAGAATCTGGATGACGCGATTGATCTCTTGGTCGCGGCCAATGACTGGATCGAGCTTGTTCTCGGAGGCAAGCTTGGTGAGATTGCGCGCGTACTTCGCGAGCGCGCGGAAACGCTTGGGCTCCGCAACCTGACCGTCCTTGGTGTTCTTGAGCTCTTTGAGCACCGCGAGCGCGGCGTCCTTGGTGATCCGGAGCCGCGTGAGGATCTCGGCGGCGGGCCCGGGATATTCCACAATCGCGAGGAAGAGATGCTCGGTGCTGACGAAGGTGTCGTTCATGCTCGCGGCGATCTTGCCCGAAGCCTCGAATGCCTGCGCCAAGTCCGGCGTGAGATAAATCTGATAGGAGGGCGAAAGCACGGAGGCAGATTCGGGCGCTTCAAGAGTTTCCAAAACAGCATCGGTGAGGAGTATCGGATCTACTTCCATCCGATCCAACATAGAGAACACGAGCGATTCCTCTTGGAGCACGAGAGCAGCAAGGAGATGGAGCGAGGAGACGTGGTTCTGCCCACGCTCAATCGCGAGCTCGTGCGCGCGGCGCACGGCTTCCTTAGCTTTGGTGGTGAAATTATTGAACGGAGGAGGCATGTGGAAAGGGTTAATGCGACGGAGTCGCGGCGGTCGTGGTCGCGCTGAGGAGCACGCGGACCTGATCCGCGCTCACCAGGAGTCCGGGGGTAACGCCCGCCGCAATGCCGATGAGATTCCCCAAGAGATCAACTGCGGAACTGCCCGAACCGATATTCGGCAGCGTCGTGTGGACGCCGTCGTCGGCAACGCGCGAGATGATGCCGGTAGTGGCCGCACCGTCGGTGGTGATCGCAAGCGCGGTCTCGCCGAGTTTCAGATCCTTCGCTGCCACGAGGACGGGGGAGACCGCTTTGGGCAGCGTCGCGCTATCAGCAAAGCCATAGATCGTGAGACTTTGGTCGGCATGAGAGACCGAGGCAGGAACGAAGGAACCATCCGGGAACTCCACCAGCGCCTCCTGCGGGAGCGCGGATTGCGTCGCGGTCACCACGGCGCGCGCTTTGGGCAGATAGGTGCCGATGGCGATTGCCGGAGTGGAAGTGCCGATTTTCGGATCGTAGATCAAAGCGAAGCGTGCGCTCGAGGCAGCAAGCGCATTCGTGACCAGATCCTGATCCGAGGGCGCGGGCGCGGTGATAGCCGCCGCAGGCGCGGCGGCCACCGTCTCGATGGTGTGCTCGACGACCCGGTTCACCGTCTGAGTCACAAACGGCGGCGCCTGGTCGAGCAAAGAGACCGTCAGGATGCCGGTCGCGACCGAGGTCACGAAGTTCACGAGGATCGTGAGCAGGATGAGTTGGGATTTGGAGAGCTCCTCGATGTTCATGTTCCTATGATGCTACCTGGCGCCCTTGCTGTCAACAAACGCTACTGCCCTCCGTAGTGCTTCGGCGAAAAGTCGGAGGTCGCGAGAGGTCGTCGCAGGACCCCACGAGATGCGCAGCGTCGAGTCCGCGCGCGCGGGATTACCCGTGAGCGCGAGGACAGCGCGCGAGCCCTCCGCGGAATTCGTCTCGCAGGCGCTCCGGGTAGAGACCGCAAAGCCCGCCTCATCCAAAAGTGCGACGAGATAATCAGTGTCGCGCTCTACGAGCGAGACGTTGAGAATGTGCGGCACGCCTTCGTGTCCCTCGTTTATATACAGATGCGAAATGTTTGTAAGAGCAGCAATGAGTTGCGCGCGCAGCTGAACTCCGCGCGCACGAAACGCCGCGCGGCCGTGCGCCGCGGCACGGAGCGCCGCGGCGAATTCCCTTGCAAGCTCCGGCGCTTCGCTTCCGCTGCGCAATCCACGTGATAGTCCGGTGCGCGATAAGGCAGCCGACGCCGCGTGGGCCACCGACCTTCGCGGAGTCAAACGTGAGTACGTCGGCGCTGAAGTGCGCACGCGAGATCTTTTCGGTCAAGGGCGCCTGTGATGCATCGACATGCAAGAGCGCACGACCTGCAGGAATTTTTTGCGAGTGGCTGCCCTGCCCCGAGCGAGCAAAAAATTCTTGTAGGGAGTGCGCAACCTCGCGCGTGTTCCAGGTCGTCCCCGTCTCGCCACAGACGGCCTCCATCGCGATAAGCCGCGTCTTTGGGCGGATCATTTGCTTGAGCGATTCGGTATCGACGCGGCCGCCCTTGATCGGCAACATCTCCACATCCGTGCCCCGCGTGGCGAGCAGTTTTATATTCTCCACAATGGAGGCGTGCGCCCCGGGCATATAAAAAATATGATCTCCGGGCTTCGCGATCCCGAGAATGGCGATTGCATTCGCCTCCGTCGCGCCACTCGTGAAGATGACGTCATCCGGCTTCACCTCCGCCAAACGCGCAATCTCCCGCCGAGCATCTTCGAGCATACCCTTGGCCGCACGGCCTTCTGCATGCGGCGACGAAGGATTCCCGCTCGCCCCCGCGGCGTAATCAAGATAGGTTCTCCGTTTCCAAAACATTCTCGCATTCTAACGCATTGCAGATGGGTGATTTTTATGATGAAATGGCGGGATTATGGCGCGGCAGGCACGGCCGCCCATCATCGCGGTGATGGGCCACATAGATCACGGGAAGTCTTCGCTCTTGGATTACATCCGTAAGGCGAATGTTGTTGCGGGCGAGGCAGGCGGGATCACCCAGCATGTCGCCGCGTACGTCGCCGAGCATAACGGCCGCGCGGTCACCTTCCTCGATACGCCCGGGCATGAAGCGTTTAAGGCGCTGCGCGCGCGCGGAGCGCAAGCAGCGGACATCGCGATTCTCGTGGTCGCCGCAGACGAGGGCGTGATGCCCCAGACGCTTGACGCGCTCGCCGCGATCACGGAAGCGAAGATTCCGTTTGTTGTTGCGTTGACAAAGATTGATAAAAATAATGCTGACCTTGAACGCGCAAAAAATTCTCTCTTGGAGCACGGGGTGTATCTTGAGGGACTCGGCGGCGAGGTGCCCTATGCGGCGATTTCTTCAAAAAGCGGCGTGGGCATCCCGGAACTTTGGGACCTCGTCCTTCTCTCTGCCGACCTCGTGGGGTTGGTCGCAGATCCCGAGGCGCCAGCCGAGGGGTTTGTGCTTGAATCAACGCAAGATTCTAAGCGCGGCGCCTCCGCCACGCTCATTCTCAAAGACGGCACGCTCGCGACCGGCCTGCCCGGCCAGGGCTCATTCGTCGTAGCGGGCGACGCGTACGCACCCGTGCGCTTCATTGAGAACTTTCTCGGCAAACGCGTGGACTCCGCGGGCCCCTCCGAGCCCGTGCGCATCAGCGGTTTCTCCAAGCTCCCGCCGGCCGGTACGCCTTTCTTGATTACTGCATCAAAGAAAGAGGCTGAAAAACGTGCGCAGGCGAGCGCGGGCGGAGACGGATTCCGTAGCGACTGGCTGACTCATTCTGATGAGGCCCGAGGGAGCAAGGAAGACGTTACCGCCCGCGCAAGTGACGCGGAGCTTGCGCTGGTCGTGAAGGCGGACGTGCAGGGCTCGCTCGACGCCATCCTCCACGAAATCAAAAAACTCTCGCACGAGCATGTAGCGATCGCGCTTCTCGCCTCCGGCGTGGGTGCCGTCTCCGAGAGCGATGTGAAGGCCGCGAGCGCTGCGCACGGCGTCATCATCGCCTTCTCGGTCGGGACCGATGCGGCCGCGCGTGACCTCGCACTCCGAGATGGCGTCACGATCGAATCATTTACCGTCATCTACGAACTTTCTAAAAAGATTTCAGAACTTCTCATCCTACGTGCACCGCGGGTCATGCTTGAGACCGAACTCGGGCGCGGCAAGGTGCTCAAGACTTTCTCCTCCGGCGCGAAGCGCCAGGTGCTTGGCGTCCGTTACCTCGGCGGGGTCTTCGCTCTTGGCAGGCAGATCAAGATCTTGCGGCGAGAGATCGAGATCGCGCGCGGCAAGATTCTTAATCTCCAGATCGCGCGCGCGAACGTAGAGGAGATCCGTGTCGAGGGCGACTTCGGCGTGGAGATAGAAGCGCGCGAGGATGCCGCCCCCGGTGATGAAATCGTCGTCTTCGCGCTGATTGAATCATGAGCCGGCACGAAAATCGCGTAGCCGAGCAGATCGCGCACGAGGCCGCGTTGTTTATCCAGCGCGAAGCGAGTTCCGCCTCGCTCATCACAGTGACGCGCGCCCTCATGCGTGCACATGGGCAGCGCGCGACGGTCTTCGTCTCCGTCTTCCCCGCGGAGGAGAGCCGCGCGGCGCTCCATTTCCTCGAGGGGCGACGCGAAACGTTTTCGGAGCATTTGAAGCAACACACGCGGCTCCGGCCGCTGCCGCACGTTACTTTTCTGTTAGACGACGGTAATTCCTTAAAAACATAGTAGTATTGGCTCACGGCCCGGTGGTGAAATGGTAACACGACGGTCTGCAAAACCGTTATGCGCGGGTTCAATTCCCGCCCGGGCCTCTGCTGGGGTGGCGGAATGGTAGACGCACAGGGCTTAAAACCCTGAGAGGGCCCAAAAATCCTCATGTGAGTTCGAGTCTCACCCCCAGCACTATCGTTACAAACTGTTAGGAGAGTGCGGTGAGCAGGTGCGTATAGTTTGGGTCTTCGCCGTGAAGAATGTCTCGATACTTTTTCTTCAAGGCGGCGGTAATCGGTCCAATTGAGCCGTTCCCGATTCTTCGCGTATCGATCTCTGTCACCGGCGCTAGGGACGCTGAGGTCCCGCAGGCGAAGACTTCGTCCGCGATATAGAGCTCGGTGAGATCAATGCTGCGCTCGCTACTCGGGATCTCCAGGTCGCGGGCGAGCTCAAGCAGTGTACGGCGGGTGATGCCCTCAAGAATGTCGCTTGAGGCTCCGGGCGTGATCAGGACTCCGCCTCGAACCATGAAGATATTCGCCGCGCTCAACTCGCACACGTGCCCGAGCCGGTCGAGGAATACGCAGTCGTCGGCGCCTCTATCAAGCGCGTCCTGCTTCCCGAGCACCGAGTTGACGTACGCGCCGTTCACCTTCGCGCGTGAAGGAATCGCATCGTCCGGGACTCTGCGCCACATGCTCGTTGTGAGGCGTGCGCCCGTTTGAGAGAGAATTGGCTCTGTTTCGTAAGCGAACAGGCTGAGAGCTGTTGCGAGGCCGCGTGAACGCACGCCGGGCACCGAATCCACGACATGCACCGTGGCGCGAATGAGCACATCGCGGCTAATATCGTTCGCCTTCACAAGCTCGCGCACGGCATCCCCAAACCGCTCGCGCGTCCAGGCGCCTTCAAACGTGTCGATGCCGATGATGCGCGCCGAATTCACGAGGCGTGTGAAGTGATCGGCCAGCCGGAAGGCCGCCAAGCCGTCCTGCGTAACGCACACAGGGAAAACGCT
>JACQBN010000002.1 GCA_016194455.1 Candidatus Kaiserbacteria bacterium | reverse complement strand
TTTGCTTGATATCATCGCAGATCACAGTGTTTTTGCGGTTGTGGTGCTCGGGCTCGTATATCAGGGGCTGCTGAGCGGAGCTCTGGGGATCGCCTACGTCTACCTATACATACTCCTCATCGGATGCACGATAGCGCAGAACGCTCTGCAACAGCCTGTACCGACTTTTGTGCGTACTAAATATGGCCTCTACGCAGTGTACGGATTATATGCGCTTACAGGCCTGTCCTGGTTTAATTTTGCGGCGGGTGTATCTATCGTCCTTGCGGTCGTCCCGCTTCTCATTTCAGTGAAGAGCCTCTCGAAACATCTCGTATGACTACTCTTCTCACGGCATTCGTGTTTCTACTGCCCGCGGGGATTGCCAACATGGCTCCAGTCCTCTTCTCGTTCATCCCGTGGGGCTCGTTCCCAATCGACGGCAGATTCACATTCCGAGGAAGGCGGATTATGGGCGATAATAAGACACTCCGAGGTTTCGCTGCGGGGTGGATTGCCGGGGTACTCACGACGATAGTCCTCACGGGTTGGGTCCCGTGGCTTCTCCCTGAATTTGCCCTCGCTCAACCAGTCCTTTTCGGAACCTTAATGGGCATTGGTGCGCTCGTTGGAGATTCTGTAGAGAGTTTCTTCAAGCGGCAACTGGACATCCCGCCGGGAGACAGGTGGACGCCCTTCGACCAGATCGACTGGATCCTGGGAGCGCTTTTGTTCACGGCGCCAGTCGTCCCCATTTCCGCAGAGCTCGCCCTCGTGTGCATCGTTCTCTTTGGTTTGCTGCACCCGCTAACTAACATCATAGGAAAGCTGGTCGGACTGAGAAGGGCGTGGCTTTGAACATGCGAATCCTGTCCTTCAATGTGTATAAAAAGAACGCGCGGCTCGCGGAACTCGTCAGCTTCCTGAAGGAAGAGGGTCCAGACGTCATCTGCCTGCAGGAGTTTCCTGTCCAAGAACTCTCTCGACTCGGAGCGCTTACTGGGTATCATAGGCATCTCGCCGAGGAGCAATACACCCACAAGAAGAAGCCCCACAGAAGTAGCGACCTCCGGCTTGTGATTCTTTCTCGCTTCCCTATAGAAAATGCTGAGTCGGTACGGCATCTTGCGCATGCGAAGGTATCGCTACGCAATCGGGTGAGTCACGCCGAAGTCGCAGTATATTTCCATTTCGTCGATATTGTCGACCGGGCCCGAGGGCCCATGCGGATTTTCAATTGTCATCTTGAATGCACCACGAGTCCTGCCCAGCGTATTACACAATTCAAAGAAATCTTGCGACATCGCGACTTGGGGCGTTTGAATGTAGTCTGCGGCGACCTTAACACATTTAACCGACCGCTCATCGGGCCCTTCGTATTCTGGCTTTTTGGTTACAAACTGAAACAGTTATGGATCCACGAACACAAAGTGTTTCAGAAAATCTTTTCCGAGAACAACCTTCGCAGTGCGGTCGGGAAACATCCAACCTTCACCTATCTGCCCTTCCAGCTTGACCATATCCTGGTCCCGAAGGAGATTCGGGTAACCGGCCCAAAAGTGTTCAAGAAATCGTATGGGAGCGACCACTACGCTATCGCTGTCGAGCTCTGATTCAAATCAAAAGCCAGCTAAAGAAGCTTTCACAGGGAGCGGTGAGCAAAAGAAAACGCCGCGCACGCGATATGAGCAACTCTTTGAGATCCGTAACGAGCCACCCCGAGCTCTTCTCCCGCATTGCTAAGAAAATTGGCTAGTACATTTGCATCTTGCGTTCAAAATCGCTGTCAAACGATCGATAATCGGTCGTCAGTTCTTCTCCTGACTGTATGTCGCGAGATGCAACTTCGGCGTTAACTAGCCCATCGGGCGAGTCAATGCTGGTGGTGTTGGGTTTATCGGAATGATTGAAAAAGCGACCGTCGTCTGCGCAGAGGATCCACTTGCCGGTGAATTTGCTGTGATACGCGTAACGTAATGCGAATCGTTTCGCGATTTCGGGCAGTGCATCGATTTGATCCTGTGTGAGGTCGAGATCAAAATCCGGCCGATAATCCCAAACGCGCGTGCCTTTCGGAATGAATTCGGCCGCGAAAAGTTCTGTTCCGTCTATAGTGCTCGGCCCAATTCTCGTCTTCACCAAAAGCATGAAAAGATTATACTCGGGTTACTGAATCCTTTGTAACTTCCCACGTCTGGCCGTATTCGGGGACGATGGCGCGGGCGCCAAGGTAATCGTGGATTCTCTGCGCGAGGTAGCGTTCCGCCGCCGGTTCTCCTAATGCAGTAAAAATGACCTTCAACTTGGCGGCGCCCTTCGTAGCTTTAGCGGAGGAGGGGGCAGACAGACAAGCTTCGGCGAACTGCAGGAGCTCGTCGCGGTCCGCGTGCGCCGACCAGCCCTCTAAGATTTCTACTTTCGCGCGGAGCGCGACTTCCTGTCCATTGAGGCCTGCCTGCGCAGGCAGGCGCACTGAAGGCGCGCCTTCCTGCATCAGACGCCCCGGGGATCCCGGCGCCTGGTAGCCAACGATGATGAGGGTAGACTTCGGATCGGGCAGATAGCGTGCCTCGTGGCGGCCGATGCGGCCGCCATGGCTCATTCCGGCGCCCGCGATGATGATCTTGGGGTTCGGAGTGTCCGCAATCTTACCGGACTCCTCGCGCGAAAGTGTTTTGGTGAGGAAAGGGAATTCAAACAAACTTTTTTCTCTCTTCATTTCGTCCTGCGCCTGCGGCTTAAAATAAGTCGGCCCCCACTTCCCGTAGATCTCGGTGACATTTATCGCAAGCGGTGAATCGAGGAAGACCGGGATCTTCGGCAGGGTGCCCGCGGCGAAGAAGTTGGAGAGTTCGTAGAGCATGAGCTGCGTGCGCTCCATCGAGAATGCGGGTATCAAGATCGCTCCGCCTCGCTCTATTGCCCGTTTGAGCACCTCGACCAAGATCTCGGTGCGGCGCTGCTGCGCCGGATGCACGCGGTCGCCGTAGACGCTCTCCATCACGAGGGCGTCCGCATCGGGGACCGGCTCCCAGTCGGGCAAAAGCGGCGAAGGAGAATTGCCGATGTCGCCGGTGAGCGCAACCGTCGCGCCGTCGGAAGCGGTGATGCGAACGCTCGCCGAGCCGAGGATGTGCCCGGTGTTACGCAGATAGACAGAAAGGCTTGATGAGACTTCTTTCGCAACGTGATAGTCGAGCGGCTCGATGAGCGCGAGGAACGTCTCTACATCCGCTGCCTCGTAGAGCGGAGCGACGCCCTTCTCTCGGGCAGTCTCGGCAAGAATGTTGATCGAATCGCGCAGGATGAGCTCGGCGAGGTCGCGCGTGGGCGGGGTCATAAAAACTTTTCCGCGGAAACCGTCTCGCACGAGCTTGGGAGCGCGGCCGACGTGGTCCAAATGTGCGTGGGTGATCACGAGTGCGGCAATTGTTTTGGCGTCGTAGGGGAAGGGGCCGTAGACACATTCCTCGCAGAAGTCCGCACCCTGTTCAATACCGCAATCAACTATTATTTTTCCGTTTCCGCTTTCAATTAAAAAATTTGAGCCGGTCACTTTCCCCGCTCCGCCATAGAAGGTCAGCTGCATGCCGCAACGATAGCACGGGCTAAGACTTCTTAAGTGCTTTCGGGCGATAATTTTTACCAAACGCATTCCAGGGTAGACGCATGCCTGATTCAGGAAACTGATCGAGCACCCACTGCACATAGGTATTACTGTTCGGCCCGAAGAAAGAATATGTTTCGCGATACGGATAGGTCTGTGGCGAGCGTTCGATAGCCGCCACCATCTGCGCAGCGAGTGATGAGCTGTCCCCCTCAATAACCTTTATCAAAGAACTCTTCCAAGAAGGCTCACGAGACAGGTAGAAAATTCTGAGGCCCTGGAAGGGAGGCAATACATCCTTTGCAAGATGACCCCACTGCTTCTGGGCGCCATATTGCGCGGGTCTCCAGCCAACACCCCATCGCGCGACTGTTCCTATATTATTGACAACGAACCATGGATGACATGCGAAGTTGAGCGGAACGCTTGCGGGAGAGATCGTCAGGAAAACTTGATAGCGGTCGGGTCTTAGCAGACTCTCGAGTTCGGCCATAGGATCTCTATTCTAACTCAACGGATGGGTTCCGACCGCGCTCGGGTACGCACAATCCCCGCCAAGCGGGGATTGTGCGTGGAGTCATTCCAAGAATGCAACTGGAAAAGTAAGGTGGGTGTTCGCAAGGCCGACTTCGGTCCGCCAGCTGGCGGACGCCCGCAGGCCGTGATGTAGAACTCCCGAGATATATGCAGTTGCGTTTATACGGAACGACTCCGCTCGTTAGTATACCACTTGCCCTACTCCCTATGACATTTACACGGTGACGATACGCGCGCCGCGCTTCTCGAGCAAGATGGTGTGCTCCGCGTGCGCAGCGCGGGAGCCGTCCTTCGTCCGGTATGTATAGCCGTCCGAAGAGAGGGCAACCGCACCCTTCCCCATTGCGGCGATGGGCTCAAGCGCGAGCACCATCCCTTCAACGAGTTCCGCGCCGGTGCCCGCTTTGCCGAAGTTAGGGACGAAGGGCTCTTCGTGCACCACATCGCCGACTCCATGCCCGCCGAGCGCCTTCACGATCGCGAAGCCAGTACCTTTAAAACTTTTTTCAATGGCCGCAGAGATGTCGCCGACGCGGCCGCCGGGGACGGCGGCCGCGATCCCTGCCGCAAGCGAATCTTCGCAGGCGCGGATAAGTCGCAGGTCTCTCTCGCTCGTCTTCCCCACCGGGACTGTGATCGCCGCATCCACGATGATGCCGTCGTGAGCGAGGCCGAGATCCAAGGAGACGATGTCGCCATTCTTCAAAACTTTTTTGCTCTCGTTCGGGATGCCATGCACGACTTCGTCATTGATAGAAACGCAGAGCGCGGCCGGGTACGGCCGCGCGGCGCCCTCCGGCGTATAGCCGAGGAAGGCGGGCGTGTCGCCAGCATCCCGAATCATCTGCTCCGCGATGTCGTCCAGCTCCTCGGCAGAGACGCCCGGCGCTACCTTCTCTGCAAGTTTCTTCAAAATTGCCCCGAGGCGCTTGCCGCCCTCGATCAGCGCCGCGCGCTCCTTTTCATTTTTAATAATCATTTGATATGAAGCGCCGCGCGGATGTCCTCCGCAATTTTCTCTGGCATTTGCTCGCCGTTGATCTCTACAAGCGTGCCGGTGCCCCGGAACATCTCAACCGCGGCAGTGGTGTAGGTATAAAACTCTTTGAGCCGCTCCTCGACCACGTGGTCGTCGGCACGACCGCTCGTCGACTGCCGGCCCTCGAGCCGCTCGCGCACTGCTCTGTCAGACACCTCGATATAAATGATGGAGAAGGGGCGACCGAGCCAGTTGAGCGAGCCGACGACGAGCTCGGCTTCTGGGACCTTTCGATTAAAGCCATCGAAGATGACACTCTGCTGCTCCGGCACGGAGAAGATCGCTTTCAGGTAGAGATACATCGCGAACCAGTGCGGGGCGAGGAGCCCCCCTTCAACGACTTCTTTTTTGATCTTCCGGCCAATTGGCGTTAGCTCCGTCGCTATTTTGCGGAACTCGTCGCCCGAGCCGAAGATCGACCAACCAGTGTGCTCGGCCAAGAGCTTCGCCTGCGTCCCCTTGCCGCTCCCCGGTTTGCCGATGAAGAATATGGTGCGCACGTCGGTCATACAGCGAGTCTACTCGACACGAATAAATCCGCAACCGAATAGAAAAGCGCCGGCGTATCCGCCGGCGCTGCGTCTTTTCCGCCTTATGCGGTTGCTTTGTATCCGAAGTATCGCGCATAGAGTATACCGCGCGTCTCCTCCCAAGTGGTGAAGATACTCCCGCCGCAAATGGTGATGAAGCGCTCGACCGCTAAGTTAACGGTTGAGCCGATGTTATCGGAGCTTAGGCGGAAATCGCCGCGATAACCGATGATGGGCTTCACAAGCCCGGCCGCGAAGCCGATTTCGCTCGCTGTGCCGCTGTCTACATCGGGGCCATCAAGAATGGCGAGCATCATCGTGCCAGCGCGGATCGCCTCCTCGTTGTTGCGCCCGGCGATTTGGTTCACCCGCGCGAGCGCCGCCTTCTGGAGCGGGCCGAACGGGAATGCAAATGCGTCGGTAAAGAGTTTTTTGTCCGTGAGCGCCCATGGATCAAGAATGTCGAAGCCGATCTTCCGGACATCCGGCAAGATGCACTTCTCATAGAAGAACCTTCCCGCCTCGGAGAACCCGAGGGGGCTCGCGATGTAGAGTGACGGATTGCCCATGAAGGAACTCCTCTCAGACAGCCGAGTGCACCTTAACAGATTTGGCCGATGAATACAAAAACGCCGCCGATAGGAATCGGCGCCGACATTGCTATGCGGAGGCCTTAGCGGGCATCCGCGAACGAATCATGATGCACAGCCCGTGGCACTGGAACTGACCTTCATGC
Source organism: Candidatus Kaiserbacteria bacterium (assembly GCA_016194455.1). Taxonomy (GTDB): domain Bacteria; phylum Patescibacteriota; class Minisyncoccia; order Phycocordibacterales; family Phycocordibacteraceae; genus C7867-001. Next base: position 15,649 of record JACQBN010000002.1, on the reverse strand, counting down.
GAGCGCGCGAAGTAGATGAGCGCGTCCTTCGCGACCAGCGCGTTATAGAGCTGTTTCAGGATCTTGTCTCCCATCATGCGGATCCCAAATTCAGACTCACTCCAAGCAGTCACAAAGTCATCCCGCGAACGAGGACTAAGATACAGATACCGGGGATGCGATTGTAATGTTGGGCCACATGATCCCAGCCGAAGCATATCCCGATTTCGATTCCTTTGTCGCGGACGATTTGTTTATCGGCGAATCCTCTGCGCATGTGCATAGAGCGCTCCTTTCGAAGAGAACACCGTACCGCTGAACACGGTACTCCTCCCTTTCTAAATAATCAAACTTTAGTACTCGCGGAGCGAGACCTGCGCGTCGATTTTGCGCGCGAGATCAAGCACGACCTGGACCGCGATCAGGAGCGCGGTGCCGCCGAGCACCAGAGTCGTGATGCCGGTCAGCCCCTGGATGATGGAGGGCGCGATCGCGATAAGACCGAGGAAAGCCGCGCCCGGCAAGGTCACGCGACTGACGATTGCGCCGATGTGGCCCTCGGTCTCGCGGCCAGGGCGCACCCCAGGGACGAAGGCGCCGGTCTTCTGCAAGTTCTCCGCGACGCGGTGCGGCTCGAAGGTGACGGCAGTATAGAAATAGGTAAAGAGCACAACGAGGAGGAAGTAGGCGGCGCCATACTTCCACGGGTCGGAGAGGAAGGCGGTGTACCAGAGCGAGGCGGTCGCCGCGAAGGAGAGATGCGCCGCCGAGAGCATTGAGAGCGCCATCTGGGGCAACAGGAGGAGCGAAAGCGCGAAGATGATCGGGATGACGCCGGCCTGCAGCAGCCGGATAGGCAGATAGGTTGCCGCGCCTTGGGAGATCGCGGCGCCGCGCACCGCACGCGCATACGCTATAGGGATAGAACGTTCCGCGTCCGAGACGACTACTACTGCATAGGTCATGAAGAGTGCGAGCACCGCGAAGGCGATGTAGGCAGGGATGTTGACGGCGGAGGCCGCGAAGAGCGACTCCGAGACGCCCGCGGGGAGCCGCGCGACGATGCCCGCGAAGATGATGAGCGAAACGCCATTGCCGATGCCGAACTCCGTTACCAATTCCCCGATCCAGGTCAGCATGATCGACCCCGCGGTAATGAGCGCGACGTTCGCGACGAACGCGAGAGCGCCGAGATGCGCGATGACGCCCTGACTCTCAAGCAAGATAAGGAATCCGAGGCCCTGCAGGACCGCAATCGGGATGGTGAGGAAACGGCTCCACTGGATAAACTTCGCCCGCCCGGTCTCGCCTTCCTCGAAGTACGCGGCCTTCACGGCGGGGAAGATGATGGTCGCGAGCTGCATGATGATAGAGGCGGTGATGTACGGGCCGACCCCGAGCATGACGATCGAGAGGCGCGCGAGCCCGCCGCCCGAAAAAATGTTGAGGAGGCCGAAGAACTGATTGTTCGCGAAGAAAGATGCGAGCGCGGTCTTATCCACGCCCGGGATCGGGATCGCCGCGAGAACGCGAAAGAGCGCGAGCGCGCCGAGGATGAAAAGAATGCGTGCGCGGATCTCAGCGTCGGTGAATGCGAGTTTCGCCTTATGGAGAAATTGGTTAATCATTGTATGAGGCCGCCGGCCTTGAGGATTGCGGCGCGCGCCGCGGCGGAGAACGCGCATCCTGTAATGGTGAAGGATTTGGAGAGTGTCCCCGTGCCGAGGATCTTCACCTTCACGCGGCCGCGGATGAGGCCTTTTCCGATGAGCGCGGCGGGAGTAATGGTAGCGCCGGCGGGGAATGCCGCCTCAAGCGCCGCGAGATTCACCGGCGCGTAGTGGAGACGATTGATGCGCACGGTGCGCGAGCGGTTGATGCCCCAGCCGCGGCGCTTCGGCAGCTTCTTGATGATGTCGCGCATCTCGGGGCGAATTTTGTGGCCCGCGCGTGCGGTCTGGCCCTTGCCGCCGCGGCCGGAGGTCTTGCCGCGCTTGCCGCCGCGGCCGATGACCGTGCTTTTATAATTTTTATTCCGTGGGCGAAGAGTGTTGAGTTGCATACGCTAGGCAGAAAGTTTTGCGAGTGCGGCCACTGTCGCGCGCGCGATCGTGAGCTTGTTCTTAGAGCGGGTGCCGATCTTGGTCACGACATCGGTGACGCCGCCGAGATCAAGCACGGTGCGCATCGCGCTCCCCGCGACGAGTCCCCGGCCCGGCGAGGGACGGATCTCGACCGCGGAGGAGGCGTACTTAGCGGCGACCGTGTGCGCAATGGAGTTACTCTTGGTGCGCGGGACGATGAGCAAATTTTTCTTAGCGTCGCGCGTCGCCTTCTCTATCGCAAGGGCAGTGTCTGCGGCCTTACCGAGCCCGATACCCACGCGCCCCTTCTTATCCCCGATCACGACCGCGATCGAGAAGTTGAAGCGCCGCCCGCCCGCCATCACGCGCGCCACGCGCCGCGCGTCGATGGTGGCCTGCTCGAATTCGCTCCTCTCGCGGGGCCCGCGGCCGCTAGGGCCCCGCCCATGCGGGCTCCGCCCGCGGCCGCGGAGTGATTGGCGGCCGCGGGCGGAGCCCGGCCGCGGGGTCTCGGCCTTGGACGCCTCCTCAACTACAGCAGGCACGGCCTCCGCGACAACCTCGGGGGCTGCGCCGTTCTCAATCTCCTTTGTCTCGTCAATTGGTTCCATAATTTAAAAGGTGAGGCCTCCCGCGCGTGCGGCGTCCGCGAGTGCCTTCACCTGGGCGGCGTATTGGTAGCCACCGCGGTCGAAGATGATGTGTGTAACGCCCGCAGCCTTCGCACTTTTTGCGATCGCCTCGCCCACCGCTTTGGCTTGCGCGAGTTGCGGACCCTTGAAGTCGCGCCCGTGCGCCGCGGCAATAGTCGTTCCCTGCTCGTCGTTAATAAGCTGTGCCGAGACGAAGCGGTTGCTCTTGAAGACCGCGAGCCGGGGACGAGCCGCGGTACCGGAGACGCGCGCGCGAACACGCCGGTGGCGGCGTTGGCGGAGTTGGTTCTTGGTTTTAGGTGCGCCTTTCATACATGTAGGTAGACATATTTTAAACAGCTTTCTTTCCCTGCTTGCGGCGGACGATTTCGCCCTCGTAGCGGATGCCCTTGCCGAGATAGGGCTCGGGCGGCTTGACGCTCCGGATGTTGGCGGCGAGCTGGCCGACCGACTCCTTGTCCGCGCTCGTGAGAGTGATGAGATTTTTTTCTGCGGTCACCGCGACGTCCGCGGGGATCGGGAGTGTCACTTTATGCGATTTGCCTACGGCGAAGACAATCTCCTTCCCCTTCACCTCTGCCTTGTAGCCGACGCCCTCCAGGATGAGCTTGATCAGATAGGGCACCTGCACGCCCTGCACCATGTTCTTGACGTGCGAGGCGTAGGTGCCGGCGAGCGCGCGGGCGAGACGGGAATTATTTTTGGAAGAAACCTGGACTCCTTCCGGAGAGATGGTAATGGCGATCGCGGGGTGCACGCGCTTCGTCAGAGTTGCCTTCGCTCCTTTGACGGTCAGCGTATCGAGAGCGAAAGAGACTTCAGCCTTCCCGGGCGCGATGGGCTTTTTAGCGAGGTGGCTCATAAGTGTATCGAAGATAGTGAGTGAAGCCAGCTACCAGATTTCAAACAAACTCTCACCGCCGACCTTAGACCTGCGTGCCTCGCGATCCGAGAGGACGCCCGAAGGCGTTGAGAGGAGACGAACCCCGGTGCCGCTCGCGACTGCGTGGGCGCCCGCGTGTCCGACATAAAGTCGGCGGCCGGGCTTGGAGAGGCGCTTCACGCCGCGGATTTTTGGTACGCCCCGATCGCGATACGCTGGCGCAACAACGAGCGTCTTCTTCGCCTCCACTCCTTCCTTCGACTCCACTGCGACGCTCGCGAGGAAGCCGAACTCTTTCAGCTTACGCGCGATGGCCTCCAGATGTCGCGAGTGGGGGAGCGAGACCGAGCGCTGGCCGACGGCGCTCGCGTTTTGCAAGCGGATGATGAAGTCGCCGACGCGGTCGCTCATCATAACTACCAGGAGGCCTTTTTCACTCCGGGGATCTTGCCCTCGCGCGCGAGCTCGCGGAATTCGATGCGGGAGAGGCCGAACGCCCGCATGTAGCCGCGCGTGCGGCCCGATAGAGCGGAGCGATTCTTGAGCCGAACTGGCGAAGAGTTCTTTGGCAACTTCTGGAGCGCGTCCCACTGCCCCGCGGCCTTCAAGGCCGCGCGCTTGCCAGCGTACTTGGCCACGAGCTTCTCGCGTTTCTTCTGCCGAGCGATCTGGGATTTCTTGGCCATAAAATAAAAGCCCCGAAGAGCGTGCAGGTAATGTAGCACCTAGCGTGTGCAGCGTCAAAGGCTTACTTCTTCCTCGGTTCCTCGACTTTGCGAAGTGGTACGCCGAGGTGACGGAGAAATGCATCGGCTTCTTTTTTATTTTTGGCGGTGGTGACAATGGTAACTGCCAGCCCGAAGACGTCTTTGAGATCCTCATCTCCCGTCTCAGGGAAAATGGTGTTTTCTTTGACGCCGATCGTGAGGTTGCCCATGTCGTCGATTGCCGTCGCCGGGATGCCGCGGAAGTCGCGGGTCCGCGGCAGCGCGATGTGGACGAGCCGGTCGAGGAAGTCGTACATCCGAGGGCCGCGAAGCGTCGTCTGGAGCCCAACCGTGTCGCCCTCGCGCACCTTGAAGGAGGCGATTGAGATCTTCGCGGCGCGCGGCGCCGCCTTCTGCCCCGTGATGCGCGCGAGGCGGTCCTGGATAATCTCGAGCTGCTTCTTCTCCCGCTTCTTGCCCACGCCCGCGGAAACGACGACCTTTGCGACGCGCGGAGATTGCATTGGGCTCGTGTATCCAAAATCGGCGCGGAGTGCGTCGTAGGCAGTCTGTTGGCGCTGTTTGGTGATGGTCATACCTTACTTTTCTATCTTCGCGACGTTGGAGGCGTCAATGGGCATCGGTCGCTCGACAATGTGCCCTGACTGCCCGCCCTGCTTCCGGAGGTGGCGCTTGGCGACGGCGATCCCCTCCACCACGACCTTCCCTTCCTTCGGGAGCGCGCGCAGGATCACGCCGGACTTCCCCTTGTCCTTACCGGTCAACACTTTCACTTTATCGCCTTTCTTGATGTGGAGTTTCATAAAAATTAGACGATCTCGGGCGCCAGGGAGGCGATCGAATGCCAGCCCCTTTCAGACAACTCTCGGGGCACAGGCCCGAAGACGCGGTTGCCCTTCGGCGCCATCTCCTTGCCCTGCTTCTCGACGAGCACCACCGCGTTCTCGTCGAAGCGGATATACGAGCCGTCCTTGCGGGCGAAGGGCTTGGTCTGCCGCACCACCACCGCGCGATAGACTTCCTTTTTCTTCACCGCCTTGCGCGGCTCGGCGATCTGGATTGAGACAACGACCGTGTCGCCGATGGAGGCGTAGCGGCGTCGCGAGCCGCCCGGCACCTTGAAGACCCGAGCGATCTTGCCGCCGGAGTTGTCCGCCACTACCACGATTGATTTGTCCTGCAACATACTACTTTTGTATTTTGAAACGCTTCAGCTTCGAGATCGGGCGCGTCGCGATGATCGTGACCTTGTCGCCTACTCCTGCGGTGTTGCCCGGATCGTGGACGAGGAACTTCTTCGAGCGGACGAAATATTTCTTATACTTCGGGTGCTTGACGAAGCGGTCGACGCGTACGGTCGCCGTGTCCTTCATCTTCGTGCCGACGACGACACCGGAGAATTTTGGGGGGCGGGAGGGAGTTCCCATATTTATTTCATACGGGCGCGCTGCTCGGTGAGGACGCGCGCGATCTCCTTACGCTCCTTGCGCGGGGCGTTCGAGTCCTTCGGGCGGGCGCCTGCAGCCTCGAAACGGAGTGTGCGCAGCCGCCCGCGCGCTTCGGCAAGCATAGTGGCGAGTTCTGCGTCGCTCCGGGTCTTCATGTTCTCTTTCTTTGCCATAAATATCAAATAATCACAACCAGCGCCGCACGACGACAGTCGTCTTCACCGGCAACTTCGAGCCCGCCTGGATAAGATGGGCGCGCGCCGAGGCCTCCGGGATCCCGTCGAGCTCGAAGAGCACGCGCCCCGGCCGCACCTCGAAGACGTAGTGCTTCGGGTCGCCCTTGCCGGTCCCCATACCGACCTCCGCGGGCTTCGCGGTCACGGGCCTATCGGGGAAAATGCGGATCCAGAGCTTGCCCGCCTTGGCGGTCGCGCGCGTCAGCACTTTGCGCGCCGCCTCTATCTGGTTGGCAGTGACGCGCGCGCTTGTGAGCGCCTTGAGCGCATAGCTGCCGAAGGCAACCGTGGTGCCGCGCGTGTCCGGGCGCGCGAGACGCCGCGCGCTCTTACGCTGCGTCTGCCACTTGCGGTGCTTCACTTTTTTAGGGAACAGCATATTTTACTTTCCGCCGAAGGCGGATCCGCCTTTGGCGGACTTCTCCGCGTAGACATTGCCGCGATAGATCCAGACCTTGATGCCGATTACGCCGTAGGGCAGATACGCCTCGCCGTGCGCAAAGTCAATGTCCGCCCTGAATGTCTGGAGTGGGATGCGCCCCTTCTTGACCTGCTCACGACGGCTCATCTCTGCGCCGCCGAGACGCCCCGAGATGACGATGCGCACGCCCTCAACCTCGCGTACGGCCTTTACCTTCTCGACCGTCTGCTTCAGAACCCGGCGGAAGGGAAGACGCTTCTCAAGGCCCTCCGCGATCATCGCGGCGACGACTGCGGCGTCGGCTTCGGGCTGGCGGACTTCAATAATGTCGAACTTCAGGGTGCGACGATCGGCGGGCGCGGCCTTCCGCACCACTTTACTGAGCTCAGCGCGCAGCTTCGCTGCGTTCTCGCCCGAGCGGCCAATCACGAGGCCCGGGCGCGCAGTCGCGAGAATGACGCGGACTTCATTCGCGGAGCGCTCTATCTCGACGCCGCTCGTGTAGGTGCCCTGGAGGCGCTTCTTGAGGAACGCGCGCAGCGCCGCATCTACCTTAATATTTTCGCGGTAGTGCTTCTTGTCGGCGGCGAACCAGCGGCTTTTCCAGTCCCGGATGATGCCGAGGCGGTGCGCGTAGGGATGTACGGTGTGTGTCATGAAAATTTATCCGAGAATGACCTTCACGCGGCTTTTCTTGTGCCGGATGAGGGAGGCGCGGCCCATCGCGCGTGGCATATAGCGCTTCAACATCCCCGCGCTCTCGACGATGATCGACTTCACCTTCAGCTCGTCGGGGTTCGCGCCTTTTTGCTTCGCGGAGGCGACCGCGCTCTTGATGAGCTTCATAATGGGCGCGCTCGCGCGCTTGGGAAGGAACTGAAGCGTGGCGAGCGCCGCCGGGACCGACTTGCCCTTCACGAGCTCGGTCACGAGGCGGACTTTGCGCGGCGACTGATTATAATTTGCAAGCGTCGCGTACATACATTATTTCCCGCCCGCGGCGAATCCGGTCTTGGCGGGCGCTGCAGGAGAAGCCTTCGCCGCGCCCGCCGCGGGCGCGGCTCCGGGCGCGGCCTTGGCGGCTTGCGCGGCGGCGATCTCGGACTCCTGCTGCTTCAGCTCCAGCTCCTTCTGCATCCGGCCGCCGTGGCGCTGGAATTTCTTGGTGGGCGAGAACTCGCCGAGCCGGTGGCCGACCATCTCCTCGCTAACCACAACTTCATTAAAGATTTTCCCGTTGTGGACGCCAAAGGTGAAGCCGACCATCTCGGGGCTTATCTGGCTGCCGCGCGCCCATGTTTTAATCACCCCCGCGGATGCGGACTTTTTGTTTGAGACCTTTTTGAGGAGTTTGACGTCCACATACGGGCCCTTCTTGAGTGAGCGTGACATAGCAATGAAAAACCCGCGCGGCGGGATACGGCAAATGTACAGGAGTGCGGCAAAATCGTCAAACACTGGCTTTATCTTTTGCTACACTAGGTGCATGACTCACGTGCCTAAACACACGCTGATGGGCTTCGCGATACTTCTCGCTGGCCTCGCCGGTATTCTCTATCTCGCTGCCACCGAGCGCGTAGCGACTCCCGCACTTACGGCACTCACTCTCCCTGCTCTTGGCCCCTACGTTGAACACGCCGCTTACTATGACATTAGCGCCGGCTATCCAACCACGACGCCGCTTACCGCGAGCGCGAATGCCGCAGCGCTCGCGCGTATCCGCTCGGCTGTGCTCGGCATTATTGAACAGTTCAAGAGCGACGGTGACTTCGCGCATTTCACCGCCCAAGATATCCACCGGATGGGTTTCGATCAGGGGCGCAGGGAGTCGCTCGAGATCGTCTATCTCATCTCCTCCTCGCCGCACACGCTCTCCTACCTCTTCACTACCTACGCGGACACGCTCGGCGCGCACCCCAATACCTTCTTCACGACGCTTACTTTCGATACCGCAAGCGGTGCGCTGCTCGCGCTTAGCGATCTCTTTGAGAGTGGCTCCGATTACCTCGGTACGTTCTCGAAACTCGCGCGACAGATGCTGCCGGCGGTGATCGGCCCGGGCGCCTCTACGGACTTTATTGATCCGGGCACCACGCCGGACGAAAAGAACTTCCAGAACTTCTTCTTCGACAACAAGGACTTCGTTCTCCTCTTCCCTCCCTATCAGGTCGCGCCGTATTCCGATGGCCCGCAGACGCTCCGCATCCCTGCATCCGAGTTGAAAAATATCTTGAAGCCGGGTTATCCCTAAAGAAAAAGCCCGCGCAGTGCGCGGGGCTTCTGTTAGTTTATGCTTCCGATAGACTCGTTCTTGTCGGCCAAGAGGTCATTCGGCTTGAAGACGAAAAGCCAAACGGCTCTGGCGTTTTTTGCTGTCTGGAGCAGATCTGGGAGCTCCTCGGGCTTCGCCATGCGAAGCGGCGCGCTATAGGATTCCTCAACCGCCACTTGCTTTGAACCTTTCACTATGGCGCCGAGCTGTCCAACAACAAGCGATTTCGCCTGTTCTCGCAGCGCCGACATTTTGCGGGACGAGTTGGCGGCGTCAACGCCGGCCGACTCTGCAGCGTGGCCCGCTAGGCAGGCTTTAAGCTCGGCGCAAGCTTGCTCGTAGATGTTCTCCGCGTGAGAAAAATCCAAAACCAGTTTGGTGATAAGCCCATGCTCATCGAAGAATCTGATACTGGTCTTCCGTACGCCCTGAGGAGGGAAGAACTCCGCTTGAACGATATTGAGCTTGTTCTCGGCCACGATGGTCTCCTTTCAAGAACGTTTTTACCCCCGCAAGAGGATACTCCCGCGATGCAAAAATTTCAATACTAAACTTTTCGTTTCTTGCCGACTTTGCGGCGGGAGATGATGAAGACGTTGGAGTATTTCTTCGGGGTGCGGGTCTTCTGGCCCTTGCCAGTCGGCTTGCCCCACGCACTTTTGGCGCGACGGAGACCGCGGCCCTGCTTGCCCTCGCCGCCGCCGTGTGGGTGATCCACCGGATTCATTGCGCTGCCGCGCACGGTTGGCCGGATGCCCATCCAACGCGAGCGGCCGGCCTTGCCGATGACGACGAGATTGTATTCCTCGTTGCCCACAGTGCCGATCGAGGCCCACGCCGTGTCCGGGACCTTGCGGATTTCCGTTGACGGCAATTTCACCTGCGCGTAGCGCGCGTCGTGCGCAACCACCTCGGCGAAGGTCCCCGCAGAGCGCACCAAGACCGCGCCTGCGCCGGGCCGGAGCTCAATGTTGTAGACAAAGGTGCCCACCGGGATTTTCTCAAGGGGCATGCGATTCCCGGCTTTGAGCGGCGCGTCCTCGCCCACCGTGAAGGAATCGCCCACTTTCATCCCCCGAGGGACGATGTGGTAGCGGCGCTCGCCGTCCTGGTAGAGTGCGAGCGCGATGAACGCCGAGCGGAACGGATCATATTCAATCGTTTCAATCCGCGCGGGGATGTTCTTCTTGGTGTAGGAGAAGTCGACATATCGAAAGCGGCGTTTGTGCCCGCCGCCCTGGTGGCGCGTCGTGATGCGGCCGAAGGCGTTTCTGCCGCCCCGGCGCTTTTTGTTTTTGAGCAACTGTTTATAGGGCCGCGCGCCCGAAAGCATCTCCCGATACGGCAGCGTGGTCATGAAACGGCGACTCTTGGTGGTGGGGCGATAGGTTTTCATATAGAAGGGCTAGGCGAGTTGGATGGTATCGCCCGCGTTCAAATAGACATAGGCCTTGCGGCGGCGCGCGCGAATCGCAGAACCTGCCCGGCGCGCGGAAACGCGCGCGCCGGGCAGGTTTACGATGCGGATCTTGCGCGGTGCGATCTTGTAGATCTCTTTGATCGCGCCCGCGATAAGCACCTTCGTCGCCTCACGCGGGACGGCGAAGACGTAGACGCCCTTGTCGGTTCCGAGAAGCGCTTTCTCCGAGAACCAGGGTGCCTTGATAATCTCGTGCGCGGTGCCCGGCGCGAGCTTCGCGGCGCGAGCGTGGGCGACGCGGCTCGCCGAGCGTTTCTCTTTGTTCACTTCTTTCCTTTTGGATCCGAAGAGTGCCATACGTTATTTTTTCACTCGACCAAGAAGCGCGGCGAAGACGGTCTCCGGCTGCTCGATGACGAGATAACGACGTGCAAGGATCTCGACCGGGTTCAAGTTGCGCGCTTCAAGCGTCGCGACGCTCCCGATATTATGGAAGCTCTTGACCGCGTTTATGTCGTTCTCTGCAAGCGCGATGAGCGCGGCGTTCGTCTTCTTGCGTGTGAGTGGCGTGGCGTTCGCGCCTTTCGCGAGTGCGTGGAGTACTGCGAGCGCTTCGCTCGTTCTGGGCGCCGCGAAGGAGAGCTTATCCACAAAAATAATCTCGCCGTCCTTTGCCTTACGGGAGAGGACGGAACGCAATGCTTCGCGGCGCATTGTGCGATTACTCTTCTCGCGGTAATCGCGCTCGGAGCGCGGGCCAAAGGTGATGCCTCCGTGGCGCCAAAGCGGTGAACGGGTAGAGCCGTGGCGCGCCTGTCCTGTGCCCTTCTGCTTCCACGGCTTCCTGCCGCCACCGGCGACTTCCGCGCGATCCTTGGTGTGTGCGCGGTTCTGCCGGAGATTGGCCTGCAGTGCGGTTGTCACTTGGTGGACCAGGTCCGGCCGCCATTTCACGTCGAAAAGCGCGGGCGGAAGCTCGATCGTCCCTACTTTCTTCCCCTCCATCGAGTAGATGATCGCCATATTTATACGCCAACGACTTCGAGGAGCGTGCCGCGCATGCCCGGCACTGCGCCCGAGACGACGAGCTCGCCTGCTGCAGCGTCTACTGCAAGCACCTTCAGATTCTTGACGGTAACGCGATCGCCGCCGAGGCGCCCGGCCATGCGCATCCCCTTCGCGACCCGGCCGCCGGCGCGGCCGCCTGAGCCGCCGATCGACCCGGCCTCGCGTTCTGAGTGCTTCTGGCCGTGGCTCCGGGGCCCGCCATGGAAGCCGTGGCGCTTCACGACGCCCGCGAAGCCCTTTCCCTTTGAGACGCCCGACACGCGCACGACATCCCCGACTGCAAACGTGGAGGCGTCGATAACGCTCCCCGCTTCCGCGGCATCGGTAGTACGGAATTCACGGATGGCAGCATAGCCCTTACCTTTGGTGTGTCCAAGTACCGCTTTGGAAATGTTTTTGGTCTTGCGCACCCCCATGCCGACTTGGAGTGCCGAATACTTGTCCTTGCCCCCCGCAGTCTTCACCTGGAGGACCGTGATCGGATCAGCCTTAAGAATAGTTGCGGCACGCGCGCGACCATCCTCCGCGAACACGCGGGTCATGGCGACTTTTGTGGCAAGAATGAATTTCATTTTTAAATCAAATCGCGCCGCAGCAATCGCTGCGGCGCGATTTGCTGGAGGTCCCTCGCGATTACGCTCGGGACATAGCGACTTGAGTACTCTACCGCAAGGACTCGCTGAATGCAAGACAAAAAAAAGCCCCGCGCTTTCGCGCGGGGCTAATCGACATACCTTCGGAGGCCGACGGCGGTGTACTCGTATCCGCCGCCTTGCTCTTCGCCTTTCCGAAATCTCCGCTGACAGTTCTTGGGCCCGGTGCCCCGCAGCCGCCGACACTCGAGGCGTACCCTGCCGAGCCCGGCGAGCCGATGGGATTCGGCGATGATGCTGCGTAGGTTGAAGCTCTTGTCGACATCGTATGCCGCGTTCCCAATATGGTACGTGTACGTCTGCCCTTTCGTGAGCCCCTGAAGACGCGCAAGAACCTTATCCGGCCGGTCGATCGGCGGGTAGTACTCGCGTTCGAGCTCATTGCTTAACCTTGACATTGGAGGAACCTTCCTACTGGAGTGACTGGTCGACAAGATAACACTTCGCAAACCATTCTGTCAAGTGCAAAAGAAAAACCGCGGGCGTGCGCTCGCGGTTGATTGTTTATCCGAGCCAACCGGTGGCGTGGCGGCGAATGGGAAAATAGTCCAGCACGTCCTCAGGGTCATCTAGGACGCGTACAGGAGTATCGACCCACACGTTACCCGAGGTGTGAACCAGGGCACGCAGCCCGCCCCGATTATTAAACGCGGCTTTGAACGCCGCAGCGATCTTGGGCAGATCCTCGGCCCTCCACCGCTCCTTCAGGAGCGAAGGCGGCCACTTGCAGGGATCCGCAAGATCTTTGCCCTCGAACAAGACGTCGCCAGTGGCGAAGAACTTGCCCGCGAGTGCATTGAGGGCCGCGGGCTCGATGCCGCACAGGAGGATATTGCGCCGCGTGTCTATTGGAGCAAACTCCACGCCAAGCGTCACAAGCTCCTTGTTCGCCTCCGCAATAGCGGCCTCCGCGATGAAAGTCACGTGGCGAATTTTAAACGGTAAGAGTTGTGAGTATTTGCCCTTGCCAGTCGCGTAGCGATCGCCCTCGATGCCCTGGCCAGCGATGAGCGAGGCTTTTTTATGTTCTTGCATGGGCGCACCGGAGGTCGGCGCGGTGAAAAGATCCGCGACTCGTATCTCTGCCATTAATCGATTCCTTCTTCGGTTCCGGAAGTGATAGTACAGGTCTTCAGCAAGAAAAGCAAAATTTTTAAAGCATTTTTACATCAATGGTGACGCCCGAGGGGAGATTTAAATTAGTGAGGGCTTCGATGACTTTAGGCGAGGGGTTCAAGATGTCGATGAGGCGCTTGTGGATGCGCATCTCGAACTGCTCGCGCGCATCCTTGTGGACGAAGGTCGAGCGGTTGACCGTCCAGCGTTTGATCTCGGTCGGGAGTGGCACAGGCCCGATGACTTTCGCGTCGAAGCGTGCGGCGGTGTCCATAATCTGCTTCACCGATACGTCCAAAATCTTGTGCTCATACGCGCGGACCCGGATGCGGAGCTTGTGCTCGGTGAGCGCGGCCGTCGGAGCCGCACTCACCTTGACGCGCGGTTTCGCCGGAGATTTCTTGGCGACAAAAGCTTTTCCGCCGGAGGCGGATCCGCCCTTGGCGGAGACCGCACGCGCCGTGGGCGCGCGCTTTACCTTCGGCCTTGCCTTCGCGGTTGTCATAGAACGTCAGAGCCAGTATGCACTGGAGGTCCTGAAAACGCAAGACGCGCGCCCCGAGGGGCGCGCGTCTTTGCTTTTAAAAGTTAGGCGGTGATCTTGGTCACGACGCCCGCGCCCACGGTCTTGCCGCCCTCGCGAATCGCGAAGCGGCGCTTTTCCTCAAGCGCTACCGGCGCGACGAGCTTTACCTTGAAAGTGACAGTGTCGCACGGCATCACCATCTCCTTGCCCTCCGCGAGCGTCACCTCGCCAGTGACGTCAGTGGTGCCGATGTAGAACTGCGGCTTGTAGCCCGAGAAGAACGGCGTGTGGCGGCCGCCTTCGTCCTTGTTGAGGATGTAGACCTCCGCTTCGAAGTCCGTGTGCGGCGTGATGCTCCCCGTCTTGGCAAGCACCTGGCCGCGGTGCACGTCCTCCTTCTTCGTGCCGCGGAGCAAGATGCCCGCGTTGTCGCCCGCCTGGCCCTCCGAGAGTTGCTTGTTGAACATCTCGATGCCGGTGACGGTCGTCTTCGCGGTTGGCTTGATGCCGACGATCTCCACTTCCTCGCCGACCTTCACGGTGCCGCGCTCGATGCGGCCAGTAACGACCGTGCCGCGGCCTTCGATCGAGAAGATGTCTTCGATCGGCATGAGGAAGGGCTTGTCGGTCTCGCGGACGGGGATTTCGAAGTAGGTGTCCATCGTGTCCACCAGCTCCTTGACCTTAAGCGCGAAGGGATCCTTCGCGTCCTTCGCCTCAAGCGCCTTGAGGCCCGAGCCGCGGATGATGGGCGTCCCCTTGCCGTCAAACTCCTGCTTAGCGAGAAGCTCGCGAATTTCCTCCTCCACGAGGTCAATCAGATCCTGCTCGGCCACCATGTCTACCTTGTTGAGGAAAACAATAATCTTCTTGAGGCCCACCTGGCGGGCAAGGAGGATGTGCTCGCGCGTCTGGGGCATCACGCCGTCGGTCGCGGCGACCACGAGGACGGCGCCGTCCATCTGCGCTGCGCCCGTGATCATGTTCTTGATGTAATCCGCGTGGCCGGGCGCGTCGATGTGCGCGTAGTGGCGCTTCGGCGTCTCGTACTCTGAGTGGTGGAGCGCGATGGTGATGCCGCGCGCCTTCTCCTCCGGAGCGCTGTCGATCTTGTCGACGCCCTCGACGCGCGCCGAATAGCCCTCGGCGGTCAACATCGAGAGAACGTGTAGGATGCCTGCGGTGAGCGTGGTCTTGCCGTGGTCAACGTGACCGATGGTGCCCACGTTCATGTGCGGCTTCGCGCGATTGAATTCTGCCATGGTGGATAAAAGTTATGCGAAAGACACGAATAAATCCCGACCGGGGTCGAGCGACGCTATGATGCGTTAGAGGCACTATACGCAAGGTGAGCCGAAAATGCAATCCCCAATGGGGACAAATGCAAAAGAAAACGCCGGCGCTTCGCGCCGGCTGAGAGGCTAATGATCCACGTAGATCATCGGAGCGTCCGCTGAGAAGTTCTCAAAGTCGAGAACGTTCTCGAAGAGCATGACCTCCTCGGTCGCGTCCTTCAGGACTAGGGGCAGATATTCGTCCAGTTTTTCAAAGGGGATGCGCGCGATATAGGTGAGCGTTGGCGCTTCTCCGTCGAGCCACCCAATGTTGCCATGAAAGGTCCCGAACCGCGCCTTCTTAAACCTCTGGCGACTCCTGGTGCTCGTGTCCTCACGAACCAGGACCGTAATCCAAAGGTACGAGTTCACGCCGAAGGAAACATTGACGGGTCGCTCCCGGCCCGCAAGCAATAAGCGATAGCAGAGGCGGGGCTCCTCGACGAGCTGGCCGGGCGGGTCCAGTGTTGCTCCCCACGACTTGAAGAAGTGATGGGTTCGACCGATGAATAATGGCGTTGGAAGCCCTACGTGCTCCACCGCATACCTCCTTTCTCCTCCCTCTGTTCCGCCGCCTATGGTGCCACAGCGGCCTTATCTTCGCAAATCGTTTTGTGTTACTTCCGGCTTGCGATGATGTCGGCCGCCACGTTCTGGGGGACGACGTCGTAGTGGTCGAATTCCATAGTCATCGAGCCGCATGACGACAGCGCGTCTCTAGCCGTAGCCGCAGTCGAGGAGTTTCGGATCTACTGTCGGCCCGACGAATGCCGCTCCCTTGTAATAACCGCTTCTGTCCTTCATGTAGCCGTTGTAGAGGCCCTCGAA
>JACQBN010000010.1 GCA_016194455.1 Candidatus Kaiserbacteria bacterium | reverse complement strand
GTGGTGGTGGCGGCGGTGGCGAGGGTGCCTGAATTGCCATAGAGGAGACCGGTGAGGGCGCCGAGGACTGGGTTGTTGGTGAAGGTCTGGGTGCCGCCCCAGGTGTTGGAGGTGGTGGTGCCGAAGGCGAGGGAGAGGGTGCGCGAGGTGGAGAGACCGCCTCCGCCCTGGAGCGGGTACGTAGTGTTGATGGCGGTCGCCGGAGCGACATAGTCGGTGCCGGCCGTGGCGGTCGAAACGACACCCGCGACGGCCTTGAGGAGGCCGGTGAGAGAAGTATCGAGCGTCGTTTGGCCGGCGACGGAGAGGGTGCCGGTGGCGGTCAGATTTGCGAGTGTGATGTTGTTCGAAAAATATGCATCGCCGTGCACCTCGAGAATATTCCCTGTCGTCGAGGTCGCGCTGTTGCCGATGATGACAACCTGGGTCGGATCGGTCGTGTAAACAGCAAGGTTGTCGCTGGTGGTCGCCCATGCGCTTGCGCCGCCGCTGCCGGAGAGGTCGGTCCCCCAGCTGGGCAACCCGCCCGAGACCTTGAGCACTTTGCCGGTACCGCCCACCGGGAGTGTCGTGAGAGTACCGAACGCATCCGCGTAGAGGATATCGCCAGGGTTGTAGGTGCTCGTGCCGGTGCCGCCTCTCGACTGCGCGAGTACACCGGTCGTATCAGAAAGCGCGACGCCGAGGGTGGAGGTGGCGATGTTGTTCCATTTCGTTCCGTTGTAGGAGAGGACGTCGCCGTAGGCGAGCGGCGTAAGTGCGACATCCGAGAGCGTCGCGAGTGAGCCCGCCCCGCCGGTGAAACACGTGCCGTTGATCGAGAAGCAACCGCCCGTGATGTCGACGCCGTTCGCGAGCGTCGAGGTTGCGTTGCCGGTCACGACGAGCTGATCAAGCGTGGAGCTAGTGATGACGCTATTGTCGATCGTGCTCGCGTGGAGTTTCAAGTTTGAGAGTGATTGAATGATGTTCACCTGCTGAATGCTGGTGGCGTTCGTCGCCACCTGTTGCGAAACCGGGCGGATGAGTCCTTGGACGTCGGAGAGGATGCTGGAGCGCAGCGAGCTCAACGCTTGGTTCAAAGAATTCATGGAAACGCCGCCTTGAATAATCGTCCGCTCATAGGTGGGCGAGGGGTAGACGACGTGCGTAGGCGTGCTGCTTGCGTAAAGCGCGCGGGGAGTGGGGATCGAACTCCGTAGCACCACAATGGTGGGCGAGGGGACGAGGAGATCCGCGAGCGCAGAGGTCGTTTGGGCGAAGATGTCGTGTATGGATTCGTAGACGAAAAAGGCGATGCGTTCGGGGCCCGAAAGCGCCGGAGCATTAACTGCAGCGAGGAGCTGGCTCCCGCCAGAGCGCAGCGCATCGCCAAGGTTAGCGAGCGATGCTTCTCCCCTGCCGAGTAGAGCAAGCCAGGTGTCCTCGAGAAGACTCGGGTGCGTAAGCGCGAGGGCGGCAGAGCTGAGATCCTGTGCTCCAGATGCTGCAGCATAGAAGAGCTCGCCGGTACTCTTCACACCGTTGCTGTAGGCCGCGAGCACGCGGTTCGTTCCTTCCACAAAGGGCTGCATAGCGAGATACTCGGTGGAGAATACGGCGTCCGCGATGTTCGGGCCGGCATCAGTAAGCGCCCGCACAAGAGAAACATCTGCAGAGATCGCACTGCGGGCGAGCGCGATTGGGAACGCGCCGAGCGTGTTCACACTTGCGGCGAGAAATGTTTTTGCGTCACCGAGTAACGCGCGTGGCGTAACGAGTGCGAGCAATTCTTCGGGCGACGGGAGTGAGACTCGCACGCGCGGTCTCGGCGCGAGTGGTGTGTGTACATTCAAACTGGGTGTTACATTTGGGAGTGGCGAGAAAATTGCAAGCGAAGAAGAGGCGAGCGGCAGGGGGATCGGCGAGATATGCGCGAGACGACTAATTACAGCTTGCCGCGCGCCCTCCTCTGAGCGCGCAACGCCAGTAATATGCCCATCGACATCGAGTGCGAATCCAAGGGCCATGTCTGCGAAGCCAGAAGAGGCCGCGCTCGAGAATTGTTCACCGGCTGTGGCAAGGCGCGCGACCGTCGTCGCACGCGAGAGCGCGACGCCGGTGCCCACTACCGCAAGCGCAATAGCAACTGCGGCGAGCTCGCCGCGCCAACTGCCAAGCGCGGCAGTCGCGAGAACGCGCGGAATGGCTGGAGTGAAAGCCTTTTTTACCCGCTCGACGGGCGATTGGATGATCCGATATTCAGTCTCCCGGCTTTCCGAGAGTGCACGAGCAAACTCAACCTTTCGTTTTCCTTGAACTCTCAGGAATTCTGCTAGCGAATCCTTACGGATGACCCAGGACTTCCCAACGCGCTTTGCAATAAGCTTTTGCGAACGCGCAAGACGCGCCAAATAGTCTGGAGAATATCCGGAAAGTGCATGAGCCTGCTTCGTCGTTATGAAATTATTTTCAAAGGAAGGATCCATGTCGGATAACCGAATTAGCTATAGTTTATCTGCTTTTCCGGCACATTTTGTTTCCTGCTTGTGGATAGCGGATTCTAGCTAAAACGATCAAGGAGCCGCTCCAGCAGCCTACTTCTCTGCATCTTGGTTCCTAAAGATGCGTTTCTCGCAGAATTTCAAAAAATATCCTAAAATCAGCCCTGAGAGACCTATACTTTCAACGAAGATACCAGAATTTCCTAAAATCCTTCTATTGGGAGCGTAAAAACTCATGGCTCTGCCATATTATCAGGAGCTAAATGTCGTCTAACCGACTTCGCTTTGTTTTTATTAGATATAACGTCTATAAATCTCAAATTTATGCCGAAGATTTTATAAATTATTAACGAATCTTCCTAGACATCTATCCAATAAAACCTCCTGAATTTTCTATTTTCACATGTTAAAAAATGAATAGCTTGAGTGCTTGTTTCTCTAAACTGGAAGTCGTCAAAAATTACGATTCTCGGTTTTAATTTTTTGATCTATTTTAGCAGTCTACGGATTCTTTAAATTCTTCTTTATAAATTTATGCAACACTGCTAGCCGAGACAATAAAACCTTTATTTGAGCTATTTATTGTAGACCCTTATTCCAGTTATAACTGAGGCTTGGGTATAAGAGACGGTAAAAGTATCAAAGTAGCCGGAATTCAGAGCGAGCGTGACGATAGCAATTAGTGCTACGAAAAGCGCTGTGAGTTGCGGTAAAAGCCAGCTTCTTCTAGTTTTTGCCGACTTTGGGCTCCTGGCTTGCTGGGTCTCTTGTAGCGGACGGGCTATTGGTTTAATCGACACTGGGATTTCCTGCTCTTCTGGCTCTTCATGACGCGTAACTTCCTCTGCGACCGAGTTCATGGACTTTTCCTGCTGGCTCTTATCAAACCAGGCCTGCCATTCTTCGCGCATATCGGTGACCCGGGCTTGTTCCTTCTGCTCTTCTTCTGGCATCGTATCCACCCCTGGGGGAGTATTACCGTAATCTGAGGCCTCGTCTACCGGGGGCAGCTCCTTCGCGTCTAGGGCCTCGTAACGAGGAACCTCCCATGTGTCGGCTGAAAATCGGCTTACAGACGCTTCCCCCTCATGTGGGCCCGGCGTGGGTGTGGGATCACCGAAGCGGTGGTCCTGTATAGCAGACTCGAGCACGTACCAGTTGCGTCCGATAAGACGCGCCGGGACTCTGCCTTCTCGGCAGAGTTGACCGATATAGTCCTTGGCGTAGCCGGTGATTTCCGCAGCTCGCTTGGACGAGACGTACTTCTTGTCTTCGATAACTATCTCATTCATCCAATTAGTATAAGCCTTCCTGGGCTCGTGAAGGAGGGGGTTGTGTATAAATAATCAACCGAGCTTTTTTATGAGAATCTCCCTAAGAAGCTCCGGATCTCCTGCCCCGCCTGTCACCTTCATCGCCTTGCCGAGCAGGTACTGGAGAGTGCCGCTTTTGCCTGCCCGGTACTCCTTGACTGCTCCGGGCTCCTCCTCCATCACGCGTTCTACCGCCGCTTCTAGCGTTCCGCGGTCTTGGATTTGTCCGAGTCCGCGTTCTTTTGCGATTACGGCTGGTTCCCCACCCTTCGTGATCATAATCGCGAGTACGTCCTTCGCCCCGCGTGAGGAGAGTTCGTTGGCGGCGAACATTTGTATGAGAGCAGCGAAGGAACTCGGTGACGCTACGCACGGATCGCCGGCCATGTCTGATATAAAATAATTAGCAGCAAGCACGGTGGACTTTGGACGACCGTCGAGTTCTTTTGTTACGGCATCGAAGAAAGCGCTGCGTGCAACATCCGCAGCGAGATATGCTCTGTCGTCGGACTTTATCCCGAGCCTTGCATAGCGCTCCCGCTTCTGGCTCGGAAGTTCGGGGAGCGACGCGGTAAGCGCTTCGCACGCAAATTCCGGAACGTCCTCGAGCACGAGCTTCGGCAAGTCCGGCTCGGGGAAGTAGCGATAGTCTGCGCTTCCCTCTTTGAATCGCTGATGGAAGGTCTCTTGCTTCGTCTCGTCCCAGCCGCGCGTCTCCTGAGCGAGCTTCTCTCCGCGCTCAAACGCCTTGGTCTGTCGCTCGATCTCATAGGCGATAGCGCGCTCGACGGAGCGGAATGAGTTCAGGTTTTTGACCTCGGTCTTGGTGCCGAGCCTCTCTTCCCCGCTCGCGACTGAGACATTTGCCTCGATGCGCATCTCGCCTTTCTCTAAGTTCGCCTCGGAGGCGCCGAGCGTGCGCAGCAGGAGTTGCAGTTCGCGCGCGAAGTCGCCCGCCGTCTTCGCGTCGTGGATGACCGGCTCGGTCACGAGCTCCATGAGCGGAATGCCCGCGCGATTGAAGTCGATAAGGCTTTTGTTTTCCCCGTGTGTTGAACGGGCGGTATCCTCTTCTAAATGTATGCGCGTTATCGCGACACCGGCGAGCGTGCCACCAGTGACCAACGGGTGCTCATACTGGCTGATCTGATAACCCTTGGGGATGTCCGGATAGAAGTAGCTCTTGCGATCAAATTCGCTGAAGTGAGCAAGCGTGCCGCCGAGGGCCGCGCCAGCGCGCAAGACTTGCCGCACCGCCTCGCGATTAATGACCGGCAGCGTACCCGGATGCGCGAGGCAGATCGGGCAGATATTGACGTTCGGCCGCTCTTCGTCCGGATCGTTCTTGCAGTTGCAGAACATCTTGGTCGAAGTCCGGAGCTCTGCGTGGATCTCGAGCCCGATGGTGGGGAGTAGTGCCATCGCGCCCATCCTAGCACTAAGCCCGGGGGGCGCGAAGTAAGGTTGCGAGGTGGTCGGAAAATCTCTTCAACTTTTGCAGATCTTCCACGGAAACCGTGAGTACCTCTCGCCCGGTCTCGCGGGCAAGAACGTCGGCTTTTGTTTTCTCCTCCTTGGGCGAGAGGAGATCGGTCTTGGTGAGGACAACGATCTCGCGCTTATCGCCGAGGCCGTGGCCGAAAGCGTTGAGCTCCCCCACCACTTCCCTATAGGCCGCGACAGGATCGTCTTGCTCTGCCGAGACGAGATGCAATAAAATTCCTGTTCGTTCTACGTGTTTTAAAAATTTTATTCCGAGCCCTCGCCCAGCCGAGGCGCCTTCGATGAGGCCAGGGATGTCGGCGAGGATGTGGCCGAAGAAGTCGCCAAGGTTCGGCTCGAGGGTGGTAAAGGGATACGCGCCGACTTTTGACTTTGCCTTCGTGAGCGCGTTGAGGAGTGAGGACTTCCCAGCATTCGGGAGCCCGATGAGGCCTGCGTCGGCGATCAATTTGAGCGTGAATTCGATATCCCCAGCCCCTCCCGATTTGCCGTCTGTTTGTTGGAACGGGTTCTGGTTTGTGGAGCCCTTGAAATGAACGTTGCCCTTGCCGCCCCCGCCGCCTTTGAAAATAATCACCGGCTCTCCCTCGGTATGGATATCAAACTCCTCGCCAGTTTCTACAACGCGCGCGAGCGTGCCCACCGGTACTTTCAAAATGACTGGTTCTCCGTTCTTGCCGTGCTTCAGTTGTCCGGCACCGTCTTGGCCGTCCTCTGCTTGAAAGTCCTTCTCGTAGCGATAGTTGGCGAGCACCGCTAGGTCGCGCACACCAATCACAACAACGTCGCCACCCCTACCTCCATCGCCGCCCGAGGGACCTCCCTTCGCGGTCTCTTTGTTACGCAGCCAGCGAACGACGCCGTTGCCGCCCTTCCCCGCCGCCGCACGTATCCTCACTTCATCAACAAATGCCATTGGCTCACCCTATCACGATTTACTTTTCCTCACAGGCCGATAAGAAACTTTTTATGATTCGAATCTGATTCCAGATAGCGACGTCGCGAAAAATGTTGAAAAGCCATTGCAGCCACGGAAGCTCGGGGACGGAAAGCAAGAGCGTGTCAATAAGATAGAGCTTGCCGGTGACGGTAAGGAAGATGTTGGTTGGACGAGCGAGGAGCACTCCCCTACCGCCAATAAGGTCTACGCCGTAATACCCCTGGGCTACCAGGGCTTGGTGCGCCCGAATTATTTCCTTAAACTGCTGCGCGATCCTTTTATCCTGCAGATCACTCTTCTTGATGGCTCGACCCGTTATTTTTGGTTGGAGCTTGGCAAGCCGCCTGCCGTCTGACGACGAGACGAGCGTGGTGGAGAGCATGTAGTCGCTGAAAAACTCGCGGCAGATTGTGAGATCATGCATAGTCTTTATGCGCGCGAGCCGGAGACCGATCAGCAGATCAAAAAGCGAGAACTTTATGACCTGGGTATCGCCGTAGTCATACACTAGGTGTTCCCCTCCCCACGCGATGCACTTTCCGATTTTTTCCTTATCAAAAACTTCCATTACTTTAAATATATTGGGGGGCAGGGTCTGTCATGAGGCAAGAATCCACCCCTCGGCGAGAAGCGGTGCGGCTTTCTTAAATTTCAGCGTTTTGGTTTCCTCGCCCTTCTTGATGGTGACGAGGTCGTTGCGGCCGGGCGTGTGGGCGCGGACGATCGGCTGGCCGGAGGCGCCACCTTCGCGCTCGGCGGCGGCAAGGAGAGCGGCACGCGCCCTTTCTTCTTCGGCCTTAATACGCGCGTCGTCCCGGAGCGCGACGGTAGGCAGCGTGCGGGTCACTGCCTCCTTAATACTCGCTTCAAGCGCGCGGAAGCGCGCGAGCCCCTCGCGGCGGTACTCGATCAGTGGATCACGCTGCCCGTACGCCCGGAGCGATACCGAGCGCCGTAGATAATCCATTGTTTCCAAATGTTCCAACCAAAAAGTATCAATGATCTGCAGGAGCAAATGCCGCAGAAGCGGAGTAAACGCCTCTGCCAAGAGCTTTTTCTTTTCCTCGAATGCGGCGGTCGCCGCATCGTCGGCCGCGATGAGGGTGCGCACGAGCGCCTCGACCTCGGCGTCAGTGCCCACCAATAAGGCACGGCGACGAGCATAAATCGCGAGGCGCTGCGTGTTCATCACGTCGTCGTAGGCGAGTACTTGCTTACGCGAGTCGAAGTTGAACCCTTCTATTCTTCCCTGCGCGGTCTCTAAGGATTTAGTAATCATACCGCTCTCGATCGGTTCGTCCTCGGGGATGCCGAAGCCGCCCATCACCTTCTTCAAGGTCTCCGCGGCGAAGACGCGCATCAATTTATCCTCAAGTGAAACATAAAAGCGCGTCTCGCCCGGATCGCCCTGGCGGCCGGAGCGGCCACGGAGTTGATTGTCGATGCGGCGCGCGTCGTGTCGCTCGGTGCCGACGACCGCGAGCCCGCCCTGCGCAATCACCGCGCTCCGCGCCTCCGAAGAGGCGAGTGCGCCACCGAGCTTAATGTCGACGCCGCGGCCTGCGAGGTTGGTCGCGACCGTCACCCTGCCGGGCGCGCCCGCCTCGGCGATGATCTCGCCTTCGCGCTCGTGATTCTTCGCGTTCAGCACTTCATGCGCCACGCCCGCGTCCTTGAGATAGCGGCTCACTGTTTCGTTGTCCTCAATAGAGACGGTGCCCACCAAAACCGGCTGCCCGTGCTCCTGCCGCTCCTTGACCGCGCGAGCGACCGCGCGATACTTCCCTGCCGCGCTCTGGAAGATGAGATCGTTGTGGTCCTTGCGCGCCATCGGTTTGTGGGTTGGCACCACGACGACCTCAAGCCCGTAGACCGTGAAGAACTCTTCCTCGCTCGAGAGCGCGGTGCCCGTCATGCCCGCGAGCTTCTCGTACATGCGGAAGAGATTCTGGAAGGTGACGGTCGCGTAGGTGCGCGTCTCGGCGTTGATCGCCACGCCCTCCTTTGCCTCAATTGCTTGGTGGAGCCCTTCGCTCCAGCGCCGGCCAGGCTGCAGCCGCCCGGTGAACTCGTCCACAATCACGATTTCGCCGTTTCTGACCACGTATTCCTTGTCTTTACTGAAGAGGGCTTGGGCTCGCACAGCAGTTTCAAGATGGTGGGCATATTTCATTCCCCCTTCGGTATAGATATTCTCCATCGACAGCGCGATTTCGGCCTTATGCATCCCCTCTTCGGTGATCTGCACGGCCTTTTGCTTCTCGTCCACGGTGTAATCTTCGCCGCGTTTGAAGTTGCGGACGATGCCGGCGAACTGCTGATACAGATTCCCCGAGTCGCCCGCGGGGCCGCTGATGATGAGCGGCGTGCGCGCCTCGTCGATCAAAATGGAATCCACTTCGTCGATGATCGCGTAGTGATGCCCGCGCTGCACGATCTGCGACGCGTCGTATGCGGTGTTGTCGCGCAGATAATCGAAACCGAGTTCGTTGTTGGTCGCATAGGTGATGTCGGCCGCGTATGCTTCTTTCTTAGTCACCGGTTTCAAGTAGTCGTAGAAAACTCTGAACGAGCCTTCGCTGTCTCGTTCGGGGTCTTCGCTTCGCTCGACATGCGACGCATCGTAGCGATAGCTACCGGTCGAGGTCACCACTCCTACTGTGAGCCCGAGGTAGTCGTAGATCTGCCCCATCCACGCGGCGTCGCGGCGCGCGAGGTAGTCGTTCACCGTGACGATGTGCACGCCCTTCCCGGCGAGCGCGGCGGAGGAGGCGGGCAGTGTCGCGACGAGGGTCTTACCCTCGCCGGTGCGCATTTCGGCGATCTTGCCGCGGGAAAGCACAAGGCCGCCGATGAGCTGGACATCGAAAGGCCGCTGCATAAGTGTGCGCCGCGCTGCCTCACGCACGAGTGCATAGATAAGCGGAAGGTCGGCCTCAGGAGCCGCGCCCGCCTGGCGGGCGCGGCTTTGCACCTCCGCGAACCGGCCCTTGAGCTCCGCATCCTTAAGCGCTTCGAACTCGGATGCAAGATGGTTGGCAGCCGCAACGACGGGCGCCGCGGCCTTGAGGAAAGCGGCGGATTGGTTCTGCGAAAACATTCGCGAGAGGAAACTGGCCATCGCGAGCACTATAACGCAAAAGGCTCCCCTCGGGGAGCCTTTTGCGAGTGGTGCACACTAGCGGCGACGCTTCGCGCGCTTCGCTTTCTTGCCCGCTTTCTTTGCCTTGCGTCTCTTGGCCATGGTGGTGGTTCGGTGAATGGTTAGTATGTCGACCCGCCTGCGCGAAAGTAATCGTGGCGCAAACGTTTCTGCTCGTCATTATCGCGCGAAAATGTTCTCTGCGCGAAGAAAAACGAAAATGTGTGGATAACTTTTGCCTCAGCGCCGCGCGCCGAACGTTTCCACCTCGCGCACAAGCGTGATGCCTGTCGCGTTTTGCACGCGCTTCTCCACTTCTTGCGCGCAAGCGTCTATGTCGTGCGCCGATGCCCCTCGAGATGCAACGATGACGAGCGGCTGCCGTTCAAAAAGTCGCGCCTGCCTGACCGCAAACCCCTTGAGCGCGAGCGCGTGGTCCAAGAGCCACGCGAGCGAGAGCTTCACGCTTCCACCCGCCCGCGGGAAGATCGGCAAGCTTGGAAATTTCTTAACGAGAGCATCCGCAGTCGCCCGCGAGACAACGGGATTCTTGAAGAATGAGCCGGCGGTGCCTTCTTGCGCCAAATCCGGAAACTTTGCGCTCCGGATGCGGCGCACAGCGGCTCCAATTTCTCCGGGAGAATTGAGTGGCTCGCTCCGCCCACGCGCATCTGCGAGGTCGCGGTAGGCGAGGTGTGGTTTGGGAGTTCTTGAGAGCCGTAGCACGATTCGCGTAAGTATGAGATTTCTATTTTTCTTGAACACGCTGTCGCGGTAGCCAAACCGTGCGGCGGGTGTATCGATACATTGGCGAGTGCCGCTCGCCGCGTCAATCGCATCGGCATAGAGAAACGTATCGGCAAGCTCGGCGCCATAGGCGCCGATGTTCTGGATTGGGGCGCCGCCGACCGTGCCCGGGATGCCCGCGAGATTTTCTATACCCCAGAGATTGCGCGCGGCGGCTTCTTGTACCAACGCGTCCCACACGACTCCAGCGCCCGCGCTGACGTCTACCGTATCTCCCCTTTCTTCAAATGAGATTCTGTTTATTTCTATCTTCGCAGCCAAACCAGAAACGCCTTCGTCCGGTACAAGAATGTTTGATCCTGATCCAAACGGCAGAAACGGAACGCCGCGGTCGCGCGCATGCGCGACCGCGGCACTCACCTCCTCCTCGGTCTCGCAGGCTGTAAAAAGTTGCGCTTCTCCGCCCACTCGAAACGTCGTGAACGGCGCGAGTCTGGTGTGCTCGCGGATGTTCATTGCCCCGCCTTGATCTGTGCTATCGCCGCGGCGCCCGCAGAGGCGGCCTGCGGATAGACTTCAATCGCGTGTTGGATAGCGGCGATCGCCTGTGCTTTCTCTCCCGCGGCGTAGTAGGCGGCCGCGAGCCCAAAGAGCGTCTGCGCGCTCGCGCCGGGTTTACTCGCGCGCATCTGCCAGAGCGCGATCAGTCGCCCCCAGGCCTTGGTACGGTAATAAGCGGAGGCGAGGATGTCGCTGTCCGCCACCGTAGTCCCGAAAGCCTTGATGAGGAGCGCATCGCCCGCAGCCGCATCGCCCGCCACGAAGTCGCCAGCGGCGGCGGCGGCGGCCAGATCGCTAAACTGTGGCCCGAGCGTATACGCTTTACTGAACGCGGCTTGTGCCGCTTTGACATCGCCCGCGTCCCACTCGGCGACCCCCTGTTGGACATAAATATCCTCCTTGCCCGGCGAGAGTAGCGCAGCTGCTTGGAGCTCCTTAAGAGCGCCGGGTGTATCACCGAGGGTGCGATACGCGAAGACGAGCTCGAGTCGCGCGCGCGCGTCACGCGGATGCGCCGCGACCTCCTTGCTGATTTCTGCAACGGCGAGCGTGGCGAACGATTGCTTCTGGTCCGCGGGGACATTCGGGTTCTGCGCAAGCATATTTGCGAAGGAGACGATCTGCTCGCGCACCTCCTGCGCGGCGAAAGCGGGATGCGCCGCAAGATCTTCAAAAGTCGCAAGGTTCGCCGAGAGACCCGAGGGCGAGGGCGAGAGCGCAGTGATGAGTTCAGTCCCTACGCGGAGCCCCGGCACGTTCACGAACCAGATGAGTATGAGTGCCGCTACGCTCGCGAGCGGGAGCGCGTAGGTGAGGCCGCGCTCACCGGTGAGTGCAGGCGCCGACTCAAACGTCTGGATCGGGCGCGATAGTTGCGCATCGATGAGCGCAAGTATCGCGAAGAAGTAGACGTACGAATAGAGATTATCAAAAACGAAGAGATTGTGGCAGGCGTAGCCCGCGAGCGCGGCGGTGAGCAGGACGCGTTCGGCGCGCGCGAGCGTTGAGCTCCGCCAGAGCGCGATAAGCGCGGTAATGAAGAGCGAGAGGTAGAGCAGGAACGCAGGCGCTCCGCCGGCGGTGAGCCAATCAAGGAATGCGTTATGCGCGCGATCAAACCACGGCTCCTGCGTGTAGAGCGAGGACTCGTAGAACTTATTGAAAACGTAGTTGAAGCCCTCCTGCCCCCAGCCGACCACCGGGCTCTCGAGGAACCCCTCCCATGCCATGTGCCAAATGGTGAAGCGCGTCTGGCCGTCCGCGAGCGAGACGGAGGCAATACGTTGTAAGCTGGAATTATTTTGGACGAAGCTTGAGTTGCGCGCCAAGAAGAAGCCTCCCGCAAGCACGAGGATAAGTACGAACGCGCCCGCCGCGAGGCGGCGGGCGCGCCTCCCTCCCGTGACCGCGGTGAGGAGCGCGGCGAGCAGGAGAGCGCCCACGAGCCCGAGCACCGTACCGCGCGTCTCGGTGAAGAAGATGAATACGGCTTCAAGCGCAGCGAGTGCAATGAGGCCCCACCTCAGCCAGATGCGCTTTTCGCCAAACGCGAGCCAGAGCGCGATAAAGACGTTAAAGAGGAGATAGATTGCCAGATACGCCGAGTTACCGAAAGACGCGTCGATGCGAATGGAACCCTGGTGGATCGAGAGCGCGCCGCTAAGCTGCAGCAGTGCGTGGGCAGAGACGACGAGGGAGACGGCGAGCGAGGTGAGGAACCAGCCGCGCCATTTTCGCTCCGTACGCAGCACCGCAGAAGCCGCGAAGAAGAATCCGAGAAGATGGATGAGCAGCACCCATCCCTCCATGCGCTCCAAGTTGCTCCAAAAGGCCTTGAAGGCATTGATCGCGAAGGCATCCGCAACGAACATCCAGAGCACGAACGCGAGCACCGCCGCGCCAACCCACGAGAAGCGCGGGCGATATTCTGTATCCAGCAGCGCAAGCACGGCCCAGGCGCAAACCGTGATCTCCACCAGACTGCGGAAGTAGAAGGCCTTCGCGGTGATGAACGGGAAGAAGAAACCGTTCGCAACGATAAGCGGCGTAAGTGGTATGAGGAAGAGCGCCCCGAGTGCTGTCCATCGTGCGATTTGCTTCGCCGTCCCCGACATGGAGTACCATAGTATCATGAGTCTTTCGCGCCCGCTCCTCCTCGGTCTCGTGATCTTCGTCGCGTTCGCCCTGCTCTACCCGAACTCCTTCGGCAATAATCCTGATCTCATCCAGGACGAGAGTTACTTCCTCACGAGCTCGCTCTCCGCAATACAAAAGGTGACGCTGCCCGGCTGGGAGTTCTCGGCTTCCGGCGCGTACTACGGCGGCGTACAGACCTATCTCGATACGCTCGCGCTTGTGCCGGTCGTGGGCGCGATTGCGCTTGCGAGCCATTTCTCTCTCGTCGAAACGGAAATCCGGATTGCGCTCCATACCGGAGATCTGCTCCAGGTGCTGCGTCTCGTCAACGGATTTCTCGTGCTTGGATTCATCGCATTCTGCGTGCTCTATCTCGTTCGACGGAGAATTCCGCGCGCTCTCGGGCTTAATCTTCTCTTACTCCTGTTCCTCCTGCTCGGGAACTCACTCCTGCTCGGTCTCATCCACACCGCAAAGGTCTGGCCGCTCGCGTTCCTTCTCGATGCCGCGGTGGGCACCCTTTTCCTCACCAACGAATATTATCTGGCCCAGAAGGGGAGGTCCTTCATCTCGCGCGGCTGCTACGCCGCACTTCTCATCTGGGCTGCAGTGCTTGCTTTCTTCCAGAATTTCATCGGTGTCTATTCGGTCGGCCTCTGGGCTGCCTATGCGCTTTTGCTCGAGCATGTCAGCCTGCGCGATATTGGGGAGTATCTCAGGCGACGTTGGTATCTCTTAGTTCTTTTCTCCCTTACGCAAATCTCGTTCCTCTACCGGGGGCTTATCGCCCGAGCGCATCCCTCGCTCCTCGATCCTGCCGGCAACTCGACCCGGACCGCCTCCGCTGCGATTGACTGGGTCCATCGGCTCTCCGACCCCGTTGTCTACGCGCTCCAGAGCCAGCCGCTCATACTCTTATATACAGTCGGGGTCGCACTCCTCCTCTGGCGCCTTTCGCGTGGCGGCTTCGCGTCCGCCGAATCTCGAACTCGCCGATACTGGATTATCGCGGGTATCCATCCGATACTGGTGTTTCTTTTTTACTATGGCCTTATCGGCTTCAGCCTCTTCCCGCGCTATTCGGTCCCACTCGCGGCCGCCTGTTCCTTCTCCGCCGTGCTGCTCCTCGGAGCGAGCCGCTGGGCGTGCACTATCGCACTCGTGGCAAGCGGATTTTTTTTCTTCGCCGTGGGCACGCAGGCGATTACCCTCTACTGGTGGCCCTCCTCTGCAGTCCTGCTGCGCGAGACGATCGCGCGCGTGTACAATTCGTCTTCAAACATTTTCCTTATTGAACCCTCCGCGGCGCGGC
The DNA here is from genome assembly GCA_016194455.1 of Candidatus Kaiserbacteria bacterium. GTDB lineage: Bacteria > Patescibacteriota > Minisyncoccia > Phycocordibacterales > Phycocordibacteraceae > C7867-001. The sequence continues at coordinate 42,978 of JACQBN010000010.1, read as the reverse complement.
TCTCGCTCCCGCTCAATACCTCCTCGCTCGGCGAGCTCGACGACCGCCGGAGAAATCAGACGCGCTTCGTCTTCCTGCGCCAGCATCTTGACCTGGTTGCCCGAGAGATATCATTCAAACCGCTCGTGCTCTTCGCTGACACGCCGCGAGAAGAATCAGCACTGCTCGCGGGGCTTGCCAGCAGCACGAGCGCCGTGTGGGCTATTACGCAGGATTGCAGTCGGCTTTGCAGCGCCGCCGAGGCCGCGCGCGGATCCTGCTTGGCCGTCAATCCCGCCGCTTGTGGGATCTTCTCGCCGGAGGACCAGAAGGAATACCCTGCCGTCCTGTTGCGCCCGTATCTGGAGCAAACGGGTCTCGGCATCACCTATATCGCACGGAGGGTTCAGGAGTGAGCGTCGTGGGTAAACTTCAGGAAAACCGCAATGAAGCCGAGCGCGAGCGTCGCAACGCTCGCCGCAATCGTGAAGAAAAAGAGGAACGCGAGCGGGGGCGAGTAGAACCCGATGAAGAAGGAAGCGATGCCCGCGCAGAAGATGATTGCCGCGCACAGCAGGAACATCTTGAGCGGATTGTAGAAGATGATCGCTTCGGTAATGATCTGCGCGGAGCGAAGCGTATCGCGCAGATAGCGGACCTTGGAGTTGCCGGTGCGTTTGTGATACTCGATCGGCAGGTAGCGCACGGCGTACGCGTTCAATAAGAAGGCGAGCGTGATGGTGGTTGTGAAGGAAAAGCCGGTGGAAAGCGTGTGGAAGAAACGAAGCGCTAGATCCTTGCGGAAGATGCGGCAACCGGAGTTGATGTCGGGGATCGTACGACCGGTCGCGAATTCCGAGAGCGCGCGGAAGCATGCGCGCGCCATGCGCTTAAGGAGCGGGCCGTGATAGAAGGAGCCCTGGCGCGTGCCGACCACCATGTCAAAACCTTTTTCATATTCCGCGACGAGGGGGGCGAGAGCCGCGACCGGATATGAGCCGTCGGCGTCGAGGATGATCACGTGCTCGTGGACAGCGCTCTTGATGCCGCGCTTGAGCGAATAGCCGTAGCCGAAATTCTGTACGTTCCGCAGCAGTGTGACCGGGTAGCGGGCGGCGACGGCTGCGGTGCCATCAGTAGAGCAATCGTCGACGACGATGATCTCCTCCTTCGAGAACTCTTGCTGAAGATCGACAAGCACCGCGCCGATCGCGGCCGCCTCGTTGTAGGCGGGGAGAATGATGGAATAGCTTTGTTTCATGACGGGACCACAACGCTCGGTAGTATATAATCACGCGGATGAAAGTTCTAGTGACGGGGGCGGGCGGGTTTATCGGCCGGACACTCGTGCCCTTCCTGCTCGAGCGAGGCTACGAGGTGGTCGCGTTGGTGCGCGCGCCGGAGGGTATCACCTTCGACCGCTCGGGCCTCGTGTGGAGAGTGGCTGATGTGTGCGACCGGGCCGCGCTTGAGGTGGCGGCGCAGGGCGTCGACCATATTGTGCATCTGGCCGCGCTCAAATCCGATGAGCCGGGAAGTCGCGCGGTGAACGTCGGCGGAGCGGAGAATGTGATTAGCACCGCGCGCGCTCAAGGCATGCGCGGCATCGTCAATGTCAGCACTATGTCTACAAAACTTCTCCGTCAGGGAGTATACGCGAAGACCAAGAGCGACGCTGATGCGCTGTTCGCAAAAAGCTCTGTCCCGACGATAACACTCCGGCTGAGCGTAGTGTACGGAGATCCTGCGCACGGCGTCGTGGGCTCCCTGATCCGCTATGCGCGCCTCCCGCTCGCGCCCGTCATCGGCTCGGGCAGAATTATGTATCGCCCGATCCACGTGCTCGACGTCGCCGCGGCGATAGAGAAAGTACTTTCCGGAAATTGGAGTGCGCCGGCTTCCTACGATCTCGGGGGCCCCGATCTTGTTTCCCTCGCCGCCCTCACGCGCCTCGTCGGGCAGGGGGTGCTCAAGAAGCGCGTCCGGCTATTCCCGATTCCGCTTGCGTTCGCGTATGCGCTTGCGCTGCTTTTCAAACTACTGTTGCGCAAGCCGCCTCTTACACTCAGTAATGTGCTTGGCGCGAATGTGGACGTGCCAATCGATACTAGCACGTTCAATGCCCGCTACGACCTTCGCCCCCGCACACTCGCGGAGGGCCTTGCGCTCCTTAAGGCGGAGATGAAACGAGAGAGCCGGGAGCCGTATGTCCTTATGCGCTATGTGCTGGGGGGGCGGCATCCGTCCGGGGAACACGTTGCACGCTACGAGCAAGCCAGTGACTTATACGGGCTTGCCGGCGTGCCGCTTGACTCCGCTCTCCTTAGAAGTCCGTGGCGCCTTAAGGCGGAGGATGCTGCGACGCGATTCAGGGACCCGAATGGCACCTTGCGCCGGAAGCTCCTGATCGCGGCCGCAATCGCCGAGTGCAGCCCGCAGTCGGCAGGCTATCTCTTACCGCGCCAGATCTCGCTCCCCTCTTTACTCATCCGACTGTGTCGCATTGGTTTCTCCTCGCTCGCGGCGCTTTCTTACGGGCTTCTTCGTGCCCGGCCCTCTCGCCATGCGGCGCTTTGACACAATTATCATCGGGAGCGGGCTCTCGGGAATACATGCCGCGTGTCCACTCGTAGAAGCGGGGTATGCGGTCGCAATGCTTGATGTCGGCGAGGATGATTCCCGCGTGCTTGAGGCAGGATCCGCAATGACGTTTGCAGAACATCGGCGCTTGGATCCTACGCAGCAGCGAATCTTCCTCGGCGAGGATCTTTCGGGCATTGGCGCGTTCGAGCAAGATGCGGGACACGCGGGCACGATGACAAGCGGCCGGCGCTCCTATGTTGTCCGCTCCGCCCCGGAACTCCTGCCGACTAAAAGCAGTGACGCGGTCATTACCGAGAGTCTTGCACGCGGCGGGCTTTCGGAGGCGTGGGGTGCGGTCTGCGGCTTCTTAGATGAAGAGGAATGCGCTGTGGTTGGCATTCCCGCCGAGGAAATGCCCGAGCACTACCAGGCGGTTATCGAGCGCATCGGCGTCTCGGGGCCGAAGTTCCGCTTCGATCTACAGCCCCCCGTCAAACTCGACGACAACCATATGGAACTGCTCAGGCGGTATGCGCGCAAAAAGAATCATCTCCGTACTCAAGGCTACACGCTCACACAGCCGGCGCTTGCTCTTCTTTCTAGGGACAAGGGCGCGCGGCGAGCGACGGACTATCGTGATATGGACTTCTGGGACAACATCGGCCGGTCCGTCTACCGCGGCCATTACACGCTCGAGGGGCTGGAGCGGCAGCCGAACTTCAGTTACATCCCGCGACGCCTGGTCTCTCACGTAGCAGCTACTGCGAGTGGCGTGCGTATTACTGCCGAGGATGTAGATACGGGAAACGCGCTGATCTATGAGGCGCGCGGGGTCGTGCTTGCTGCCGGGAGTGTAAACACGACCCGGATTCTGCTCGCGAGCTTCGGTCGCTACGACGAGCCGGTGCCCATCATTCTTAAAAACAATTATCTCGTCCCGAGCGTGCTGCTTGCGCGCCTCGGGAGGGCGCCGGATCCGCAGCACCACAGCCTCTGCCAGCTCGTGCTCGAGAGCGCGAAGCGACGCTCGGGAATGATGAGCGCATACGTGCAGCTCTACAGCTACGGCGCGCTCCTTCTCCATAAGCTCCTGCGCTATGTCCCGCTCCCGGTGCCCCACGCGCTTCAGGCGCTCGCGCTTCTCGTCCCCTCGATTGTTCTTGCCGATATTCGCTTCCCCTCTATCGCTTCGCCCGCGCGGTACCTGACACTCCGCAAGGGCTCCGCGCGCGACTTCGTGGAGATTGTGCATCCGTCGCTCCCGAGCGGTGATCGAGCGGAAGTACGGAACATCAAGCGCGCGCTCCGCAGCCTCGGCCTCCTGCCCCTGCGCACCATTGAGAGCCCGTACGGCGCGACCTCGCACTACGCGGGTGGAATCCCCTCCAGCGCCACGCCGCTTCTGGGCGTCCTCTCGGTCGACTTGAAAGGCAAACTCCGCGGCGCGGAAGGAATCTTCGTCGCCGACACCGCCTCCTGGCACGCGCTTCCCGCGAAGCCCCCGGGGCTTACCGTCATGGCGAACGCGAACCGCATTGGGGTGCATATGCGAGACTATCTGAAGCACTGAATGAGGGACTATGAACGAAACGCAAAAAACGATAGAGGACTTCGGCGAGCAATGGCAGACCTTCCGCAGTAACCCGGGATTCTACGGCGCTGTGGCGCTTCTTTCAGACATCATGGGTCCGCTGCTGCCCGCCGAGGATCTGCGGGGCGCGCGAGTCGCGGAAATAGGCAGCGGCACAGGGCGCATCGTCAACATGCTCCTCGACGCCGGCGCGAGCCACGTCTGGGCGGTAGAGCCCTCGGCGGCGATGGATATCTTACAGGCGAACACGGCGGGGCGTAGTGGAAAGATCACGTGCCTCCCCATACCGGGCGAGCAACTTCCTGCCGATCTCGGCCTTGAGTATGTGTTTTCGATCGGGGTGATCCACCATATTCCCGACCCGAGGCCGGTGCTGCACGCCGCGTATCGGGCGCTACGGCCGGGCGGGAAGCTCCTCATCTGGGTCTACGGCCGCGAGGGCAACGAGACGTATCTCTCCTTCGCAGAGCCGATGAGGAAAATGACGAAACGGCTGCCGCACTTCGCACTGCTCGCACTCACCGCGGTGCTGTATGTCTTCCTCGAGCTCTATATTTTTCTCTGTCGCTTCCTTCCGCTCCCCATGCATGTCTACATGAGAAACGTGCTCGCGCGCTTCCCGCACGTCACGCGCTATATGACCATCTACGACCAGCTGAATCCCGCGTATGCGAAATATTACCGCGAGGCCGAAGCGCGGGCGCTTGTTGCTGATGCGGGCTTCCAGGATGTGCGGCTCTACCACCGGCACGACTATAGCTGGAGCGTCATCGGGACTAAGCCAGAAAATCCTAAAGCGGGACAGAGCGGAAGGTGATATAGCGATTCGAGAGGAAGCTCGAGAGTGCGACCACGAATACGGCGATCACCTGGACACCGAGATACCAGAGATGGAAGAAATTGAAGCCGAGTCCCTCGAGCACCTGCTTGCTGGCGTGGAGAATGAGCGCGTTGAGTCCGAGATTTCCGAGTGATGTCGTTGTGTACCAAAACAGTTGCCGCGGAACCATGTGGCCGGCGTAATCGCGGAAGGTCCAGTACTTCTGCATGACGAAACTCACGACGACCGCAATACAATAGGCGATGACGACGCCCCAGAGATAGGTCGCCCGGAAGCCGAACAGCGAGACCCAGATATAGAGCCCGACGGTCTGGATGAGTCCGCCAGTAGCCCCCGAGATCCCGTAGCGAACTAAAAAGAAAAAAGTTGCGCGGTGCTTCTCGACGAATGCCCGCAGGTTCATTGGACGAATCGTAGCACGGGGAATCGGCCGCTACGCCGGGGCTTCGCAAACGAGCACTTCGGAGACGCCAAAAGGCAGCGGGAGGAAACGATGGAGCCGTTGCTCGACGAGCGCGGCGCGCGTCAAGGCGCCATTGAGGAAGCGCGGCACGAGCGAGAGATTGTTGCGCAGCGGGCGATTGGGCCGACGCCGGTAGAAGCGCGCCATGATCCACACGGGAACGAAAAGGAGCGCGTTCCAGTATCCGCTCGCGCGAAGGATGAATCCGGACTTCGCAAAGAGCTTCCGGAGCTCGCCGCGGCGGTAGCGCCGCAAATGGTGGCTGTAATCGTCGTTCTCGTTCCAGAGGCTCGGGAAGGCCGGCACGGTCGCGACGACGATGCCGCCTGGCATAAGCACCCTGCGGAGTTCGGGGACTGCTTTCGTATCGTCAAGGTGCTCAAGGATATCCGCACAGAGCGCAAGCGTTACCGAGTGATCCTGAAGCGGCAGATGTTCTCCCTTCGCCTGGAGCGCCTCTGCATAGCCGCGCGCACGCGCATACGCGAGCGCCTCGGGGGCGATGTCGACGCCGATGACGCGCGCTGCGTAGGGAGCGAGCACGTCGTAGTTGGCGCCCACCCCGCACCCGAGATCAAGCGCGACCCCGCCCGCGGACGCTCGCGCATACTTTGCAAGCAGGTTGAGCAGAAGCTGCCGGCGGACGACGTACCACCAGTTATCCTTCTCGAGCGCGGCAATATCGCTGTGGCTATGGAGTTCCATGAGGAAGCAGTGCATCGTACCACGCGAAGAACATAAGCAGATTCCAAAGTTTTTTGCGATGATCGCGGGTTCCCGCGCGGTGTTCCCTGAGGAGTTTTGAGATGTAGACCGGCTTGAAGAGGCCCGCCCGCCCCCCGCTCCCGAGGAGCAGATCGTCCGCCCAGGCGCGCAGCGGGCCATTAATCCATGCACCGACCGGAACCGCAAATCCTTTCTTCGTTCGGTTGATAATGAGCTCCGGCAATTTCCCGCGCATGAGGCGCTTCAACATATATTTCGTCGTGAAGCCGTGGAGCTTATAGGAATACGGCAGGCGGTTCACGAACTCGACGAGTTTATAATCGAGGAAGGGCGCGCGCACTTCAAGCGCGTGCGCCATGCTCGCGCGATCAACCTTCACCAAAACTTCATCCATGAGATAACTTCGCTCATACATAAAGAGGAGGCGCGTGCGGGGGTCGGTGCTGGTTGATTGCAAAAACGCGTCCCGGGCGGCCTGGTAGACGTCATCGTGCTCTACCGCATGCCATGCGTCAGACGAGAGCAATTCCTTGCGCTCTCCCTCCGAGAACGCGCCGAGCCAGCGCATATGACGTTCAACTGGGTCGGATTCGCCCGCGCCTTTGAGGAACTGGCGCAGTTTGAATTCAAAACTCATGTAGCGCTCTCGGGGCGGCGCGTGCTGCATAACGAGGTTGAGCGCGGGGAGCGCGAGCGGCAGCGCGCGGGCAAGCGCGGCGTAGCGGTCGGCCAGGAAGGTCGGGTAACCCGCGAAGAGCTCGTCGCCGCCGTCGCCGCCGAGCGCCGCCGTGACACTCTCCTTCGCGAATCGGGATAGAAGATTTGTCGGGACGATGGAGGCGTCCGCCAGGGGCTCGTCCATGAGCGCGATGATGTCCGGCAGCGCCCGAAGCGAATCTTGTGCGGTGACGACTCGGTGGTGATGCTGAGTGCCGAGATGCCTCGCGACGAGGAGGGCGTAGCGGGACTCGTCGAAGCTCGGCTCGTCGAATCCGATCGAGAACGTGTGCAACGGCTCGTGCGCCGCCTTCTGCGCGTAGAACGCGACTGTGCTGCTATCGAGCCCGCCCGAGAGCAGGACGCCAAGCGGGACGTCCGAGACGAGACGCTCGGCAGCGGCGCGCGCGAGTTCTGTGTCGAGCCGGGCAAGGGTCTCCGGGAACGGCATCAAGAACTCGGAGAAGTCCGGGTGCCAGAACACACCCATTGTGATCTCCCCGCGGGCGTAGGTGAGTACCGTTGCGGGAGGCAGTTTCTCTATTCCCTTCCAGATCGAGAGCGGGGTCGGGACATAGTCGAGCGCGAGATACTGATTGAGCGCAAGTAGATCCATTTCTTTCTTTGCGGCAGGATGGGCGAAGAGCGCTTTGGGCTCAGAACCGAAGAGGAGCGTGTCGCCGAAGCATCCCCAGTAGAGCGGTTTCTTCCCCGTTCGGTCGCGGACCAAAAACAGCGTCTCCCGCTCTGCATCCCAGAGTGCGAGCGCGAACATGCCGCCCAACATCGAGAAGCAGCGTGCGCCGTACTTCTCGTAGAGCGCGAGGATGACCTCCGTGTCGGAGTGGCCGGCGTAGGGATACCGAGGGACTTCAGAGGCGCGCAGTTCTTCAAAATTATAAATCTCGCCGTTGAGGATAATCGCGGCTGTCTTCGCTTTGTTCCACATCGGCTGATGGCCCGCCGGTGAGAGATCAATGATCGAGAGCCGCGCGTGGGCGAGCCCGATGCCCGGCGCGGCGTAGATGCCGGTATCATCGGGCCCGCGGTGGTGCACAGCCGCGATCATTCGCTTCGCGTCGCGCTCCGCCCCTCTCCCGACGAATCCGGCGATCCCGCACATAGTTAGGGGAGGTTGAGCGTCTTCTTCAGCGTGTAGGTGCGCTTGCCGCGCGTCTCGTAGTAGATGCGGGTGAGCATCTCCGCCAGGACGCCCATCAGCACGAGTTCAACGCCAACGATGATGAAAAGCGCGGAGAGTGTCGGGAGCGGTGTCTCTACGAAATGCCGGATGTTGAGGAGGCGGAGCACGATCGCCGCGGCCCCGGCCAGAAAGCCGAGCGCGAGCGAGACGAGGCCGAGTCCGCCGAAGAAGTGGATGGGCCGGTTGAGATAGGTATTAAAAAACTTGATGACCACAAGATCCAGCAGGACGCGCAAGGTGCGTCCGATGCCGTAGTTCGAGCGTCCGTACAGCCGCGGGCGGTGCGCGACCGGCAGCTCGACGACCCGCGCGCCGCGCCAGGAGAGATACGCCGCGATGAAGCGGTGCATGTCGCCGTAGAGCGCGACGTCCTCGAGCACCCCGCGTCGATACGCCTTCAAGGTGCAGCCGTGGTCATGGAGGGAGAGTTTGCTGATGCGCGAGATGAGCCGGTTCGCGATCGCGGAGGGCAGGCGCCGGGTGAAGAAATGGTCCTGCCAGCGATCCTTGCGCCAGCCCGAGACGATGTCCGCTCCGCTTTCCTCCAGTTTCTTGACGAGGCGCGGGATGTCGGCAGGATCGTTCTCGAGATCGCTGTCGATCGTGACGACAACATCGCCCCTGGCGTGGTCGATGCCCGCCATCAGGGCTGCAGTCTGGCCGCGATTGGCGCGCAGCGACAGGACTTTCAGACGCTTATCCTTCTTCGCAATCCGTTCGAGTGTGTCATAGGTGTCATCTTTCGAGCCGTCGTCAACGAGGAGAATCTCGTACTCGCCGAGCGGCGTGAGCGCTGCGGTAACCTCCTCGACGAGGCGAGGGAGGCTTTTCGCTTCGTTGTAGACCGGCGTGACAACGGAAATCTTCATGGTTTTCGAGCGGCCACAGCATACACCAGAATGCCGTTTGCGGCATAGACCTTCGTGAGCCCCGGTACGGCTCCGATATTCCAGCCAGGATCGGCGACGGTATCCCAGGCGAGGTAGTCAACCCGATAGCCGGCGAGTGCGTTCTGCCAGCTCCCCCGCTGGAGCATCGCCTCACGCGCGACAAGTGCATTCACCTCCTCCTCCGGATACCGCGGTTCAAGAATAACGGGGAGCCCGAGGAGCCGCCGGGCCTTGTTCGCGGTCGCCGCGTGCTGAGAGCGGCCCACATAGTAGGCGCCGAAGACGTCGAGCTCGCGGGAAGTGACGCTCTCGCGGGTAAATGGTCGCTCGAAGTAGTGTGCGCCGAGGAAGCGCGTATTAACCTCCGCCTGCGGCAGATAGGAAAGATACGCCCACGGAGAAAAATAAACGTTGTCGCGTGTGTAGGCTGGGATGTAGGGAGCGAGTGCGTCGTCGGCGTAGACGACGGCGTCGGTCACGGTGTGCGCATCAAGCCAGGCGAGAACGGGTCCGTAGCGCTCGGCAGCGAGATCGCGCGCGGAGGGCGTCGCAATCGCTCTCACAAACGGAGTCGTGTGGATAAGGGCATAGAGAACAAAAATACAGAGGACCAGGACGCGAAGCGGAACGCGGTAGGACTCTCTTGAGCGCGTAAGCAGCCCCGCGGCGCAGGCGGCAAGCGCGAAGACACTCATCACCACGGAGGGCATTGTGTAGTGGATGATGAACTGGAAGTTCATGCCGGTGATGAGATGCTGATTCATCACAATGCCTCCCGCAAGAGTTGCGGCGGCGATAAGCGCGGTCTCGGGCGTGCGCGGGACGAAGCGTTTCCACCAGCACCAGAGGACGAGAAGCAGTGTTGCCCCTGCAACCGAGACCGCGGCGATGCCCGAGGGGAAATGCGTCTCGATGACCCCGATGCGCACCAGCGATTCATGGTAGTACGGCAGATGCGCCGCCCGATACGCGCTGATGAAATAGGGCACGCCGATCGCGCACGCGCCGAGGAAGATGAGTCCGAGCTTCTGCCATGCCCCGCTCTCGCGGAGGAAGAGGAAGGTGAGCATGATGCCGAGTCCCACGAGCACCACCCAGTAGGTCCAATAGAAGGGATAGATGTAGAAGAGCGAGCCGCCGGCAAGCGCGGCAAAAAGCGCGTAGCGCGTGCGCTTCGTGCGAAAATAGAGCAGCAGCGCAAGCAGTGAGAGCAGGAGCACGAAGAAGAGCTGGGGATTCGGTGTGCGATTATATTCAAGAAAAAAGCGTCCGGGCTCGAGAAATATCGTTCCTGCGAGCGCGAGCAGTACGTCCGCGGTGAGCAGATAGAAGACCGCGTAGGCGCCGAGCACGATTCCGAAGGGCAAGAGGAAATCCCAGACGAGCGCTCCCGTGCGCACATTTCCGAAGAGCGCCTGGTCCACGCTCGCGAAGAAGGCGTCGGGCATCCAGAACTGCACGCCCGGCTGGTTCTTGTCCTCAGCGAGATAGGGGTTGCCAAGAGTCGGGTGGCCGTCGAGCGTTTCGTGCGCGCGCGCGAGATAATAGAGTTCGTCGTCACTCACGATCGGGTGGACGCCTGTGTAGGCGGCGCTCATCCGGTGCTCGTTGATGAGTTGCGGGAAGGCGGTAAGACATCCTGCAATCAGGGCGACCAGAAGTACGCCCCAGTGTTGGCAGAGGAGGGGGCGGAGTTGGTTGCTCATAGCGGCCACTATAACGCATATCTTCGGTAACCTAAGCCTGCTCGCGATGGTACGATAGAGGCGCTCCATGCCTCCCTCCTCCACCTCGCCTTTGCCTGGGCCGCCTAAGCGTTTCTTACACTTTCTTGGGCGGTACACCAAGACCGATATGGTCTATCTCGCCTCGGGCGGCTTCTGGCTCGGTCTCGACCAAGTCGGCGGAGCGCTGATTTCCTTCTTGCTCGCGATCGCGTTCGCGCGCTATGTCCCCAAGGACGTCTACGGCACCTATCGCTATCTGCTTTCCGCCTTTTGGGTCCTTACGGCGTTCACTTTTACCGGACTGCCCACCGCGCTCTCGCAAGCGGTCGCGCGCGGGAAGGAGGGCGCCTATCGCACCTCGTTCCTGCCAAGCCTTCTCGGCGGAATCCCCCTTGCGCTCATCGCGCTCGGGGTCGGAATCTATTACTACCTCGCGGGCAACGGCGCGCTCGCCCTCGCCTTCGCGGTCATCGCGCTTCTTGGGCCCTTCTTCCAGCCCGCGTATCTTTTCGGTTCCTTCCTCGTGGGTCGCAAGGAGTTCCGCGCAAATTCCCTCTTCGGCCTCGTGCTGTACGCGGTCCCCTCTCTCGCGCTCTTCGCCACGATGCTCGCGACGAAGAATCCGATCAGCTTTCTCGCCGCTTATCTGGGCAGCAACATCGTGACCGGGATCCTGCTGACGTTTGTCGCCTGGAATCTCTGGAGGCCGGGCGGGGTCCCCGATCCGGAAGTTCGGAAGCTGGGGGCCCACTTCAGCGCGATGAATCTTCTCTCCACGCTCGCGCAGCAGATCGACAAGCTCGTGGTTTTTCATTATCTCGGCGCGGTCGAGCTCGCCGTCTACGCCTTCGCGACCGCGCTCCCGGAGCAGATCAAAGGAGTCTTCAATAGCGTTTCCGTGCTCGCGCTACCCAAGTTCGTTGCGCGGCCGTTCAACGAAGTGCGTGCGAACTTCTGGAACCGGCTCTGGCTCTTCACGGGTGCGCTTGTGCTCGTTGCGTTTCTCTATATCGCGGTCGCGCCCCTGGCCTTCCGGATTTTCTTCCCTGCGTATACGGAGGCGATATTTTTTTCTCAAATATATGCGCTTTCCCTGATCCCGATCGGGAACGCGCTCCCCATCACCCTGCTGCAGGCCCGCGAGGCGAAGCGGGAGCTTTACATCTACAACGTCCTCTCGCCCGTCTGCCAGATCGCCGCGCTCGTTTTTCTCACCGGCGCCTACGGCCTTATGGGCGCGGTAGTCGCGCGCATCTTCGGCCGCGCCCTCAACCTCGCGCTTGGTGGGGTCTTGCTTGAGGGGTATACCCGTCGACGCGAAGCGATTGCAAAATAAGTTCCGCGCGGTTCTTCCAAGAATAATGCCGCGCGAGCTCCTGCGCGCGCGCCGCGCGTGCGTGCGCATCCTCGGGATATGAAAGAATTTCAGTGATCCCGCGCGCGAACGCTGCGGGATCGTCTGGCGAGACGAGCGTGGCATTTTCTTCACTCAAAATTTCGCGGAGCGCCGGCACGTCAGAGGCGAGAACGGGCGTGCCAGAGGCTATATACTCAAAAAGCTTCATGGGCGAGGTGAAGCGCGCGGCATCCTCGTCCCGCCCCGAGTTCGGCACCACAAGGATATCGGCCGCGCGCAGATAGAGCGGGATCTGTTCATGCGCTACAGAGCCGACAATCGTGATGTTCGAGAACTTTCTCCATCGATGCTGAAACGCCGCGACATCCGCGCTCGTCCCGCCGACAAAAACAAAGCGTGTCCCGGGCAGGAGCTCCGCCGCCGCCGCGAGCGTGTCCGCGCCCTTGCGCGAATAGAGATGCCCCGCATAGAGCGCGATCCGCTCGTCCACCGGCAGCCCGAGCGAGCTCCGCGCCGCCCCCCTGTCCTGAACCAGGTCAAAGAGACGTTCATCGACCGCGTCGGGCGCAACGATGATCTTCCCCGGCATGATACCAGCGGAGACATACGCGTCCCGGAGCCCGTGTGAAATCACGACAACGCGCCTGGCACACCGAGCGACGAGCGTTGAAACAAACGACGGCGACGCATGGGCTTCAAAAATAAGTGTCCGTCCGAGCAGCAGATACTGGAGAAGCACGAGCGCGTCGCGGGAATACATCACATCCGCGTCGAAGAAAGAGGGCAGGAACCGCACGCGCTCGGCGAACCAGAGTGTCGAGATGAAAAAGCCGAGCGGGCCGGAACTGACAAGGTCGGGCACCCGGAGCGTCCTGAGCGGGAAGCGCGCTCGAACGCCATAGTAGGCGAACGGGTCGTCGATCATGCGGACGCTGCGGGAGGGCAGCACAAGCTCCACCGCGGCCCCTGCGGCCTGAAGCGCCTCGCAGGTCTTCATGATCTGGAGCCCGTACGCGCGGGGAGTCGGGATACGCGCGTTCGCGATATAGAGCAAACGCATGCGTTAGATACCCTCGAACCAGATGCGGCGCTTCACGTAGCCGACGTAGCCGAGAATCGTCTGTACGACCTTCTGCGACACATTTGGCATCGAGTAGTCGGCGACGAGTCGCGCTTTCTTTCCTTCTTTGGCATAGGCAATCGCGAGCGCAACCGCTTCGAGCACCCGGTCGGGGTTGAGGCCGGCAAGCACGGTGATACCTTCGTCGGAGGCCTCGGGGCGCTCGTGCGCCTCGCGGACGTTGACCGCCGGGAACCCGAGAATGGACGACTCCTCGTTGATCGTCCCGCTGTCCGAGAGCACGCAGGCGGCGTTGGTCTCAAGCGCGACATAGTCAAAGAAGCCGAGCGGTTTTTGCGCCTGCACCAGCTTCGGCAGCACGATGTGTCGTTCCTCAAAAACTTTCTTTGTGCGCGGATGGAGCGAGAGGATGATCGGGAGTGTATAGGTCGCCGCAAGGCGGTCGAGAATCTCCTTGATGCGGAGCGCGCCGCGCTCGGTGCCGACATTTTCCTCGCGGTGGAAGCTCGCGACGAAATAGGTGCCGCGGGCGAGCCCAAGTTTTTTCATCACTCCTGAACTTTTTATCTGATCGGCGTGGGCGGTGAGCACCTCGAACATCGGCGAGCCGGTCTTGATGATCCGGTCGGGCGGAAATCCTTCGCGGAGCAGATACTCACGGGCGCGCTCAGAGTAGACAAGGTTGATGTCGCTCGTGTGGTCGACGATGCGGCGATTGATCTCCTCGGGCACGCGTTCGTCAAAGCAGCGGTTCCCCGCCTCCATGTGGAAAATCGGTGTCTTCCGGCGCTTCGCCGCATAAATCGCGAGCGCGCTGTTGGTGTCGCCAAGTACGAGTACGGCGTCCGGCTTTTCCTTCTCGAGGATCTCGTCAGTCTTGACCAGGAGGTTCGCGATCGTTTCGATCGCTGTTGTACCCGCCGCCTCGAGGAAGTGGTCGGGCTTGCGGAGTCCAAGATCTTTAAAAAATATTTCGTTGAGCTCATAGTCGTAGTTCTGACCGGTATGCACAAGCACGTGCTCGACTCGAGCGTCGAGCTCTTTGATCACCGCCGAGAGCCGGATGATTTCCGGGCGCGTGCCGAGGATGGTGAGGACTTTCGTTTTTGTAGGCATAGAAAGAGTGTACCCTATACAACCTCGGCGAAACTATCGGGGTCGCCCGGGTTGAAAATTTCGTCCGCCCAGAAGGCAGTGACGAGTTCGTCTGTGCCCGCGTTCTCGAGAGCGTGGATGCTGAAGGTGCCGGTATCGACGAAAGCCGGGCGGTTACCCGAGAGCTCATAGGTGTGGGCCTCGTTTGAAAAAAGTTTCCGCACCTTCATGCGCGCCTCACCGCGTACCAGCGCGAAGCGCTCCATCTTGCGCATATGCCAGTGGTTGCCGCGTACCTGCCCGGGCTTGGTCGTTGACATGAATATCTGACCGGGAGAGCTGACTTGGGCCATCTCGAACAAATCGCCGCGGCGGTCGCTTCGCGGAGCAAACGGGCGCGGGTAGAAGGAGAGCGGCAACGCCGAGCGGTACATGTTGAAGAGGCGGCGCTCGAAGAGCGAGCGCGTCTGCGGGAGCGCGATGCTTGACTGATATGCCGTGTGGAAGCCGGAAAGCAGCCGATAGATATCTTCCACAGTAATGTCGGTGCCGCCGGGGAATGGGAGAATGCCTGTTTCTTTGGTCTCCATGAGTTCCCGGAGACGCTCTGCGACATCCTGTGCATGCATGAGTCGGACCGAGATGTCCGGCGCCACCCTGGACTCCTCACCCTTCACGAGCTGGTCGCAAAAAGTCGCGACGACAGTGTTGTGATAGGGCTTCGCGAACTCCCCAAACACGTTCGGGATGACAAGCACCGAGACCGGCGCGCCAGCTCTCGCACCCCACGCTACGAGCGCCTCGCCGTTCTCGCGTTTGCTTTTGCCGTATCCCGTATCCTTTTCGATCTGAACGGTTGAGGTGAGTATGACGTGCTGTTTTCTTCCGGTTTTCTCAAGCGCGTGGATAAGTGCGTTCGTCAAGCGGATGTTAGTCTCGTAGATTTCTCGATCGTCTCCGCGGGTGGCCGCGGCGGCATGGAGCACCACGTCACAATCTTTCACCGCCGCCTGAAGGCGTTTCTCATCGGAGAAATCTTCACGAGAAATGAGCGACACGTCTGCGTCCTCGCCCCGCGCGTGGAGGAGCGCCCGAAGATGGAGTCCGATAAGCCCGTTACCCCCCGTGATGCCGACCTTCATCGCGCGGCGAGTTCCTGCTTAACTTCGTCGAGCGAGGCAACCAGCGCCTTCGTTTCCGCATAGTTCAAGCGGCGCGTGTTCTCGGAGGTGAAGTCGGCAGGGAGCTTATTCACCGCTCCCTCCTCATAAAACTTCCGATAATCATATTCGGCGACGTTCCGGATCCGATAGAAATCGCCGAGATCCTCCGCGCGCGCGAGTTCAAGCGCGGTCAGCAGGGTCTCGTGGAGCTTCTCTCCTGCCCGCATCCCGATCTGCTCCACGCCGTTCTTCGAGCCAAAAATCTCAACGACCGCCCGAGCGAGGTCGCCGATGGTGGATGCCGGCGACTTCTTCACGAAAAGGTCGCCGCGCTCCCCTTTGTCAATCGCGAGGAGCACGAGGTCAATCGCGTCATCAATAGAGAGCATGAAACGGGTCATGGAGGGATTCGTGACGGTGATTGGTTTACCCATTTTCATCTGTTCAATGAACAGCGGAATCACCGAGCCGCGCGTCGCCATCACGTTGCCGTAGCGGACGGTGCAGAATGTCGGTTCGATGTGGGCGCGAGCGCGAGCCATCACGACCTTCTCGGCGACGGCCTTCGACATGCCCATGGCATTGATGGGATAGACGGCCTTGTCGGTGGAGAGGAGCACGACCTTTTGGACAACCCCGCTGCGGACTGCAGCATCAATCACGTTGTGCGTGCCGATGATGTTTGTCTTCACCATCTCGAGCGGATAAAATTCTCCGGTCGGGACTTGCTTGAGAGCTGCGGCGTGGAAGATGACATCAATGCCGCGCATCGCGTGGAAGAGGGCGTCCGTGTCGCGCACGTCCCCCACGATAAAGTCGAGGCGCTCATCACGGAACATTTGGCGCATGCGGTGCTGTTTCTCCTCGTCGCGGGAAAAGACAACGATCTTCTTCACCCCATCTTGCCCGAGCAGGCGCCGCACCGTCGCGTTGCCGAAGGAGCCGGTGCCGCCGGTGATGAGTATCGTTTTGCCATGAGTTGCAGAGGCATACCGAGCATGCGAGTCTTTGGGGCCCATGTATAGCCGTAAAACTAGCAAGAACGGCCTAAGGTTGCAAGGTGGCCTTGTGCGCCTTGAGCACAACGTGGCGGCTCAAGGCCTTGAAGAACGGTACGCGCGCGCAAAATTTCTCAAAAGAAAAGGTGAACCAGCGGAAGAAACCAAGGCGATTCGTGATCTCTATGATCCGGCCGATATGCGGGCCGTCAAGGTAGCCCGCGCCGCCCACATAATCCGCCGTGAGGCCTGCGGACTCCACGAGCTCGCGGAAGGTGCGGAGTGAGTACTGCCGAACGTGCGCGTCACCGTGGCTCTCCAGGCTCGTGAGCGAAAACTGCGTGATGGGCGTGAAAGGCGGCTCCTGGAAACCGTGGAGGAGGCGCTTATAGAGGGTGCCGCGAGAGTTCCAGTTGGGGACAGTGAAGACCGCGGTGCCGCCCGGGGTAAGCACGCGTTTGATCTCGGCCAGAAGCGGAAGCGGATCAATCAAGTGCTCGATCACCTCGGAGCAAATGAGCTTGGTGAAGGTGGCGTCCGGAAACGGGATAGCGCCGCCATCGGTAGAGAGGAACTCCGCATTTTTGACACCGTGCTCCACGGCAAATCGCTTCGCCGTATCTATGAAGTCTTGTGCAACGTCAATGCCGACCGCCCGCTTCACAAAAGGAGCGGAAGCGAAGACCTGATGCCCCGAGGCGCAACCGAGATCAAGTAGCACGTCTGCCTTCTTCAGCTCGAGGAGACGGAGGATCTCATGCTCGCGCGCGCACCCGACCAGCCCCACGATATTCGTGAGCGCGTATTTATCGGTGAGGTACGCACCCGCCTTCCTCTTGGCGAACGCATCCCACATCGCGACATATCCGGTCGGGGATTCCATAGACACGTACTGCAAGAATACCAGCTCATCCCCGGGGCTTGACATATTTTATTGGGTATGCTATCTTCTTATTGGGGAGTTTGTCCCCTATTTATAGGGAGGTCCTACATGGACATTCAATTGTTTGAGACGCCCTACATGCGCGCCACGCTTAAGGTGGTCCAAGAAGGGGCGGGGGTTGCGGCGTATCCCATGATCGAGACGGCCCCGGCCGCCTGCGTTGTTCCAATGGTTCCAATGATTGGTGACCACTTCGCCGGCAACGAGTGCGGCGTCGTCCTCCTCGAACAAGAGGGGCGTCCAGAAACAGACGGGAAGCCGGTCATCAAGGCGATCGGGGGGTATCAACGCGGCATGAGCCCGGAAGAATGTGTCCGCGCATTTGCCAGAAGCAAGGCCGGAATCATTCTTCCGAAACGGCTGCGTCTCCTGCGGGAGGCGACCTCCTACAGCGTCGCAAAAGTCCCCGTACAGATGTTCACGTGCGATGAATATTCGAAAGTGGAGGATGCACGGCTCTCGCCCGGGTGCCACACGCGACTGATGAGTCTCCGTGAGGCCGCGAGGCTCGCCATTGAGGGGAAGTTGTTTGATCCCTGCACGGTCGAGACCGTTCTCATCCTGCGGTCGCTGTATACGGACCGGTAGGACCGGACGGACAACGGGGTCGGGGGAGCCACAAATGCCGACAATGCTGTCCCGCAATCGCCTTTGATTGCGGGACTTTTTATTACACGAGCCGGTTAAGAAAACGCGTCTTCAGGTGCGAGAAGTGCCCGCTCAAGCGCGGCGGCGTCCCCGGGCGCGACGATCATGCCGTTCTCCCCGTTCTTGATGTAGGAGCCGATGTCGCTCACGCGGCTGACGATCAGCGCCTTGCCGAGCGCGGCATATTCCGGCAATTTGGAGGGGAAGGAATATTCCGTGACCGGATCCGAGGGCCGCACGACCGTGAGGATGTCTGCGGCGGCAAGGAGCGTGGGGATCTCCGCGTGCGGCTGTTTGTCGAGAATCATAAGGTCGTTCCCAATGCCGTGCTCCTTCGCGTACTTCTCTACGTCCTCGCTCCCCGAGCTCGCGATGACGAGGAACTTGAATGCTCCGGATCTGGCCTTCACCGCCTTGCGGAACGCCTCGAGCACATCTTCGACTCCCTGGTACCACTTCGTGTTCCCCGCGTAGCCGAGAAGCGTTGCATTGCCCTTCCAGAGTGCAACATCGGGCCGCGGTGTTATCGTTGAAGAAAAAAGTGTGGTATCTACGCCCACCGGCAGAACAAGAAATCTGGGCACTGAATGCAGATAGTAATCTCTGATCGTGTGCGACACCGCCGTGCCGAAGTGGAGCGAGCGTGCCAAAAAGAGCTCAAGCCATTCAAGAACGGCGGTCAGCGCCGTCGCGCGCTTTTTATAGACGTGCTCCTCCTGATACCGGCGGCTGTGGAAGTCGATGCCGACCTTCGCGCTGGTGAAGAATCGCAGCCAGGGCGCATACCAGATACCGGCGCTCGTCTGCATATAGACGATAGCAATCCCTTCCTCGCGCACGAAACGCGCGAGCTGCCCGAAGCGGCGGAGGGGCGGGGCGAGCATCAGCACGCGCTCGGGCGCGAATCCCTCGGGGACGTCGTGACCCGCATAAAAAACATCGAATCCGTTCTTCGTGAGCTCTTTGATCTGATTGCGCGTGCGGATGGGCGTGCCCCGGGGCTCGTTCAACTTGCCGGAGAAATAGACAAGGATTTTCATGTAAGAGTTCGGAATCGCATTATTATAACTATTTTTGGGTGCGGCACAACGTCGCTTTCAGGATGAGAATCAGGGGCCCGAGCGTGCGGCCGATCTCAACCTGGAGCGGCATCGTGTCCTTGAATCCATATCGCAAGTAGAGGTAGAGCGAGCGCCCCGCGATCCCCGCGGCGGCCTTCAGGTGCCAGAAGACGACGTAGCGCATGAAGTCAGGCAACGTGCGCTTGCAGGCCTCCTCGACTTCCACCCTGCGGTACCAACCGCGCTCCGCCCTGAAGATGCCGATGTCTTCCCTCTCAAGATAGACGTACCAGGGATAGGCGAGGGTGCCGATCGGCACGCCAGCATTGAACTCCATGCGGTTGTGCATGACGCGCGTGTAGCGGCCGCCGCTTTTTTTGCTAAAGAGGCGCGGCTGGTAGCCAGGATAGTTGGAGGAATGCTTGATCAGCCGCCCGGCGAAAAAGAACCGGATCGGGATGCGGTAGGCGAGCGGGTCGCCTGCTCGATACGGCGCGCGCGCGATGCGGGCGATGTCGTCGTGGAGCCCCGGCGAAATGCTCTCGTCCGAATCAATCATCAGGAACCACTCGTTCTTCGCTGCCTCGATCATCTGGGCGCGCGCTCCCCCCATATTGATGAGCCGATTGCCGCCCGGCATTTTGTATTCCGCATCCTGCAGGATGACGCGTGTGCCATACTCCTCAGCTATTCTCGTGGTCTCATCGGTTGAACCGCCGTCGCAGAGGATGATATCGTCGAAGTCTTTGACGCTCTCGAGCGCCCGGCGGAGCACGCGGGCGGAGTTGAAGGTGAGCATCCCGACGGAGCACGGGACCTTATCCGCGCTCGGCACCGGACTGGTTAGTGGAGCAGTTTCCATAGTGCGTAGTACCAATCGGCCGCGGGAGAGAGTTTCGCGCGAAATTCGATCGGCGTGGTTGAGGAATCAACTTGGACGCGCGGCAGCGCGTAGCGATCGTCGCTCTCGTGGACGCCCCGCTCAACAACGCTCACCGCGCCCTCGTACCCCGCCTCTTGCGCGGCGCGCATCACGGCCGGGCTATAGCTCCCCTTCGGGTACGCGAGGTAGGAGCTTGAAGCGCCGGTGCGCTGCTCGACTACTCGGCGCGACTCTTCCATTTCTTTTCGCGCTTCTGGAAGCGGGATTTTAGTCAGCTTCCTGTGGGTCAGGCCGTGGCTACCGACCGTGATGAACGGGTGAGGGAGCGCGAAGAAATCGGCGGGAGCGAGAAGCGGATGATTGTTCCCAAGTTCGGCGCGATCTGGCGAGTCCCCGAGCACGAAGACGGTCGTAGGAATCTTGTGGCGTTTCAGGATCGGGAGCGCCGTGGTGGCGAAGTCGCGGTAGCCATCGTCGAAAGTGACAGCAACGCTGTCGCGCCTAACCCGCTCCCCTGCCGCGTGGCGGAAGGCCCTCGCAAGCGGTACGAGCTCGAATTGAGTCGTCAGATACTGCATCTGCCGATTGAATTCGGGCGGTGAAACCGCGAAGAAATCGTCCGCATCAGAGATGGAGTGGTAGAGGAGAACCGTCATGCGCGGCTGGTGCGGAGCCAGGTGCGCGAGGATAGCGAGAACGCGCCAGGCGAGCGAGCGCAAGGGGCGTGGGCGTCGCGCAAGAACTTTCGCGAGGCGTGCGCCAAGCGCATCGAGGTCATTCGTGTGTATAAAATCTGGAGGCGCGGGTGGAGTGCCCGCCCGAAGCGCTGCGGCAAGCCGCTTCGCGAGCTCGGGGGCGGAGGTAAAGTGCGATTCGGGCCCGGCGAGAGCGGCGAAGTCGGCGCTTGCGGCAAGCACCCGACAACCAGAGGCGGCCGCCTCGAAGAGCGTTTTGTCGAGCATGCCGGAAGGCGAGGCGTTAACGAATATCTCGTGGGTGCGGTAGAGCTCTGGCGCCTGAGCGTTTGGCACCCCGGGGATGAACGAGACTGTATCCGCGAGCCCGAGCCCGCGGACTTTTTCTCTAAGGCTTTCGTAGTAGGCGGTGTCCTGCGGCAGCGGCGAGCCGACCAGTGAAGCAGCGAAGTGAACGCCACCGCGCGCGAGGATTGCAAGCGCCTCGATGAGCATCTCCGGGCGTTTTGAGGGCGCCATGCGGGCGAGAAATAGGATGGAATGCGGCGTGCGCCGGAGCTGCTTGTCACAGGCAAACCGCTCGGTATCCACGCCGACGGGCATAGGGAGCGCGTTGTCGTACCGCGCGGTGTAGGAGTGTGCTGACGTATAGAAAATATTGGTAGAAAATGCCGCAGCGAGATCGGTAAGCCCTGATCCGACATAGTGGTTGCGCCAAAGGTAGACGCGTTTACCGAGAAGCGTCCAGAGCCAGCCGGCGATGAGAATGTATTCCTGATTCATGTGCACAAAGACCGCGTCGTAGTCTCCATGGAGCCGCCACGCGAGCGAAAGAAACTTCACTGCGTAACCAAGCTTGGTTCCTGCTCCGTGTTCTTTCCCCAAAGAGTAGACGCGTACGTTTGTCGGCAGATGATGTTTCCCCTCCTTCAGACAAATGACTTCGATATGCTCGAGGTGTTTGGAGAACTCTTCAATCCAACGATGGAAGAACCCGAGCACGGGGTCGTCCGTATCCACTGCTTGCGTGACAATAAGGAGTTTCATATCAGCGTCTCGCGCCAGCGTTTTGCCCACTCTTGTGCGCTTGGCATCGAGAGCAGGAGCTTCCCCCGCCTGCCGCTGCGCAATACTTCGAGCACCGCGGCAGCGAGGTTTGAGCGTGGCACGACAATCGCACCGGCTTCCTTCGCAATACCAACATTAGGCGCGACCACCGGCACCCCAGCCGCCAAAGCTTCAATGATGCTCGCCCCGTAGCTCTCAAACCGAGAGGTAGAGAGGACAACGTCTGCCATTTGCAGATACGGTAAGGGATTTTGCCAGCCGGGGAATTCCACTGGCAAGGTAAGGCGTCTCGCTTCGCTTCGCAGCCTCGCGTCTTCACTTCCCGCGCCAAGCAGTATCAACCCCGCGTCTACGCCCGCAGCGCGAACCTGTTTGAGCACGGCGAGCGCATTCTCGGGATCTTTCTCCGCTTCGAAACGTCCGATCCAGAGAATCGTTTTCTCAAAACGCGGATTGTGTGTGTGTGCGAGTCCCAAGAAAGGCGCGAGGTCAATATAAATCGGCACAACGAAAATAGGTGCGCGAATGTGAGACGCCATTTCTTTCTTCAGTCGCTCCGAAACAACGCGCACCGAGTCCGCGCGGCGCAGTTGGACGTAGGCCCAAACGAGCCGCCACCACGGCTGTGCGGCAAGATCGGTGTGGACCTGCAGATTGAGTCGGGCGTGCATCCGACGCGCCAGATGCCACGCGAGATGCCCGCGCCAGAAGGGGTCCTGCGCAGTCACGACATCGTAGTGCTGACCGTGGACGGCCTTTAAAATGGTTCCGAGCGAATGTATCTGGGGCCATACGAAAACATCGAGCCGCTCGACCTGTGCGCGCTGTAGCTCTAAACGCCCGAAGGCCCGGCTCTTCGGATCAAGCAAGGTAGGGTCGCCGCTGATCATTAGGACTTTCACAGTGATTGGAGGAGTCCGACGGTCGCGGTGATCATCGCTCCCAACGAGAAGCGTTTCGCTGATTCCTTAGCACGCTCTGCAATCCGCGCGCGGGTAGCGTCCTCGCTGATGACATGACTTAGTGCGCTCGCCAGCGCTCCCGTGTCGCCAACGGGTACTAAAAGTCCGTTCTCTGCTTGTGTTATGACCTCCGGATTCCCCCCAACGTCGGTCGCAATGCTTGGTACACCAAGCGACAGGGCTTCAATAAGAAAATGCGAAAGTCCTTCGTAGGAAGAATTGAGGACAAAGATCTCTGCGCTCTTGAGGACTGCGAGCGCGTCCTTGTGCGCGAGCGAACCGGTAAAAACGCATGAGTTGCCGAGCTTCTCTCGCGCCCGCTCTTCAAGCCCCGAGCGAAGCGGCCCGTCGCCGACAATCGCCAGCGATGCAGCGATGCCTCTCCCGCGCAAGAGCGCGACCGCATCAATGACGCCGTCGAAGTGCTTCCACGGCACGAGGCGGCCCGCAGAGACGATGAGCGGGCGCGGTAAAGCAGCCACGGCCGTGGGAATCGTTCCGGGTGTTTCAAGAGACACTGCATTATAGATAACCTCGATCTTCTCTCTTTGGATTCCCCAGTGGCAGATGATTCCCTTCAAATACTCACTCGGTACGATGACCCGCGTCGCGCTCCGCGCGACGCGGGTTTGTATTTTCTGCAGCATACGGATAAAAAAAGATTTCTGCCTCGCCGCAACGAACGTATTTAGATCTTCTTTAACACCGAAACGCTGTCGCCCTTGCTCCCACGCGTAATCCCCGACGATTTTTACGATAAATGGCTTTCCCGCCCGCTGCGCCGCTTTCAGCGCCGGAAGTCCGACCGAGACCGGGTCGAGTGCGAGCACAACGTCCGCGCCTCGCGCCGCGCGCAGAACTTTTTTGAAGTAGGCGTAGTGCCGAAGGAGCTTCGGCAGGCGGCGAACTTCGGAAAACTTCACGAGCGCCACTTCTATTCCGCGCTTGGGCAACTCCTCCTCAAGAATTTTTGCATAGGTGGCGGGCCCGCCGATTTCGGGGGGGTAAAGAGGAGCCGCGATAATGATACGCATAGGACCTATTCTACGCGGTCCCACGCTCTACGGAAGCGGCCCGTAGACCTCTGCCAAGAGATCGAGATCTTTGCCGCTCTCCCGCAGAAGGTCGTTATTTTTGTTCTTCAGGGCTTCGAGAAGCAGGCAGCCCTCGCTGTCGCTGACACTCGCCCCGTAGAGCCGTCGGAACGCCTCAAAGTCTTTGATAAAGCAGTGCCCGCCCGCACCGCGGCCCTTTTGATTCGTGTGTCCGCTTGCGTGGATGACCGTGAGATGTGAGGGGCCGATGCGCGGGTCTGCAGCGAGCATCGTGGAAAGATCTTCATGTGCGACTCCCGTGGCGCGGGCGAGATCGTAGAGCAGGTTCGCGTACACGACCTTCAGGTACAAGAAAACATTCCCCGCGTACTTCACGAGCTCGGCGGCGCGCGCGGGAACAATTCGCGTAAAGGGCGCGCGCGGTAACATCGAGCGCACCGCTTCAGCGCGCGCCCGATACTCGGACGTATCCCGCGGGATCCCGATGATAACGCGTTCGGGGCGTGCGGCGTCTTCGGCTGCGCGCGTTTCGCGCAAGAATTCCGGCGCGTGCAGGATGAACCGGTCGGGGAACCGCTTCGCGAGCTTCTCGGTCGTGCCGGGCGGCAGCGTGGACTTGATAACTACCGTAGCGCCCGCGCGCGCAAGCGGAATGACCGATTCTACGATGGAGAGATCGACGCCTGCGGGCGTAGTCGGGGTCGGCACGGCGATGAATACAACGTGACAACCGGTAATCGCTCTCTGATTGCCGGCATAGGGCGCCTCCTTCGCATAGCGTACTACCGCATATCCGCGGCGTGCAAAATCGTCGGCATGCGACTTGCCGACATATCCCTGCCCGATGAATCCGATCCGTGGCATTGGTACTTCTCGTAACGCGCAAACCCCGACAGTGGTTACCAGAATCATGGTACCGTGTCGATTATGCGCATAGTGCTCGCGACTCCGCTCTATCCTCCAGAAATCGCCGAACCGGCTCCCTATGTGAAGGAGCTGGCCAGGCGCTTGTCGAAGGACCACAGGGTGATCATCGTCGCGTACGGTCGGCTGCCCGAGAGGGTCTTGGGAGTCACCATCGTTGCTGTAGATAAACGGTGGCCGCTACCATTTCGTTTGCTCGCCTATTTCTTTGCGCTCCTGGGCGCCGCGCGTAACGCCGACCTTATCTACGCGCAGAACGGCCCATCAGTAGAGCTGCCGGCTGCGTTCGTAGCTCTCATCTTGGGCCGCCCGCTTATCATACGTATCGGAGACCAGGCAGCCCACGAGTATGCCACGCGGCATCTCGCGCGCAGAATCATCGAGCGTTTTGCGCTCTCCCGCGCATGCGAAGTCATCAGCGATGGTCCGCTCCCGCGCCCGGAGGTTATCCCCTTCCAGCCCTTTCCGCCCGCCAAGCGGGTTGCATATGAACATGCCTGGGAAGAGCATCTGCGCGCGCTTGAAACTCTCTTCGACCATGCACACTAACGACGCGGAACAAATCTGGCAGGAGTATGTGGATCGTGAACTCGCGGTTATAGCGCACGTGCTCACAGAGCTCGGCTTCGAGCTTGAAGTGGAGCAGCCGCACCTCTTTGGCGAACGCTATTTGATGCGGGCGGTTACGACGGTGAGTGGGCGCAAGCTTATTCTGCTTGGGCACCGCCGCGAGGATGGCAAGCGCGTTGTCATCAAGGCAACGAGCGATGCGGGGGGCATACGCGAGCTTGAGCACGAACGTACCTGCCGTGCCGTGCTTCAAAGAATCAACTTCGCCTACCAGACATTCCTCTCGCCCGAGGAAATCCTCTTTACAAAACGAGGTCCCTATACGCTGTCGATACAAGCCTTTATCGAGCAGGAGCGGCCATTCCTCGGGCGTCCGCTCGAGGAACAATTCGCGCTCGCGCTCTCGGCCTTCAAGGCACAGGAGGGAGCACACGCCACCACCTATGGCCACGAGCGGATTATTCGCAATACGTTTGGCGCACGAGACGCCGCCGGCTACCTGGCAGCCTTTCGGCAATTTCAAAAAGAAATTCTCAAGCGCATACCGGACGAAGCTCTCCGTGCACTGCTTGAAAAAAGTGTGGAGCTCCTCGAAGCAAGTCGCGAGATCATCGAGCAGTACGGGGGGTTCCTCACGCACACTGACTTCGTACCGCACAACTTCCGCGTCGTCGGCCACGACATCTACCTGCTTGATTACTCATCGCTCCGATTCGGCAACAAGTACGAGGGTTGGGCGCGTTTCCTCAACTTCATGGCGCTGTATAATCCGCCGCTCCAGCAGGCGCTCATGGACTACGTGCGCCTCAACCGCACTCCCGAGGAATCACTTGCTCTCAAACTGATGCGCATCTATCGTCTCGGAGAAATTATTTCTTACTACGCGAACATTATAGAGAAATGCTCCGGGAACCTTCGCATTCTCAACCAAGAACGGGTTCGTTTTTGGACCCATGTCCTCGCGGCTGTTCTCGACGATCGGCAACCCGCTCCGGCCGTACTGGAGGAATACAAAAAGAAACGCGACCAGCTCCGGAGCGCAGAGGAGAAACGTCGGCAAAAAGATTTGCACTAAGCGAGCGTGTTCAGTTTCTCCACAAGCGCCGCGTACTCATCGACAAGCGCGTGATTCCAAGACTTCTGCAACATCGAGAGCATCGCGTTCTCGAACCAGAGCTTCTTCTCCCTCCCTGCATTGAAATGCTTCCAGACCGCAGGACCCTGTGCGGCGTGCGCGACGAGAAGGTCTCGGGCGCTCGCTGCCTTATCGGCTGTAGCCACCGCCTTGACGCTGTCGGGGCCGTTCCTGACGGTCTCGATGTATTTCTTCTTCTTTTCTTCCCACGACAGCGAGTCGTCCTGAGTGAGGGCTGCGACGATATCGGCTACTTCGTCGCCCAGTTGGCCCCGTAATTCTTCTGCGGTTACTTTGGTATCTTCGACGACATCATGAGCGAGCGCAGCGGCAATGACTGTATCAGGAAACCCGTATCGAGCAAGCTCAAGCGCAACCGCGTAGGGGTGCACGATGTAGGGCGTATCGTCTTCCTTGCGGGTCTGTCCCTGGTGCGCCCGGGTTGCAAGGCGTATCGCATCGGAGATAAGACCAAGGCTCTCCGACATATCTTTACTTTTCGAACTTCTTGAGAAGTGCGTCCCACTCTGCTAGGAAGTTGGCGACGCCTTCTTTATCGCTCGCCTTGCTATAGTGTTGGATGACATCGAGCGTACGGCGCGCAAGGGTGTGGCTTGGATTCGCAATCCGATCACCTCGATGCGGCGGCGTAAAGATGACGATGTCCTGCATTGATACGCCCACATAGCGCGTATCACTAGGTGCGATAGTGATCTTGTGTTTAAAGGAGGAATATTTTTCGTCTTCGAGCGCCATCCACAACGCTCGACGCGCCGCGAGAGGCGCTTGGCTCGCATACGGAATCAAGGTTAATTGATCGATGCCTCGTTCGATACAAACGTCATAGCAGGCACGGATCTCAGTATTCGTGTCTTTTGCTTCGGTATCTTTCACTGATTGATCTTTCAAAAAAGATTGTAGCGATTCAACATCTGTGCCGCACAAGGTGGCCAACTGGGCTATGCCCAAGATTGCGCGATCATACATCCACTCTGCTTCTTTCTTGCCATCGCGCTCCGAGGCTCCCGTACCCCAATAGATAAGGTGTGCACTTGTTTTCCATGCCTCGAGTATGCCCCGGGGAATTGTACCGTACGTACCGTGTTCCGGATCGCCCCAGACGAGCGATTCCCAGCCGTTAGCCTCAAGATGGAGGCCGTGTATGAGGACCGCGGATTTTGGTGTCATCTTATTCATTATAGTACTTTACCAAATACATTATTTTGCATTGTGTGGGCGATTTTATCCCAGTCGTAGTCGCGCTCAACCATTTTTCGAGCACGCTCTGATATCTCGTGCGCTTTTTCAGGATGCGCAAGGATTTCCTTCACTTTTTCCGCAATCGCCTTAGGATCTTCTGGCGGTACGATCCACGCAGTCTCGCCATCAATCGCGTAGTCAGCAATTCCACCGACTCCGGAGGTAACGAGCGGGAGTCGAGACGCGAGCGCGGAAACAAAAGCAGCGCCAAGCCCTTCGGAGCGGGACGGAGCGACAAAGATGTCACAGGCCTTTCGGTAAAGCGTAACGATTGACCGATCGACGCGGCCCGTGAAAATAACCCGGCCGCTTAATTTCAGCTTGCGCACAAGATCTCGCAGCTTCTGTTCGTCCTCGCCGTCGCCAACGATGACGTACTTAATATGCGCCGGCAGATACTGCAATGCCTGTATCGTAAGGTCATGACCTTTTTGTAATACGAGTCGGGATGTATTCACCAAGAAAATGTCACCCGGTTTCTTACCTAGCTCTTGCTTGATCTCGCCCACTTGTTCCTGGGTGTAGTTTTCTTTAAGGTCGTTTGGGTTTGCGCCATTTTTTACCAGCACGATAGTGCCCGTATATCCCATCGCGCGAGCCCAATTGCTCAGATAGTTTGAAACGCTCTGGATGATCGATGCGGAGGTGAACGCCCTTGTAAAGAGTGGCCACACTGGCTTCATGGCACGTTCAATGTGCTCAATCGGGTCACCCTCTTGGAGAGTCAAGACGAGGGGGGTGCGCGGTGAAAATAATGTAAAGATTGCGGCGGGAACTCCCGCAGAGTGAGCCATAATCGCCCAGATACCGTCGTAGTGATACCGGGCATGCAGCTGGAGACCCTTGAGCGCAGCCATAACTTGGAACAAATACTTGTTTAGCTGTAAGCGTTTATTCCAACGGTAGTCCACAAAACGCGGGTCGGGTATCCCGAAACCAATACGGTGGACAAGAATATTTCCGTATCGTTCCGTGCGTGGAATTTTCGAGTTCCACCAACAGGTTACGAGGTGGAATTCGATATCGGAGGGCAAAATCCGGTCGGTGATTTCTTTGATGGCGGGCTCTGCTCCCCCGTGAAAGTTTGGATAATACACGAGCGAAAAGATAAGGACCCGTTTCCTAGGTTTAAGAGTCGCGAAGTCGATTTCAGGCTTCTCGAGCGGGTGCTCCGATGCTTTGATCTGGGCGATATACCCGGGCAAGGTGTGGCGCTGGCGCCAGCCGAGTGATTGTATACGCGCGGTATCGACCGCCTCGGAGGAACGGGTCGACTGCGTGGGGGAAGAATACTCAAGATGGCCGCCAAACATACGTGCTGCGTCAAGGAGACTATAGGTTTCTTTCGCACAAATGCCGTACTCATCTCCCTCTCCTTTTTCTCCTACAAGGATTATGCCTTCAATGGTATCCAGAACGTGTGTGAAGGCTCTTTTCTGGTTGCCCGATCCGGCAATCCGGTGCGTGAGGCCCTGTAGCCAATTCTGATGGAGGATCTCAATGAGTGTCCCGTACTGGTCGCCGCGCTCCCGCGGACCGTACACGTTATAGAAGTAGGTAATGGAGTACGGGAGCTCATACCACCGCGCGTACTGCACGATAAGGTCGCTCATCGCTGCCTTCGACCACGTGTAAGGTGCTAGATTTTTGCCTTCAATTCCATCTTCCACTCTATAGGCAAATTTTGTTGAAGATCCTGCATAAACAAGTTTGCATCGCTTGTCACGCCAATACTCCAAAACGCCAAGTGTACCGCGGAGATTCAAATCAAACGTTACCGAGGGCTCCGCGAGCGAGTGGCGTACGCGCGAATATTCCCCCAAGTGATAAATGACATCAAGGTCTTCGGGGACGAGCCGCGCGATGTCTTTGGTGTGCCCTTCGCGATACTCCACACCTCTGACGTGGTTGGAGCGAGAGCCGGTGAAGTAATTGTCGAGCGAGATGACGCGGTGGCCGTCACGCGCGAGACGCTCGCAGAGGTGCGAGCCGATGAAGCCGGCGCCGCCGGTCACGAGGATGAGCTTTTGCCTATTCATTTAGAGGAGTATAAACGCTCCGGCTGCCGCGACCAAGAGACCGATGAAACCAAACATCCAAGGTGAAGAGAGGAGCCCTGCACTTCGCGGAGTCGGCTCGGCCGCCCCCGCGGCGGCGAGTGGAGTCGTCGTCGCGGGGGCGATTACCGCTGTCTCTTCATGCGTGGGTTCGCTTAGGCTCGTACCGACGGCAGCTTCGACCTTCTGCACCCTGGTAGAACTCATCGGGGGCGCGGGAAGTTTCGCTGCGACAGCGGGAGCCGAGGTCGCATTCGCAGCGCGCGGCGTCGGGGTTGCTGTTTCCCAGCTGGTTGCCGTTCCTGCCTGCGCAGGCAGGCGCTGGGCGGTCTTCTTACTTTTGTTGTCGCCGCCGATATTCACCCAGTTGAGTCCGCCGACAATAGTGTTCTCGGTCGCGCCTGTGGCGTCAAAGAGTGTGAGCGTGGTGCCGGAGTTGGGGAGCGCGCCAGTGTAGATCTGATCGGCAGAAATGTTCGGCACAGAATTGTCTGAAGTTCGCTCCAACAGATAATATCCGCTCGCCGCGATAGAACCGGTGAGCGTGATCGCGGGCGAGCTGCTCGCCGCCATGAGCCGCCACCCGGAGAGGTCCACGGGCGCGGCGCCAGTATTGGCGAGTTCGATCCACTCGGCGTTCGCGCTGACGGTGGTACCCATCCACGCGACTTCGTTGATAAGCACGGCGGCATGCGCTGCCGCCGGGAGCGCGAGGAACGCGAAGACGAGAAAATATTTATGCATCGCCCTTCAGCACCTTGCGGAGCGCGTCCTCGGGAATCTCAAACGGCTTCTTCTCTGCGGTTGGAGCAGGCGCAGGCACCGGAGGAGGCAGTGTGTTCTTCGCAAGCGTCGCGGCCAAGACGCTCTTCAACGACTGCTGTTGCTCTGACTTCTTCTGCTCCTGGCTCTTCGTACTCTCTCTGGTCATTGTGCGCAAAATTGTTTTTAAATCTTCAGGGCTCTTGCTTGGAACGGGCAGTTGCGGAGACGGGGTCTGGGCGTCCGCCGAACGTTTCACAAAAGTCCTCGGATCTCCCCGCTGTGCGGGGCCAGACTTTTGTTCCTCGTCCGGCGGACGCCTGTTGATCGAGTATGGTGCCTGGGCGCTCGGCGGGTGCGGCGCGGTAACCGCCGCGCGAGGTGGCACGGGCGCCCCGTACTTCTTTTTCATCCGGGCATCGGCGGGTATCTCGGCCGCGAGACTCGCGGAGAGTTCGTCCATAATCGCCTTCTCGATCCCGCCGCGCGGAGTGGTGAACTGTTTACGCGACCAGGCGATAACGTCTTGGTGGTACGAGACCGGTGGCGCTTCTATGGGCGGGATGGTGACGGCGGAGAAGGGAGGCGACCCGACGTCATCAATCATGAGGGAGAGATAGATCTGCCGCTTATCGAGGCTCACGATGTCCTCCTTGGTGAAGCGCGGCATGAAAACGGTCTCCAACACTTCGGCGTCAAACGGCCCAACGCGAAACGCAATGGTCGTCCCCGCATTGCCGAAGACCGCATCGCGTACCTCCTCCTCCATTTGTTCAATATATTGGTGGGCGATGGTGAGGTCCAGCCGATACTTGCGCGACTCGGAGAGAATCTCGGAGAAAGTCTTGTTCGCGAAGTTCTGGAACTCGTCGACGTAGAAATAGAAGTGTGGGAGTTTCGCGAGCTCCCCAGCCGCGAGATTCGCGCGGCTCATCGCCCCGAGGAAGATGCGCGTGGTGAGCATAGAGCCCAGCAGGCGCATGTTGGTCTCCCCCACCAGCCCCTTGGAGAGATTGATGAGGAGGATTTTGCGTTCGTCCATCATCGTACGGATGTCAAAGGAAGATTTGGGCTGCCCGATGATGTTGCGGATGAGCGGATTCCCCGTGAACTGGCCGATCTTGTTCTGTATCGCGGGCGTCGCTTCCTGCGTGTAGCGGTCGCCGTAGTTAGCAAATTCCTTCAGCCAGAAGTCCTTCACGACTGGGTCCTTCACGTTATCAATGACCTTGGCGCGGTAGCCCTTGTCGGTGTACATGCGATTGACCCCGAGCAGAGTCGCGCCCGGATATTCCAGAAGCGCAAGGAGCGTGTTGGTCAAGATATACTCCATGCGCGCGCTCCACGCGTCCTCCCAAATCTTCTTGAAGGTGGCCATGAGCCCCGAGACGACGAGGTGGCGCTTATCGTAGCCGACGTCCTCCATGACGTTGAAGGCGATCGGATTCTCCATATCGAAGGGGGCGAAGTAGACGACGTCCTTGACCCGCTCCTGCGGGATGTAATCCAGGAGGCGATCAACGGTACCGCCGTGCGGGTCGATGAAGGCAATGCCCTCGCCGTTCCGCAAATCCTGGATTGCCATGTTTTCGAGTAGGGTCGACTTACCCATGCCGGTCTTGCCGATGACGTACATGTGGCGGTCCCGATCCTTCTGCTTGATGCCAAAGGGTATTTTCTTCCCGCGAGAGTCGGTCGCGGCGAAGTAGGTCACGCGCTCGGGGTTATCGATGGCCATTAGTGGCTAGTATAGCGCTAGTATGAAGAAGAAAAAACCCGCGCCGAGGACGGCGCGGGCTGATAGAAATGTCAGGTAAGGTTGCTTTGGATCCCGAAGAGAGCCCGCTCGATATTCCCGCGGAGTAGCAGGAAATTGATATGCCCAGTTTCACGATCGGTGGCATCCTGGAGCGCGGCCAGGAGGAGGCTCTGGGGCGGCGTTGATTTGCAGAGCTGGATCGCTCGCTCTTCGCTGATTCCTTCCTCGACTACTTCGAGGTCCTTGTAATCTTTAAACTGTGCGTCAAAAGCGGCTTTCGATGGAGAAACGGTCCATGTTACAACGCCCGCGTAACCGCCGGCTTCTTTCGTGTATCGAAGCGCGACGATGTATTCCTTTTGAGCCGGCATTGGAGCCTCTCTAAAAGAGTGGCGGGGCTTGGGGATGCCCGCCGATCATCCGCTGGGGAATATAAATCCTGTGGATCGTTTTGTCAACTCTCGCTTATTGATACTGGATGAACACGGGTGCGGGGGTGAGCGAGAGGACTTGTGCGGGAGTCATGAGCAGATCGCCCCGGGGCGGGATGTCGTTTTTATAAAAAAGTTTGAAGCCGGTGAACTCTACGGGCTCGGGCGCGACGATGCTGGTGTAGGTGCTGATCTTGCGGGAGACGGTACCGAAGCCGTCCATATCCACCACGACTTGCACTTCAGGTAAGGGCAGAATCGCCTCCGGGTGCCCCACCATCGCCTCGGTGAAGCGATGCACAAGCAGAATCTTGGGCGGCAGATTATTCGCCTGCACAATTTGCGCGAGATAGGTCGCTGCCCAGTTGATGTCGCTTGCGTCAAGTGAACCGATGATGGTGCCGGGGCGCTCGCCGGGGCGCATCGCGAATTCCGGATCAAGTGCGAGGTGCACCTGCGGGAGCGCAAGGTAGGGAGCGAGGATCGGGAGCTCGTCCTCAACCGTGCTCTGCCCCACCTGCACGTCGAGAATCACAATCCCGCTCGCCGCCTCTGCGAGTGCGAGTGCCTTCTCTATCTGGTCAGCGGGCATCCGGAGGCGATACTTGCCGTCCTGTCCTGGGCTCCCCTGCGCGATGACGGCGATGTAGTCGATTGCCGGGACCGTGAGCGTCGAGGGGTCGGCCGCTTGCCACTCGGCGGTTGTGGAGGCGAGCATCGCGAGCATCTCTTCGGGCGGGTATTCGCCGAGCACTCCCATACGAGTGGAATAGAAGTTGCCATAGTAGGCGACGATACGGTCGAAGGGCAGGAGCGCGCCGTACTTGGGATACGCCGCGGCTCTCGGCCAGAGCTTCCCTTCTACCGAGACGCTCGTCGTGGCGGTGGTAGTAGCTACGAGGAGAGGGAGGCTTGTCGTGGCGCTTGCCCCGAGCGAAGTCGAGGGGGTGCTTGAGGCGATAGCGAGCGGTGCTATGCCAAGCGTAGTCGAAGCACTTGTGCCGAGCGTAGTCGAAGCAAGGTCGATATGCGCAAGCGCGAGCATCCGAGCGTCGTAGGCGGCGCGGTCGAGGACCGGGGGGGGCGCGGCAATTGCCGCGGCGAGCGATGAGCGTTCGTAGGAAGCCGCGAAAAGATATGGGCCGAGCACGAGGGCCCCGAGGGCGAAGGTCGCGAGGCCAAACGCGAAGAGCAGCTCGTGATGCTTAGGGCGCGGGGGCATTGGGCGCGGGCGCGGCAGATGGAAGTGATGCGCGCGCCCGCTCGGCGCGCTCCGCGACCCCGATCCCAAGCGCGATAGCGCCGACGAGGAGCGTCAGGAACGTGCGGAATGCGGAAGGCAAGCCCGAGAAGGGTGTCAGCATCGTGAGGACGCCAAGCACGATAAGCGAAGAAGAGCGAGACATTGGCTGAGTATATCAGGGCGCGACAATGACGACAAACTCGCCGCGGACTTCGCCCGGATGTGCCGCGAAATGTGCGGCGAGTTCTGCCGCGGTCCCCGAGAGGACCGACTCGTGGATCTTGGTGAGCTCGCGACAAATAGTAAGAGGGCGAGTAGGCAATGCGGAAGCGAGCGCTGTAAGCGCCTTGAGGACGCGGTGCGGCGATTCATAGAAAACGACTGTGCCCTCCTCGCGCACAAGATTCTTGAAAAAAGTCTGGCGGCCCTTCTTGTGGGGTGGGAAGCCAAGAAATACAAATTCGTCAGCAGGTACTCCGGCGATAGAGAGTGCTGCGGTGAGCGCGGAGGGGCCGGGGATTGCTTCAACGCGCGCGCCGATGGCGCGCGCGTCCTTGACGAGCGCAGTGCCCGGATCCGAGATGCCGGGCGTGCCTGCATCAGTGATAAGCGCGACGCGCTTCCCTTCGGCAAGCAACGCGAGCACGCGCGAAGCGGCCCTCTGGCCGCTTCGCGCGTGGAAGATGAGAAGCGGCTTGGAGATGTCGTAGCGCGCAAGCAGCTTCGCCGAGACGCGTGTGTCCTCGCAGGCGATTGCGTCCGCCTGTTTGAGGGTCTCGAGCGCGCGCAACGTGATATCGCCCAAGTTCCCGATCGGAGTCGCGACGACGCTTAATGTTCCCGACATCTGCGCACTCTAGCATGCGAGGTTTATGCCGAGAAATCCCGCGTGTAGATCGCGGCGATGACGCGGACGGGCTCGCCCGCGCGGGTGCCGAAGGTGAGGTGGTGACGCTGCGGAGAGCGCATCTGGTCGTCGTTGCTGATGGCCTCCTCGCCCCCGAGTGAGAAGCCGACGTGCGCATGCTCCTCGCCTCCCTTCTGCACGCCGGGAATCCAGAAGACGACATCGCCTGCCGCGGGGATTTCTATTCTCCACCAGCCGGAGTCCCGCAGATCGCGCTCCAGCCCGGCGACGGTCGCGTGCGGCGATTTGCAGTAGGCAAAATGAAAATGATGGAGAATGGATGAAACAAAGAAGGCGCAAGAGAGATCGCCATCGCGTAAGATGTCCTGCTTCTCTCCTCCCGTCTCGCCGTAGAGCGTACGGAAAAGATTCGAGCCCTCGGCGTTCTTAATCATCGCGAGATAGGAATCTTTCTTGAGAATCCGCATGCGAGATTACTGCAAACAACTTGTCGTCTCTACTGCCTGTTGATGGGTGAGCGGGAGCGCTGTGGCGGGGAGCTCGACGACTTCGTAGGGCGCCGTGACGATCTGCGGCACGATGCAGCTGCCGCCCGGTTTGGTGAGTACAATCAGGACTTGGCGTGAGGCACTGTCCGCTATAGCGGAGACCTTAATCTCGTAGCCCGCGGTGGGCTCGGCGCCCGCGAAGATCGCGATGACGGAATTCTTGGTGAAGTCAATTATAGGCGGCGGATCCTGACTGTTGATCATCTGCCAGAGCTCTTGGAGCCCGGGCTCCGAGGTGATGAGGTAATTTTTAGGCTCTTTGACGCTCGATTCAATTCCCGAAGCAAGCGTGCTGAAGGAGACGGGCGTGCCCGCGATCGTCGCTGGCGCGGAAGGCGCGGCGGGATTCTTCGTGTAGAGGACGGCGCCCACAGCAATAGCGACGAGCGCAAGCGCAACGACCACAAGCGCGTCTTTCATTGCTTTCAGTATAACGCGCGTTTCTATCTGTGCACGCGGTAGGGGTCGAACCTACGACCGCTCGAGTATCAGTCGAGTGCTCTACCAGCTGAGCTACGCGTGCAAAGTGAGGCAAAACAACTGAACGTCTGCGTTTAAGTGTTTTCGCCGAACGCCGCACGCGTATGCATACATACGCGTGCGAACCTGGGGATAGTAGCAAAAATAGCGGAGTTCTTCCACTACGCAGCCGCCGCCCTTCGGGCGGCGGCTGTGGTTGTTGAAAAGATGTGCGAACTCGTTTGTTCCGCCTATTCGCCCCTCGTCGAAATCTCAATTGAGGATCTCGACTCGGGACACCGGGATACGTTATCCGGCGTCCGTGCTTCGTGTAGGGACGAAAGCAATCTCCCCTGATTCTTGCCGAATCAGATCGACGTGATCTTCCTTTCGAGAAAATCGGTTCCATTTCGGATATGTTCCACGAGCAGGTTCCCCTACCCGTGCCTTGTTACGACTTAGTCCTTGTTACTGAGTTTGCCGTAGCTCTGCGCGAGGCAGAGTTTTGGGCACCCCCAGCTCCCCTGACTTGACGGGCGGTGAGTACAAGACTCGAGAACGTATTCACCCCGGTTTGGCTGACCCGGGATTACTAGCGATTCCAGCTTCATGAGGTCGGTTGCAGACCTCAATCCGTACTGAGGACGGTTTTCGGGATTTGCTCCAGCTTACGCTCTTGCCTCCCTTTGTACCGACCATTGTATTATGTGTGCAGCCCAAGATATCAGAGGGGCACGCTGATCTGGCGTCATCCCCACCTTCCTCTCCCGTGAGGGAGCAGTCTCGCCTGACCGTATAGGCAACAGGCAACGGGGGTTGCGTTCGTTACCCCACTGAAGGGAACAGTTCAAACCACGAACTGACGACGACCGTGCACCACCTGTCCAACACCCTCGAAGGCTCCTCGCCTTTCGGCAAGGATGCAGTTGGATGTCTAATCTTGGTAAGGTTCTTCGTTTGCCGACGAATTGAGCCACATAATCCACCGCTTGTGCGAGTCCCCGTCTATTCCTTTGAGTTTTAATCTTGCGATCGTACTACCCAGGCGGTTCGCTTATCGGGTTACCTTAGTCCCGCAGAGGGTCGATACTCCGCGGAACGAGCGAACAACGTTGAGGGCCAGGACTACCGGGGTATCTAATCCCGTTCGCTCCCCTGGCTTTCGTGTGTGAGCGTCAGGAACGCGCCAGTGCACTGCCTTCGCCTTTGGTGTTCCCCATGATATCAACGGATTTCACCCCTCCACCATGAGTTCCGTGCACCTCTCGCGCCCTCGAGCCCTACCGTTTCCCTTGCGCGCCGTAGGTTAGGCCCACGGATTTTACAAGAGACTAATAGGGCCGCCTGGACACCCTTTACGCCCAGTGATTCCGGGTAATGCTTGGGGCCTCTGTATTACCGCTCCTGCTGGCACAGAGTTAGGAGCCCCTTATTCATCGGGTACCGTCAATGACTTCGTCCCCGATAAAAGATGTTTACGTACCGAAGCACTTCATCCATCACGCGATGTCGCTCCGTCAGGCTTTCGCCCATTGCGGAATATTCTCGTCTGCAGCCTCCCGTAGGAGTATGGGCCGTGTCGCAGTCCCATCGGTGGGGGTCAGCCTCTCAGCTCCCCTAAGCGTCGTAGCCTTGGTAGGCCGTTACCCTACCAACTAGCTGATACTGCGCAGGCAACTCCCGAAGCGAAAAAACTTTACACATTCGGCTTGCGCCTCAGTGACTATCGGGAATTACCCAACCTTTCGGCTGGCTATGCCCGACTTCGGGGGGTCTACCTACGCGTTACTACCTCGTCTGCCGGTTTACTTCGGTCTTGCGACCTCAGTACCCCTTGACTTGCATGACTCATCCACATCGCCAGCATTCACCCTGAGCTAGGATCAAACTCTCATTAAGAATAAGCGGAACAAAACAATTCACACATCTTTTCGCCCGCGGCGCGAAGCGCCGCGGGCTTGCACGTATTCCATTTTCAAATAACAGCGCTAGACGACAAAT
The DNA here is from genome assembly GCA_016194455.1 of Candidatus Kaiserbacteria bacterium. GTDB lineage: Bacteria > Patescibacteriota > Minisyncoccia > Phycocordibacterales > Phycocordibacteraceae > C7867-001. The sequence goes on along the minus strand of JACQBN010000010.1, from coordinate 5,231 downwards.
GAACTCTTCCGAGTCCATTTTCTCGGGCGCACGACCGCCTTCTCGCTATCGGAGTGGCAGTGGAGTCATCCTAGCGGAAGCCCTTAAGGGCGTCAAGCCACCACACCAACCCGGTTGGTGTGGTGGCAAACGCGGATAAAGAAAAGCCGCCGGAGGGCCGGCGGCGGATTGATTAGGCAGTCGGAACCCCGAGGGCTTGGGCTGTTTCTTTCAGAGCGCCGAATTCCTTTCCCACGTGGAGCTTCGCCAGACGACGGACCTCGCGGTCGGCATCCGCAAAGGAGTCGAAGATGCCAAGAGCCCCGGCGAATGCGCTGTGGCCGTAGTCGAGGCGGAACGTATCGATGTCCCGATGGAAGACTGAGTAGGTCCGTGAGCCAAGAGTGATATTGGAACAGTAGCAACCGCATTCGCAATCGTTCCAGGGAAGGAACTCGTACCCGGGCGTATCCTCGACCTTGACCTCGAGCTCTTCGATTCGGACAAGCCGAGCATTCACGATAGGCGTACGGTTCCTGCGGAATTCCGTAACCTGCGCGCGAGCGGCAGCGTCGGTGGCCGCATCGAAACTCATAATTTCCGTCAACTCGGTGGCAGCTTTTTGACTGGCAGTCTTGTACCGGCCGAAAAAACGATACCTTGGCATTGTGTTCTCCTCAGTTGCCTCTTCTGCTTGAGAAACTACTACACATCCTAACTTATTGCAAGTTGCGTCAGAGGGCGGGGAGCGATACTCTTCAAGGAGCCGTCAATCCTTGTCGGAGGCGCTGAATGTTTGAAGCGTTTGTTCTATCTGCTGATGCAGCTCTTCTTTCGTGCCGTTGTTGGTGAGCACGGCATCCGCCATCTTCATGATGGCGCCGATATTCTGTTTTGTTGGGTCGGTGTTCTGCATTTCCCGCTTCTCCTGCGCGACAAATGTTTCGAAATCTATATGATCCGTACTCGACCCTCGCTTAATCGCGCGCTCGTAGCGAATGCGCGGATCCGCGTCGACGCCGATCAGGAATGCGCCGTGCGCCTTGAGAAACGCTGCGCCGGCTACTTCGCGAACCGACTCCATGACGGCATTCTCTGCGTGATCGGCAAGTGCTTGCTCATACGATTGCGGCTGCGGATACGCTGGATCGTGTGTACGACGCATATCGTTGGCAACTGCTGTCATCGTGTCGCGATTTACCGGTAGACCACGGTGCTCAATCTCCGCGACGATTTGTGCCCGAGAAGAATAGTGCTTGAAGCCCTTTTGCTTGACCAAATATTCTGCGACTTCTCCTTTACCCGCGCCCAGCGTGCCGGTGATACCGATGATCATGTGCGGGCGAAGCGGCGCGCAAGCGGGACCAAGAGCGGTGCGGCGAGCAAGATGGAGGAATAGGTGCCGGCAATCACCCCGACCAGCATCACGAGCGCGAAGTTGCGGGTCACTGCGGCGCCGAGGAAGATGAGCGCCGAGAGCGCGAGGATAACGGTGAAGGAGGTGTTGATGGAGCGGGTCATCGTTTCGCTGATCGATTTACCGACGGTGTCTACAAACTCCTCGCGCAATCCGGTCTTCTCGTTCCTCGCGAGGTGCTCGCGCACGCGGTCGAAGATAACGATGGTGTCATTGACCGAATAGCCGAGCAAGGCAAGGAGCGCGACGACGAAGAGCGAATCTACTTGCGCGCCGGTGAAGTAGCAGAGGATGGCATAGAAGCCGGCGGGGATGATGAGGTCATGAGCGAGAATCGCGACGACCGTGAGGCCGTAGCACCAGGAGGGCACTGGCCGCGACACCTTGCGGAAGGCGAAAGTGATATAGAGGACGATAACAAGAATGACTGCGATGAGTGCCCAGAGCGCTTTGGCAGCGAACTGGCTCCCGAGCGCGGGACCTACCGAGGTGTAGGCGAGCTCGGAGATGAGTGCATTCCCTGATATGGCGGAGAGGACAGCAGAATGCTCGGCAGGTGTCATCGTGCGCGTACGGATAGAAACGTTATTTGCTCCCGAGGGGATGACCGAGACGGCGCCAAGCGGAATGCTCGCTACCTGCTCTTGGATCGTGGCGAGTGCAGGGCGCCCAGCAGGATACGAAATTTGCATCAGTGAGCCGCCGGTGAAGTCGATGCCGAGTGGGAGCCCGAAGAATAGGATTGCGGCGACGGCGGCCGCAAGGAGGAGGCCGGTGATCCAGAAGAAGAGTGTGCGATGGCGAGCGATGTACATAGATCAGTTGTTACGGAAACCGCTGCCGAGCAGGAAGCGCCACCCGCCGCCTTGTTCGCCTGGCACAAGAGCGAGCAGGAACACTCTCGAGAGCGAAACCGCGGAGATGAAGGAGGCGAGCACCCCGAGCACGAAGACGAGCGCGAAGCCCTGCACGATAGAAGTGCCGAGCCAGAAGAGGATGACGCCCGAGATGAGCATGGTGAGGTGGCCGTCGCGGATCGCGGTCCACGCGCGCGCGAAGCCGATATGCACCGCCTCGCGCGGCGGCTTCCCCTCGCGGAGCTCCTCCTTGGTGCGCTCGAAAATAAGCACATTCGCGTCCACCGCCATGCCAAGCGAGATGATAAGCCCCGCGATGCCCGAAGCGGTGAGGGTAATCGGGATTACCTTGATGATGGAGAGCATGAAGACCAGATACTCCGCGAGCGCCACCGCCGCGATGAGGCCCGCGAAGCGGTACCAGAGGGTCATGAAGAGCGCGACGATCGCGAAGCCGAGGAGCCCGGCGACCACGCCGGCGGCAATCGCTGCGGCGCCCAAGGTGGGGCCAACTGCCGAAGAACTTTCGAGTGTGATCGGGACGGGCAGCGCGCCGAAATTGAGGTTCCGCACTAGGTCGCGCGCCTCGGTCGCGCTGAAGTGACCGGTAATGGTCGCGACCCCGCCCGGGATCGCTTCTTGAATGACGGGCGTTGAAATGGGTTGGCCATCAAGAAATATCGCGAGTACTTGGCCGACGTTTTGGCTCGTGAGCTGTTCAAAAAGCTTCGCTCCTTCAGCGTTGAAGGTAAGCAGAACCTCGGGAGAGACGAGACCCGCGGTCGCTCCGCTACCAAATTGTAAAGCGGCACTCGAGAGATAGCGGCCGGTAAGGCCGGTGGTGATGAAAGCGACAGAGCTGGTCGCCTGCCCCGGGCCCGCGGGAGCAGTTGTCGCAAGTTTGAATTCCAGCGTTGGCGTTTTGCCGAGCGCAGCGACTGCGGCGTTGATGTCGGTGACGCCCGGCAAGTCGACTATCAAACGATCCTCGGTGGTGCCAGAGAGTGCGCTTGCGCGCTCGGTCTGGACCAGGGGCTCCGCGACGCCGAAAAGGTTTACCCGCCGCTCGACGACGCCCTGGAGCGCGGTGAGAGCGCCGGACTGCTCGGCTGCTGGAGTTTGCGACATATCGGCCTTGTAGACGAGCTCGGTGCCGCCGGCCAGGTCAAGCCCGAGCTTGAAGCGGTAGCGGCTCTCGGGAGAGGCATCGCTCGCCCAGATGAAATAGGCGAGCAAGAATCCGGCGATAAGCGCAATCACGGCAGCCACCCGATAGCGAGTCATGAGGGAGAGTATAAATGAGACGAACTAAAAAGAAAAGTCGGGGGAGAGATCCCCCGACTTTCGGTCCTTCCTTTTAGTTACGAACGAACGGTAGAACCCTTGAAGAGCCAGCCGCTGCAGACGTACACCTGCACCGGCTTGCCAATCGGATTCGTGGCGGTCGCATTGAAGCGAGCCGCATCCCCGCTGCCGCAGCCGCGCAGCGATGGAAAGAACCAGATCCGTTCAGTAACCGTGACCTTGGTGAATCCCTGATTTTCCAGGGCTTCGCGAGCGACGCTTTCGTCCACAAAAAGCCCCGTCGACTGGGACAAAATCATCGCCGCCAGGACCACAAAGAACGCGTACCGCATGTCGTTACCTCCTGTCAGGTACGGCGCTATCATAACAAACTGATACAATGTTGTCAAGGGCTCTTTTTTACGCCCTTCCCCAAACCTTCTCCCGGTACCACTGCGCCTCTCGCGCGAGCCCCTCTTCAATACGTATGACGGGGTTATAGCCGAGGAGCTTGCGGGCTTTCTGGATGTTGGCGGCAGTCTCGAGCTGATCCCCCGAGCGGCGCGGCAGGCGCACGACATTCGCCTTCTGCCCAAGGATCTTCTCGAGCGCCGCGAGAGCGTCGATGGTCGTGACGGTGTGGTCATTGCCGAGGTTGAAAATGTGCCCCACCGCCTTCTCGGGGTGCGCGAGCGCGAGCAGACAGCCGCTCACGATGTCAGCCACATGCGTATAGCTGCGAACATGGCGCTCCGCTCCTTCGTAGAGCATGAATGGCTCTTCGTTGAGAACGCTTTTGATGAACTTGTGAAAGAGTTTCTCCGGACGTTCCCGCTCTCCATACACCGAGAAAAGCCGCAGGACTACGACTGGCAGGCGCCCTTCCCGGTGATACGCAAGCGCAAGCTGCTCGGCGGCGAGCTTAGTCACGCCGTAAAAGGAGGTCGGTTTCGGCTCGCTCGCTTCGTCGCCCGCAGCGTGCGCGCCGTAGACTGAGGAGGTGGAGATATGCACAAAGAGCAACACGCTGCCTGCGCGCCTCGCTGCTTCGAGGAGGTGGTAGGTCGCGAGCAGATTGTTCCGCACGTAGTGGACGAAGGGAACGTGCGTCGCGAGCCCGGGTTGCGCGGCGAAATGATAGATCACCTCGACGCCGTCGAGGTGTGGCGCAAGATCCGCGGTGCAGAGGTCAAGCTCGACGAGGCGGATGCCGTGTTCTGCAAGATCGGCGGCCGTGCTGTCCTTGAGCTCCCGCGCGTAGAAGGGATCGAATGAGTCGATGCAGTGGACGGCGTGGCCCGCGCGCGCCAAAGCCTCAGCCACATGCGAGCCGACGGCGCCCGCTGCTCCGGTAACGAGAATCTTCATAGGAGGTATATCTATACTTAACCGCTGCGACGGGGCAAGGGTCGCAGCGTCCGCGAGCAGATTGACACTCCTCTTCCTTGTTGCGAGCATGGAACGATGGTAACGACCGCAGAAAAACGTTTCGGGCTTATCCTGCGCGTCTTCGCGAAAAAGCCAGAGCAAGTCCGCGCGGAGGCGCAAGAGACGGCTGATACCGCACGGCAGGCGGCATCGATTACGGTGGACGGGCGGCGGCTCTTTGAAGAAATTAAAATTGTCGTCGCGAGCGATACGAACCGCATTGACTACGATTGCGGGGAGACTGCCCCGCTCCTAGAGGAGATGCT
>JACQBN010000007.1 GCA_016194455.1 Candidatus Kaiserbacteria bacterium | reverse complement strand
GCCCTCATTGTACGCCCCTCCGCATAGCAGGGGAAGTGGGGTGTGGATAGCTCTCAAATAGCGCCCGCGAGGTTGTAGATGGGCAAGAGAACGGCGGCCAAGAGCGTCCCGACGCCAAGTCCGAGGAGCACGATCATGATCGGCTCGATGAGGCCGACGAGCGTGTCCACTGCATTGATCACTTCGCGATTGTAGAACTTGGCGAGCGTGGTGAGGATTTTCCCGAGCTCGCCGGTTTCCTCGCCGACCCGCACCATCGCGACCATGATGCCGGGAATTTCTGCATGGCGCGCGAGCGCGTCCGAGATGGAGGAGCCGCCCTTCACATCAGAGGCAACCGCGCCGAGGACCGAGCTGTAGGCGGCATTGCCCACCACGGCACCGGTGATGTCCAAGGCCTCGATGACCGCGACGCCCGAGAGGAGCATGGTGGAGAAGTTGTCCGCGATCCGCGAGAGGTAGAGTTTTTTATACAAATCGCCCACATAGGGTACCGCGATCTTCAGTCGATCAAGCACGGCCTTCCCCGCCTCGGTCTTCCCCAGCCGCCAGAGATAGAAGCCGCCCGCCACCAGCAAGAGAAGTACGAAGATGCCGTAGTTAACGAAAAAGCTCGAGAGCCCGACGACGAGCTTGGTGTAAAAGGGTATCGGCTGGCCGGAATCGAGCAAGACTGCGCTGATCTTCGGGATCACGAGCGTGAGCATGAGCGCCATCACGCCGAGGAAGACGCAAACGACGAATATCGGATAAATGAGCGCGTTCTCGGCTTTGGAGAGCACCTCGTAGGAGCGGTCGAGATAGTCCGCGAGATAGCCGAAAGTCTCGGAGAGCTTGCCGCTTTCCTCGCCCGCGCGCACCATGTTGACGTAGAAGGCGCTGAAGGCTTTGGGGTGCCGCGCGAGCGCCTTGCTGATGGGGCTGCCGCCCTGGAGATCGTCCGCGACCTCGGAGAGGACGCTCGCGAGCGCTTTGTTGTCCACCTCGCTCGCCAAGAGGCGGAAGATGCGGAGCGCAGAGACCTGCGCTTCGAAAAGGGTCGCGATCTGTCGCGAGAGGATGACGACGTCTTTGTTAGAAATGTGCTTGAAGAACGGGAGTTCGAATTCTAAAAGAGATTTCTTCTCGCCGGACTCGATCGAAGAGATGATAAGGTTGCGGCGCTGGAGCGCGGAAACAGCGACGTCCTGCGAGAGGGCCTCGATCGTCCCCTCGCGCTCGTGAGAATCCTGGTCTATGGCGCGGTACTTGAAGAGCATAGCTAGAGATAGCGCTCAAATGTCTTTGGGTCCATCGCGTGTTCGTAGGCGTGCTCGACGGTAATCTCGCCCTTGCGGACCAGCTCGGCGAGCGAGCGATCCATATCGATCATTCCCTCCTGCGAAGAAGTCTGGATGACCGCGCTAATCTCGTGGGTCCGCGCTTCGCGGATGAGATTCGCGACCGCGTTGTTGTTGATGAGGAGCTCATAGGCCGGCAGGAGCCCGCCCGAAACTCGCGGGATGAGGCGTTGCGAAAAAATCCCCGCCAAGGAACCCGCAAGCTGGACCCGCACCTGCGCCTGCTGCTCGGCCGGGAACATGTCGATGATCCGGTCGATGGTCTGCGCCGCGTTGTTGGTATGGAGGGTTGAGAGGACAAGGTGACCCGTCTCGGCGGCGGTGACCGCGCTTGAGATCGTCTCGTAGTCGCGCATCTCGCCCACCATGATGACGTCCACATCTTCACGGAAGGCGCTCTGGAGCGCGGTGTGGAAGTCCGGTGCGTCGATATGCACCTCGCGCTGGTGCACGAGCGACTTCTTCGGCATGAAAAGATATTCCACGGGGTCTTCAATCGTGAGGATGTGCTCGGCGCGGCTGTCGTTGATGCGATCAATCATTGCCGCTAAGGTGGTTGACTTGCCCTGCCCGACCGGCCCGACGACCAGGAAGAATCCCTGCTCCCGCTGCGTGAAGATCTCAAGCACGGAGGGGAGATTAAGTTCGGCGAAGGTCCGTATCTTGGCGGGGATGAGCCGGAGCGCAAGTGCGGTCGCGCCCTGGACCCGGTAGCCGTTGACCCTGAAGCGCGCATCGGCCCGATGCGCGTAGGAGAGGTCAATGGTCTGGGTATCTATAAAAATCTTCCAGCGCTCCTCGGGGACGATGGACTTCAACATCGCCTCGGTCTCTTCGCCGGTGAGCGCGTTATATTTGGTGACCGGCACCAAGGCACCCGAGACCCGAATCATCGGGCTCCCGCCCGCAAAAAGATGCAAATCCGAGCCGCCCTGGGCGACGACGAGATCGAGGAGTTCAAGAAGTCGTTTGTCGGCAGCCATGGTTATTTTTTCGCGGTGCTCTTTGCGCCGCCCTCTATCGTGCGGATTGTCTCGGCGAGCACTTCAGAGGGAATCGCGGAGGCCTTCACGATGTAGCCGTCCGCGCCGAGGCTTTTCGCGCGATCGAGATCGCCATCTCCCCCTTGATTGGAAAGGATGATGACCTTCGTTTTCGGCGCGAGTTTCTCCTTGCGCATCGCCTCCAGGGCGTCGAAGCCGCTCACTCCGGGCATGATGAGATCGAGCACGATGGCGTCCGGGGCTGCACCCTTCCGCAGTGCCGCAAGCAGCTCCTCGCCGCCCCCGAGCGCGGTGATTTCGTGGCCTGCATTCTTGAACTTCACCGCGTAGAGATCGAGGAGGAAGCGGTCGTCGTCAACAATGTAGACTCGATATGCCATACGGATAGTGTACTACGGTAGGGATTAGGACTCGGAGCCTTCGGGGAACAACTCGCCGCCAAGCGTGTTTACCTCCTCGAAGGGTATCTCGCCCCGAAGCGCTTTGAGGATCGCGTCCTCACGCATGGTGAGCATACCCGCCTCCCGCGCGACGGCATAGACCTTTTCCTCTACTGGTTCCTTGAGGATGACCTGCTCGAGGCCTTTGTCCATCGCGAGAATTTCAAAAGCGGCGGTGCGTCCGCGCACGCCGCTCGGGCATTCCCCGGTGGGAGTCGCGTGGAAAAATTCTTTAAAGGGCGGCAATTTCTTGCGGTATGCCTCGGGCAAATCCGCGAACTCGCGGTCGAGAAGCAGCCGGATGCTGTCCTTGATCGGGAACGCTTTCTCCGCGCCCGGGCAGAGTTTCCGGACGAGACGCTGGCCGATCACCGAGATCAAGGTCGGCGCGATGAGGAAAGGGTCAACGCCCATGTCGATGAGGCGCGGGATGGCGCCCGCGGCGGAGTTGGTGTGGATGGTGGAGAAGACGAGGTGGCCGGTGAGTGCGGCCTGTACGGCGAGCGCGGCGGTCTCCTTATCGCGGATCTCTCCCACCATAATCACGTCCGGGTCCTGCCGCAGGATTGAGCGGAGCCCGGTGGCGAAGGTGTAGCCGATCTCGGGGCGCACCTGGCTTTGGGCGACGCCCGGGATCTGGTACTCCACGGGGTCCTCAAGCGAGACGACATTCTCGCGCTCGCGATCTACCTCCGAGAGCATCGCGAAGAGCGTTGTTGATTTACCGCTCCCCGTTGGACCAGCGATAAGGATAATGCCGTAGGGCTTCTTCAGCATGTCCCGCACGCGCAGTAGTTGCTCGCCAGAAAGACCTACCGACTCTAGGGATGCGGTCGTTGCCGACTGATCCAGGATACGCATCACGACCTTCTCACCGAACTCCGTCGGGAAGGTGGAGACGCGGAAGTCTATGCGGTGCCCCTCCACGGTGGCCGAGAAGCGCCCGTCCTGAGGCTTGCGCTTCTCGTCGAGCCGGAGCTGCGCGAGGATCTTCACGCGCGCGACGACTGATTCATGCACCTTCGTGGGGAGCTCGAGCGAGGTGTGGAGCTCGCCGTCCATGCGGAAGCGCACGCGCGTCTTCGCGGGCGATGGTTCAACGTGGATGTCGGAAGCTTTGCCTTCAATTGCGTAGCGTAAAACAGTGGAGACGATCTTGGTGACCGGCGCGTCCTCCTTGAGCGTCTCCGAGGGGCCGGTAAGATTAAGATTTTCCTCGCCCACCAAGCTCGGCTCGGGGACTGCGGTTTTCTTCCCCCGTGCGCTCTCGCCGGGGGCTCCGGAGGTTTCAAATTCTGAAAGCGCCCTGCCCACTTCGCCCGTAAGATTCTGATAGGCATCAAGCACGCGATCAAAATCTTGTTTTGCTATGAGGAAAATCTTGTAGGGTATCCCGATCTGGCCCGAGATGAACTGGAGCGCGTCGAGGGCCTCGATGTTGTCCGGGTCCACGATGCCCACTTCAAGCGCTCCGTCGGCCACATCAAGGGGTACGAATCCATAGTGCCGCGCTGAATCTATCGGGATATAGCCGAGTGCCTCCTGATCCGCGGGAGGGTCACCAAGTACTCGTCCGGGGATGCCGTAGGCCTGCCCCGCGACCGAGAGTGCGTCCGCGAGCGAGATGCCGCGATCCGCGAGCGCCTCGGCGAGCGGACGTTTCTTGGCGAGCTCCGCCTCTACTCCGGCGCGATCCGAGGGCGAGAGGATCCCCTTCTCAAGCAAGAGGCCAAGCAGATTCATTCCTCATTTGCTCTTCGCGCCGAGCGGGGCGAAGGGGTCGATGCGACCGGTTGCTTCCGGCGCGATCGGCGTCGCCAGGTCGACCAACGCGGCGAAACGCGGATCCGAGAAGATGACGGGATTGAAGGAGATCGGATTCAGCTCCCCGACCAGGGTGTCGAACTGGGCCTGCGCTTCGTTTTGCGCGGGTGCGGAGGCCGACAAGGGTGGGGCATTCCCCCCGGAGCCGGTGAAGAAATACCAATAGAGGCCGGCCGCAACCACGACCGCGGCGAGAATGTAGAGGAGGTTTTTGGTGTTCAGTTTCATAGGAAGATGCTAGCGGAGCCAGTAGAGGCGGATGGTCATCTGATAGCTGTAGATACCGGTGTCAGAGCCGCGCACCGAGAGGTCGGTGATGTCAAGGAGTCGCGCGCTCGATTCCACCCCGCGCAGGAAATTCTGGAACGCGCTGTAGCTCCCCGAGGCCGCAAGTGAGAGGTCGACGGAGCCCACCGGCGTGTTCGCCGCCCCCGAGAGCGCCGTCTGATTCGCCGACGAGCTCGGAGCCGAGGAACCGGCAACATCGATAGAGGCGAGCGCGAGTCCTGAGCGCGCCGCAAGCGCATCAAGATCAAGGATGAGGCGGACGTTGTCTACGGAATCGGGGAGGAATGCGTTGAGGCGTGCGAGGCCAGCGGGATCGATTGCGTTCCGGGCCGAGGCGAGCTCGTCCTGGCGTGTGCTGTATTCGCTCGCGGAGGCGAGCGCCTGATTGTCCAGCATGATGGATGCTTTTGCCGCCGTGACAGAACCGGTCCAGGCGGAGTCTACATAGCCGAAGAAGATGAGCGCGGCGACGATGAGAGCGAAGACGGGGAGGATGCGGCTGGTCATGGCGTAGTGGCGCCCATCGCTGCCGCCCCTGCGGCGGCAGCGATGGGCAGGAAGGCGATCAGCTTGGGATCAAGCGTTGCTGTGAGCACAAAAGTGACGGAGCCATCGGGCACCACGGTGATATTGGAGAAGATCGCGTCCTTGATCCGCCCATCACTTGAGAATGCCGCGGAGGCAGCAGCGAGCGCGTTGAAGCTCCGCGCCACTCCTCCGCCGCGGAGCATGACGCCATTCTTCTGGTCCACTAAGACGTGAAGCGAGCTGAAGCGGACTGAAGCCGGCAGGAGATTCTCGAGCGCGGCGAAGAGCCCGGAGAGCGCGACATGCGAATTAAGCAAGCTCTCGCCCGAGACAAGCCGGTCGCGCAGATGGACGAAGCTCGCGACTGTCGCGGGATCAATCGCGGACTCGGCCTTCGCGAGCGCAGCGTCCTTCGCGGAAAGCTCCGCGTTGAGGATGCGGCCGTAGAAGAAGACGCCGACCGCCGCGAAAACGGTGAGAAGCAGGATGAGATACGCGACGAGCGAGAGCGCACCGGCGAAGTCCGCTTTGTAGCGCTGCTGGGGAGAACCGGCCGGATGTGGGATGAACGAGGTCGGTATCGTGGGGGGCATACTTCTTTATAGTATACGGTAGGAAGGCGCAAGTACGCGCAGACTCTGTGCAGAACCGCTCAGCGCTACTCCTCGGTGAGCTTGCGGAGTGCGAGGCCGACCGCCACCGCGAACTCGGGGCCGATCTCCTCGAGAATCGGGCGCATAAATGCCGGCGCTTCTGTTTTTGCAAAAGGATCGCCGACCCGCACATCGATAGAGAATGTTTGCTTGGCGTAGACGCCGAGCTCTTTGGTCACGCCGCCGCCGCCCGTGAGCACAATGGCGGTAATCGACTTGCGATTTGTCGTCTCATACTGCATCACGACGCGGCGCGCCTCGGAGAAGATGCGCGAGAAGACGAGCTCGAGCGAGGAGCGCGAGCCGTCCTCGCCAAGACCCTCCTCCTTTTTAAGCGCCTCGGCGCGCGCGATGGTGAGATTGCCGGAGGCGGCGATAGCGCGCGTGATGTCTTGGCTCCCCGCACTGATCGAGTGCGAGAGCGCGACCACGCCGCGCTCGACCACATACACCTTGGTGGAGGCGGCGCCGATATCGAGGACCATCGTGGGCTTCATCGGTTCATCAACCACCGCGCGGATGGTGCTGAATATCTCTATTTCATAAAAGCTCGCAGTGAGTCCTGACTCTTTCACGACGCTTTCTAAAATTTTGAGCTCGTCGTTGTGCACCGCGACGAGGAGCACCTCCACCTTGCTGGCCTGGTACGCGTCCTCCTTGCCCGGCTCCGAGGAAGGCACGATGAACCAGTCGAGCTGCACTTCAGCAATAGGCACGGGGATATATTTGCGCGCTTCAAGCTCTATCACCGTTTTCTGCTCTCGCGCATCCCTGCGGCGCGGGAGCTCGACCAGGGTCAGCAAAGAGCGCGCGTAGGGGATAGAGACGCCGCAGCTCTTGGTCGTCACCTTCGCCTCGCGCAATAAGTCCTTAAGGGTCGTCGCGATCTGCTCGGCAGAGAGATTAGTCGCCTGCCCGACCTCCGAGCCGCCGTAAGGGCCGAGTGCGAGCTCGCCGTAGGTCTCAAGAATCGCCTTGCCGCCCTGTTTGCGCAGCTGGACAACCTTGAGCGAGGACGAGCCGATGTCAACGCCGAGCACGCTCGCCGACTTTTTCCCGCCGAAGAGGCCGAAGAATGCCATGCGAGAATAGTAACATGCGGCTTCTCGACTTTCTTTTTCCTCCGCGCGCCGACGAGCGCGTCGTACGGGACGCGACGCCCGACTCCCTTCCCTCGCTTCTCGCCCCGGAATTAGTCGCGCTTGGTGGGGTGAATGCAACTGCTCTGCTGCCCTTCCCGAACGAGCTTGTGCGCGCCGCAATCCACGAAGCGAAGTATCGGGGCAGCGAGCGGGCGTTCGCGCTGCTCTCCTCAGCACTCGTGGAATATCTCCAGAATGCCGATGTTGATTTGCGTGCTGCGCGCCTGGTGCCGATCCCGCTTGGCGCCAAACGGCGCACAGAACGCGGCTACAACCAAGTGGAGGAAATCGCAAAAAGAGCGTCAAGGGAACTGGGCATCCCGCTTGAAACCAACGTACTGGTCCGCACGAAAGAAACCGCCTCTCAAATCTCGCTGCCGCGAAGAGAACGCGAACAAAACATGCGCGGCGCTTTCAGCGCCGCGCATCCGGCCTCCCAGTCGCACCTTTACATACTCCTCGACGACGTCACCACCACCGGCGCGACTCTTTCTGCCGCCGTCTCTGCACTCCGCGCCGCGGGCGCGCAAAATATTTTGCCGGTCGCGCTCGCACACTAAGAGCGGAAATTTTGTTTTGTAAAAGAAAAAAGCCACGAGGATTACTCGTGGCCCCAAGGAACTGTAGTGGCGCTTTCAGGCGCCGGCGATTTGCCCGACGATCATCACCTGGTCACCGGCCTTGAGCACGGTGTCGTGATCGGGGCAGGGAGAACCGTTGAGCCGGACTTCGTGGTTTTCGCTGACTTGAAGATCAGCGGCCGCGATGGCCTGCTTGACGGTCATGCCTTCGGTGAAGTCGATCTCGCGGACAGCGCCGGTCTGAACGACGGTCACTTTTTCGGTCATGTCACACTCCTCTGGTTATGGTGATGAGAGGCCGTAGCATCATCACCTGCTCGAAGTGAGGGGGTTGTAGGAACGCGGGATCCCTCACGACATCCCGCCGATAATACTGGAGGAACCGGTGAACCGCGATACACGCGGTGATTCCTGCAGTCGCCCCGACAGTCGTCCGCGCCCCACAGGCGCTTTCGACCGTTTGAGCGTCGTTGGTGAGCGTCGCTTCCCAGGCCAATACCTCCGCCCGAGAGCGGGGGTTGAACCCGTAGACGCGAAGCTCCTCGACTCCCATCCGCACATCAATCACCACTTGCGTCGTGAATTTGAGATGCAGACAGTCCTTGAAGATTGCTCTCCGCGCCGCCATGGTATCGACGGCGAGGAACACGACACTCCCCAAGGTAACGGGGCTTTCGATGCGCTGATGATGCGCCGTTGACTCCAAGCCGGTCGCCGCCAAGATTGCCTCGGCGAGCGCTTCGACTTTCGGTCGCCCGATGTCCGTAAGCGTAAAGAGCTGATTCGCGATGTTGTGGGACTCGACGCAGTCGCCATCCCATAGATGAAGATTGCGTACGCCGAGCTTGGCCATTTCCATCGCGATCCGAGAACCAACCGCCCCGCAACCTATCACGTCGACGCGGGAGTTGTCAAACCGCTCCGGGTCGAACAGAAGGATGTGGCGGATTGGGTTTACACGCTTTCGTGCCGTACTTGTGCTCATTCATAACCTCCCCGGTTGGGCCGATCGTCCGGCGTTGCGGATTGATTCGGCAAAGAGTGGGAAAGCAGCTTGAGTCGTTCGTACGCAATGGGATCCAAGAACCCGGACCTGAACCACCCGTCAAGCATCTGCAGATCGAAGGCGTCGAGTTCCGAGCCTAGGATTGCAAAGTTCGCAGCGGTGATGACCTCGGGCGTTACGTTGCGCTCGATCTCACCCTTGGCCCATTCAAGATACCTTTTGGCCTTTGGTTTTGGGGCTTCGAGCGGCGGGTTGTGAAGCACCATCTCCAGGTCGAGCTGGTAGAGACTGCAGAAGAAATCGCCGTGTTTGTTGGCGATCACGCGAATGAAGTGATCGTGCTTTTGCTCCCGCCGCTTCTTGAGGTACGTCGTTGTCTGGGTTTCGTCAATGCCGCTTGCGAACACGGCCATATTGACGTGGCTGTGCCCCCAGCATCCAAGACGGTTGATCGATTCGTACTTCTTGGCGCGCAGAAGCGCGTCGAGGAGTCCGGCTTCGCCGTCCTTGGTGATGGTGGTGGAGGCCGCTGTGCACCGCTGCCCGGGAACGAAGACGTTGTCGATGACGAAATCCCCGTTCTCCGTTTTGAAGCACGTCGACAACCACCCGACTTCGATCTCACAGGTCTGCACCAGTGCCCACATTTTGCCGTGGGCCTCCGGCGTAAGAATCACCTTCGGCCACTGTTTGCTGTTCAGCGGACCAATGGTGAGATGCGCGCCTGCGGGCCGGGCGAACCGGTCCGCAGGCGCCAGGGGCGCTACCGCAACTGGGTAGAACCCCTTCAGGCGCTGGCCATTAGGGGGGCCCATAGCGTTTCTCCTTTGTTGCTGTCTTGTTTCAACCAACTAAGCGGGCTCACTGAGGGCCCTTTCCTCCACAACGGGAAAGCGCAGAAGATTCCGGCCCCACGCATCGTCCGGGTTGGGCGACTGGAGGAAGGCAATTGCGAGGGCGAGCGCCGCCTCGATTTCGAAGTGACCGATATATCCCGCCATATCGTCTTCGATATTGCCGAGACAGGGCCATCCGTCCTCATTGAGGTGCGGACCGTGGAAACCCGCAGGACGCCGATCCTTGTTAAGGAACTGCACTTCCGCTTCTTCGAGATCCAAGATGATCTCGTAGCGGCCGAGCAGGTGCGTATTCCCGGTCGACGGATTGACGCTGGTGATCTCCTTCGTGAGGGCATGCAAGCGGGGAATCTCCCCGCCGTGGTCCTTGAAGAAAACTTCTTCCACGAGCGTAACCTTGCTTTTTTGGAGCTTGAGGATTTCCTCCTCGAAGCGTCGGACGACCTCCTTCGGGTCAAGGACAGACTGTTGTAGGCCGAACAACTTACGTTCGGCCGCCACCAGCTTGCCCCGAACTTGAGCGACCTTCCCCCGTGCGGCCGACACGAGCTCATCATGCCGCCTGCTCCGTTCGGGAATGCTTTTCTCGATGAGCGTGCAGAAGATTTCTCGCTGCCTCTTCGCATGAGCCTCGCGGGCACGTGCGAGAAAGACTTGGTACTTGGCTGGGTCTCCCATGAGCTTCGCTATCTCGCTGAGCAGACGGAGCAGTATTTTCAGCTCGTTGCCTGTGCCCTCATTAACGAGATCGTGATGGACGTAGAGGGCGTTGGGGAGCAGTTCCGCAACCGCCCAGCTCCCATCGCGAATCATGATGCTCGAGGCCCCTTCCTCGCTCGGCTGGTAGCCCCCATCGCGGCAATCGACGTGATAGCCCCAGATAGTCTCGGGCGGGCGGTGATTGTGGGGCGCACCCGAATGCGGCGTTGACCAAATATAGATCTGGAAGGCGCCTCGATCGGCATACTCTCGGGAGCGTTGGTGCGGAACGTCGAGAATGATTTTCCGCCTGAGCACCGGGGAGAGAGCGCGTGTGATCATATAGGCCACCCCGGGCCAATTCTTACCGTCCCAGCGGCCGATCTGGAACTGGTACTCCAGAAAGGCATTGTGGTCGAGAAGCTTGTGACCCGTGAACCACGGCAGGTCGGGCCTTTTGATGAGCCGGACCCACTCGACGTCTGGGGTGTTACTGCCATACCGCTGGACCATGACGAGACCGCTGCGGTCGAGGAAAGTACGGAGTTCAGCTTCGGAGAAGCCAAAAATGCTCTCGCCCTCGAAGGTCGGCCACCTCATCTCGTCGAGGTCGGCGCCGATACATTCGCTGAGCTTAGCTCGGGAGAGTTCTTCTCGCAGCAGGCTGATCTCCGTGACGAAGACTCGATCGTCACCGACAACGCTGAATGGGCGAGCGGCGGGCATTCCAAGTGTTACTGCCATTTGTAGCCTCCCTAGTTTGTTTGGATTTTTCTGTCAAGGGCCATAGGTCGCCCAAGATTATGCGGGCATTCCGTTTTAGATCCTAACATATATTGTACAAAAAAGTCAAGTGACATAGAAAGGAGCTCGGCGGCGACTCTCTCCGCTGCCGTTTCTGCGCTCCGCGCCGCGGGCGCGCAAAATATTTTGCCGGTCGCTTTAGCTCACTAAATTTGCTACTGTGCGAAGCATTGGATGGGTGGCTGAGCGGCTAAAAGCGGCGGATTGCTAATCCGCTATACGGGATAAAATCCGTATCGAGGGTTCGAATCCCTCCCCATCCGCCCGAAGACTTTAGTATCGGGGTGACCCGAGGGCTTAGTTGACCGCTTTTGCGCAGGTGCTATAGTCGTAAGCGTGAACGTAAAACACATTAATGCACAGGCTTGGTATTACACCGCTTCCGGCGGGTTGTATTGGCATTAATATTCTCCTCTCAAGCCAAAGACACCCGCCTCCTTCCTAGGAGGTTTTTTAATTCCATTCACTACCCAAACCATGAAAAAGCAAATATCAGTAGGAGTCATCGGAGGGCTCGGTCCAGAGACGACGGCCGAGTTCTACCTAGACGTGATATTCACCTGCCAGAAGCAGGACAAGACCGCACGCCCCTCGATAATAATCGCGAGTGTTCCTCTGCCGTACCAGTTGGAGGAAGATCTCATCACCAAGAACCAGAGCGCAGAAAAGATGCTGCCGTTCCTGATTGCGGAGGCTCGACGTCTCGAGAAGTCTGGAGCGGACTTCGTCGTCATGCCCTGCAACTCGCTTCATGTATTCATTGAGCAGATCCGAGCTTCGGTCTCTGTCCCCGTTCTTAGTATCGTTGAAGAAACCGTCCGGTTCTTGAAAGAGAGAAAATTCAAGAGGGTCGGGATCGTCTCAACCTCGGCGACCATCGAGAACAAGCTGTATGAGAACGCCTTCGCCAAGCACGGCATCCTCTACGAGACTCCCGATAGTTTCGAGCAAGCGAGGCTCGGGAAATTCATCCATAACTTGGTGATAGGCCAGCAAAACACGCGAGATAGAGACGGCCTCATCAGTATCATCAACTCCTTTGAAAAGAAGGAGGTGGATTGCGTTGCGCTTGCCTGTACAGATCTCCAGTTGCTCATTCCGAAACACGAACGATTAACAATCTTCGATACCATGAAGATTCTCGCCGATGCAACAGTGAGGGAACTTTTAATTCCCGACCCGAGAGCCTCGACAAATCGGCTTCGGACGCGCTAAAATACCCTTACATTGCTTGGACTCAAAAGGTTGAATCCCGAGTAGCCCGCCTACGACTTTCTTTCGGAAACTATTTTGCCTTCGTCAAGCGTTACGACACGCTGCGCAAACTTCGCGTACTCGTCCTCGTGCGTCACCATGATGATAGTCTGCCCTGCCCGGTGGAGCCCCTCAAAAAGCTTCATCACGACCGCGGAGGACTCGCGATCCAAGTTCGCGGTCGGCTCATCGGCGAAGAGGATGCTTGGGCCGTGCGCAATCGCGCGCGAGATCGCGACCCGCTGCTGCTCGCCGCCCGAGAGCTGGCCGGGGAGATTGTCGAAGCGGCTTGCGAGCCCCACCTTCTCGAGCGCCTCTCCCGCCTTCACCTCTGCCGCGTTCTTCGTGAGCCCCTGCATCAGGAGCGGGACGACGACATTCTCGAGCGCGGTCAATTCCGGCAGGAGCGCGTAGTCCTGGAAGACGTAGCCGAACTCCGCGAGCCGCAGCAGCATTTTCTCCCGCTCGCTCATCCGGTGCGCCTCTTTATTTTCTATTAAAATTTCGCCCGAAGTCGGCTCATCAAGCAAGGACATCTGGTAGAGGAATGTGGACTTGCCCGCCCCCGAGCGGCCCATAATGGCGACAAACTCGCCGCTCGCACTCGAGAAATCGATCCCCTTCAGCACCCGCGTCTCTTTGGGACCGTCCTTGAATGTCTTCACGAGATTTTTGACTTCAATCATGGTATTACGCGCGGCCGAGGATCGAGTCGAGTGTGTTTTTCCGCACGATCATCCGCGCGGGCAGATACCCAGCGATGATGGTCGCCGCCACGAGGAGCAGGATTCGCAGCAGGGTGCCAGGGATGGGCGCGACCAGCACCCCGTCGGAGAAGGGGAAGTTGATCGGGTGTGCCGCGATTAGGGGGACCAGGACACCGTAAAGGACGATGAGCCCAAGCGCCGAGCCGAGCGCCGCGTAGAAGAGGGATTGGAAGATATAGGAGATTTCGATCGCCTCTGCACTAATGCCGATCCCCTTCAAGATGCCAATGAACTTACGCCGCGTGAGCGCATTGACGAAAATGACGATGAAGATGGTGATCGCTGCGACAATCAGCCCGATGGAGCTGAAGCCGTTGCCGAGCATTGCGAAGGTATTTTTGATGTCCGCGACGCCGTTCGGGATACTCTCGGCAAATGTCTGGATCTTCGCCTCTTCTCCTATCCCGCTGCGCAGCAGCAACGCCTCAAAAGCATTCGGGTCGCTCCCAGGCACAAGCCGCACCGCTATCTGACCCACATTCTGGTCGGTGCGGCCGATGAGGGTCCGTAGTTCGGAAGCCGGCACGAAAACGCTCGTCGCGAGGAGCGCGATTTTACTCTTGATAACGCCCTTCACGATGACCTCCCGCGTCACTCCGCCCACGCTGAGACGGATCTTAGAGCCGGGGTCAACGTTGGTGAGCGGGGTGAGCGATGGCTGGTTGCCGAAGGCGTATTTAGCCAGAAGGAAGTTACCTACCATGACCTGATCGTAATCGTTATCGCCGAGATATGCCCCATCAATGACATGACTCGCGAGACCGGTGAAGAGGTTCTCGGCCGAGGGATCAATCCCAATAATCTGCGCGCCGGTGGCGTTTGGCTTCTCAGTGTCCGACGTGCGCGTCAGATAGTTCGCCTCAATGGTTCCGCCAGCCTGATAGCGCTCGGTGAGGAGCGAGACCTGCGGCAGTGTTTTCAAAAACGCGATGACACTCGGTGTGTTCTCAATATAGTCTTTGGTCGGGAGCGCGGAGAGGATGAGATCGCCAGTGTATTGCGTGCGGTAACTATTATTAATCCCTTCCACGAGCCCGACTAAGACGCCGGTCACCACCACGAGATTGAGGAACGTGAGCAACATCACAAAGACGATGAGCGCTGTGGTCCAGATGCTCGCGCGCAGAATCGCCCGCTTCGCGAGATACCAACCGACGCCGATATTGAGCGGCGAGAACATGTGTTACGGCGCGAGCAATATGATGTCGCCCGCAGAGAGCCCGGAAATAATCTGAACTTGTCCGAGGGCGGGCGCGATACCGGTCGTGACCGCGCGTTTGATCGTCTTCTTATTTTCTACAACAGAGACATAGGAGCCGCCGCCCGAGTTAGCCACGGCGCCCGCGGGAACGACGATCGCGTTCGCGAGCGTGCCGGTGGTGATACGCACGTTCGTGGTCATGCCGCTCCGGATGCGCGGGTCAGCCGCGCGGAAGGAGAGCGTGGTCTTATAGGTCGGAACGCCGTCCTTGAGCGTCTCCGCCGGATCAACCGCGATGACGCTTGCCGCAAAGACGGCGGTCGGCCCATAGGCGTCAAGGGTCGTGGTCGCGGCAAGCCCCGGGACGACGCCGGCGATGGCGACTTCTGGTACATAGGTTTCTATTTGGAAAACTCCGTCACTCTGGAGTGATATCTGCGCATCGGAGGGCGAGACAATCGCTCCTGCCTTGGCTTCCATACGCGTAACGATTCCGGAAAAGGGCGCGCGTACTTGGGTCTTCGCGAGTGCGGCCTCGGCAGCCGCGACCTCAGCCTCGGCTGCGGTGACATCGGGGACAGTCGGGCCAGCTTCATCGAGCGCGAGCGACTTCTCCGCCGAGTCGAGCACAGCGGTCGCGACGTTTACGTTAGCGCGCGCAGAGGCAAGGAGAGAAGTGTATGAGGAAAGCGTGGCTGCAGAAGTCTTCTGGTCCGGCGTCGCTTGGTTAATCGCTGCATTCGCCTCCGCGAGGAATGTGCTCAGCTGCGAGAGCGAGGTGCTCACCGAAATTGCAGAGGCGTTCCCGAGCGAGAGCTTCCACGCTGCGAGGACAGACTCCAGTGTGAGACGATCCTGCTCCACCGCGCTCTTCAAAACTGAGTTGGAGAGAGAGAAGGTGAGCTTCGGGTCGGTGCGCGGATTGTTGAAGAACGCGTCAACAACATTGTGAATGGCGTCATCGGCGGCGGTGTAGGCGCTCCGGAGCGCGTCCGCGAGTGTCGCCTGATCGACCGCGAGTTTCTCGGGCCGAGTGCCCGCGAGAAGCGAGGCGAGCGCTGCTTTTTTCTCATCGACGGAAGCGGCAAGGTCACCGTTCTCTACGCTTGCAAGGAGCTGTCCGGTATAGACGTGCTGCCCCACCTGCGCATAGACTCCTGCAACTCGGCCACTCGCCGCGAAGCCAAGCGCGACCTCTCTGGCCGCCACGACCGAACCTGAGACTGCCACTTGTGTTGTAAAATCCCCCGGAACTATCACGAGCGTCGCGTCTTGCGCGGAACCGCCGGAAATCAAGAAATAGCCCCCGAGCACGACGGCAACCGCGGCGAGGGCGTACCGCCACTTCGCCTTGAGCAGTTGCGTGAGGGAGACGAGCGTTACTGACATTGCCGCCACTCTACACTACGGCGTTTTATAAAACAAAAGTCGGGCAGCACGCGATATACTGGAACCGATGCCCGCGACCAGCGATCTTCTCCGCTACGCACTCGCGCCGCTCTTCGGCCGCGAGGCCGCGCTCGTAGTGTTCATCCTTATTCTCATCTGGCTCGTGCTGTTCCTGATGCGCACCCGCCGCTTCTACATCGTGCGCCACGGCGAGACGATTCTGAACGCACAAAAGATAAAACAAGGCCCCGAGGGGGGCCTCAGCGAGGCGGGTAAGCGCCAGGCGGAGACGGTCGGCGCCATGCTCGCTCCACTTCATATTGAGCGAATTCTCGCGAGCCCCTACGAGCGCGCGAAGGAGACGGCAGAGATTATTAAAAAATATTTGCACGTCGGGATTTCCTACTCGCCGCTCTTGGCGGAGCGGCAGAACCCGAGCGCGGTCGTCGGCAAACGCCGCGACGACCCGGAGGTGATCCGCATTTTGGACCAAATTGACTTGAGTTATCACGACGACACCTATCGCTCCTCCGACGAAGAAAATTTTATTGATTTAAAAAAGCGCGCGAAGCAGTGTCTCCATTACCTCGCGGGGCAGCAGGCGAAGACGCTCTGCGTGGTCACGCACCACGCGTTCCTCAAGATGCTGCTCTCCTACGCGCTCTATCGCGAGCGGCTCCACGCAGAGGATTATGTAAAGCTCTCGTTCTTCAACGCCTCCGCCAATGGCGGCGTCTCGATCGTGGAGTATCACCCCTGGCGTTCGCTCTCCCCCACCCGCGGCTGGGAGGTCGTGAGCTACAACGAGACGATCCAGTAGGAGTGGGTGGCGCTTGACAAAAAACGCTGCTTAAGGTAAGCTCCATTCTGGAGTTGTTTGATTCGTTTCGTCACAAAAACTTGGGAGGAAAACGTGGCCCAATGCATACACTGGATGGAGAAATCCATCTGCAGTATCTGTACCCCGAGCCCGAAAAAGGCTAGGGCTTCGCAGGAAATCGAAGTCAGCGGCCATCGGACGTGTCCGGCGCCTGCGGCTCGCGTACGTAAAGCAAAACGTCCGGGGTATGTGGTGGTTCAAACCCACATGAGCAGGAGCAAGTGCTCCTCAAGCTTTTTGGAACTCGGCGTGGAGACGAACTTTGTCCACATTGCTGGGCACCCGAGTCCTTGGGCAATCGAGGAGGTGTTGAGGCGGGCCCCGAATGTGAGGGCAATTCAGATTATACCCTCGCTGCAAAATGAGGTGGCCCCGACACAACGCGCGCGCTGTGAACAGCGCGGTGTGCGGATTATCGCCGGCCACTATCAGCCTGAATTGGCATGGGGAGAAGATAAAAACCACTCGCCGTCGTACGGGGTTCACCGGGAGTTTCTTCTCAACCTGGCGGGAGAGCAGAAAGCTCTTTTTGAGGAGCTCCTTGCTTTTAGGGTGAAGGAGGCCTTAATGGCGGCGCGGTACTTTTGTCTTCAGGGCGAAGATTTCATTTCGCAGCGGCTCGTGGCGGAAATCTACGGCAATAATTCTGCGAGAGCCAACCGCGGCTATGCCTCCGACAGAATAAACTCGGTGTTGTGTTACCTCAATTCGCCATTTGATATGGGCGACGAGGTTAAGAAACTGGCTGAGACTCTGAGAAGGAAGGTGAAGCGGCTTCGCGCGAAAGCGCGGTAAGCCCCTTCTGAACGCGAAGCCCCGGCGTCTGCGCCGGGGCTTTTTCTTTTTCTCTGCTGAAAAACTTTTTAGAAATCCATT
>JACQBN010000006.1 GCA_016194455.1 Candidatus Kaiserbacteria bacterium | reverse complement strand
GTGAGAAGTTTCACGCCCGGCATGCCCCAGTTTGTGAAGAGCTTCTGACGGGTCTCCCGCGTGAACGGCAAGCTGTGAATCGCGCAGAGCGCCTGGATTCGACGAGTCCCATCTCGAAAAGTATCGAGAAGGACGCCATCGAAATCTGTCAGGATTCCTTTGATGTGCATAGCACACTCCTTTACCCGCGGGCATCCTAGCTGATATCGAGATGCGTGTCAAGAGAAACGCCGCGTGCTAGGCTCTAAGAATGGAGCAAGGAAACCGCGAGCATCCGCGCTTCTCCCTCTTTGGCTTCGGTTTGGTCCTCAAGGCCATTGAGGGCGCGCTCGAGATCGTTGGTGCATTCATCGTGCTCATTGTGCCGTCGATGTTTGTGGTGCGGGTTATAGAATTCGTGACCGCGGGCGAGCTCGCTGCCGACCCGAACGATTTCGTCGCCATACACCTGCGCTCCCTGGCCCACTCATTCGCCGTTCACTCGCATTATTTCATCGCTCTCTATCTTGTGCTACACGGCGTCGTGAAGCTTGCGCTCGTGCTTGGCGTCGCCGCCGGCAAGCGCCTCGCCTATCCGCTCTTCATCCTCGCGCTCGGAGTCTTCGGCTCCTACGAGGCGTACCGCGGCATCGTCACGGGGAACTTGCTCTTGGATTTCTTCGCGGTTCTCGACACGGTGATGATCCTCCTTACGGCGTACGAGTACCGCGCGCAGCTCGCTCACTCCTCGTCAGGATACTGATCCACCAAATCGCACTCGGCGTAGTGGATTTTTAGTATTTCCCGAAGCGACGCAGGCCGGAAGCCGCGCGCGCGATTCTCCGCGCCGATGAGGAAGGCGAGCCGCCAATGCTCCAGGAGCGCCCGATAGGTGGCGACGACACTCGTGCGGCGATCCCAGACGTGGGTCGGCTCGCTCGAGGCGCCGTTATATTCCAAAATGGTAAAGCCCGTGCCGCGTTTAAGATCTTCCAGATGCGAGAAGCGAACGTCGAAGCGGCCGAAGTAGAACTCCCTCATGTCCTTCGCGATGCCATCGAATGCGTCCGTCATTGCCTCGGTGATCTGCGCGGCGCCGTCTTCGAAGACGGCGCCGCGCACGTGGTTACCGACCGAGACGAGCCGGTAGGGCTCGCCGACGGGAACAACCCGGTCGAGCTCGCGTCGATTGCGGCGGAAATAAATATTCTTGATTCGGGAGGCGCGCGGGTCTCGTTCAATGAGCTCGCGCAGGGTCACGCGACCGTCGCCCACCACCCGCGGAAAATATTTGAGCGTGAGCGACGTGATGCGTCCCCGCGCCTCCGAGGGTCTGCGGACGTAAAAAACCCCAGCTTCGCCCTCCGCACTGACATACTGCTGCAGAATCATACGCGTCGTCGGCGGGAATAGCCCAAGGTGCCTCCCAAGCTCTTCCGCTGTGCGCACGATCTTCACTCCAAGGCCGTTTCGGCCGATGTCAGGTTTTGCCACGAGCGGGAAGGCGAGTCCTGCCGTCCCCAGCCGTCCGACTATCTCATTGATCGATACGTCCGCGATGACAGTGATAAACGGCGCGAAATATTTTCGCCCCTCGGGCCCGACAAGCGCAAAGAGACCGGCCTTCGATTCTCCCGCGATCCCGCCGACCAGGATGGCGGGGTCTGCGATCGAGGGCAGCGTAAGGCCCTGGTAGCGGAACGCGAGCCAGATCCAATAGGGGATATGGAGCGCGTGGACGATGTAGTCCGGAGCGTACTCCAGGAGCGAGAACAGCGGCCCCCTCTCAAGAGGCGGCGGCATGCGGAGGTGCGCCCCCCTTCTCTTTCGCTACGCGCGAGGCGCGCAGATTGTGTCGGCCGACGAAGAAAAGAATGACCACGAAGACGAACGCAATGCCGTAGCGCACCCAGCCGAGCCATTCGTTCGTGAAGCTGCCGAACCAGTAGGAGCCATAGAAGAGTCCGGTCGTCCAGATGAGGGTCGCGCCAATCGCGGTAACGAAGAATGTGGAGAGCGAGGAACGGAAGAACCCGCTCGCCGTGTAGGTCGGGAGCCGCAGCCCTGGGATGAAGCGCGCGGAGAAGATCGTGAGCGCGTAGCGGCTCTCGAGCCAGACGCGAAACGGCGCGACAAACTCATGATCCACGAAGCGCGCGAGGCGCGGGTGGCTGCTCGCGAGCCAGCCGAGCCCGTAGAGCCCGAGGTCCCCGAGCACGATGCCGGCATAGAGCGAGAGAAGCGCGGTCATGACGCCGATCTGGCCGTCGGCTGCGAGCACGCCCACCAGGACGGTGGTCGGATCCTCAAGGAGGAAGGTGCCAAGCACAATCGCAAGCGCCACGAGCGGAGTATTCCCGCCCACGGCGCCGATCAGGTGAACGACAAAGGAGGGGATTGCCATGCAACACGTTTTCCCATACTAGCGTATAATGGGAGGGTACGCATTATTAGATAGCCTAGAGATCGGATATGAGCACTAATACGATAATCGTTGTGGTGATTGCAGCCATCATCGCGCTCGGAGCGTGGTGGTACTTCTCGCGGGGCGCGGGTGGGTACAATGTGAACGGCTCGCCGAGGGCGGAGAACGCCGCCTCGGGCGCAGCCGCCGCGATACAATCGCGCGATAACTCCGACGCCTCACTTACCCAAGACGCGCAGACCGTCGATGCCCAGCTCGGCCAGCTGACCACAGACGCGGCAGCCGCTGGCCAGTAATTTTACTTCTATGACCAAGACACAATTCACGCTTGGAGCCGCCGGGATAGCCGCGACACTCCTCCTCGGGGCGACGCTGCCGGCGCTCGCGGACACCGACACCGGGACTCCAACCAACAGCACGGTGGGCACCTCGACACGAGCCCAGCTGGAGCGGGAACAGGAGATGAAACTGCGCGCTCTGTACGCGGCGAGCACTTCGGCAGAGCGCGCTCTCCATGCAGCCAGCCTGCAGAAGTTCGCGCAGCAGGCCGGAGATCGAGAGATAGATGCGCGAGTAGCGAATCTCAACCGGCTTCTCGCGCGCGTCAACGCGATGGTTCGCCTCACCGCAGATCAGAAGGCCGCGATCGCCGCGATTATCAACTCGCAGATAACACTCCTCAACACGCTGAAGTCAAAGATCGACGCCGACATCGCGAGCTCAACCCTGAAGACGGATCTCCAATCCATCACCAAGGATTACCGCATCTATGGGCTCGTCGAGCCGCAGATCAACGTGCTCGCTGCGGCTGACCGCGCGGGCAGCATTGTGGATATGTTGACGGCGATGAGCGCGAAGCTCGCTTCGCGCGTTGCGACTTCGACCAATGCCGCCACGCTCCAGCCGCTCCTCGATGATTTGAACGCCAAGATCGCGGACGCGAAGACGCAGGCCCAGGCCGCCGTTTCTGAAACGGCGACGCTCAAGCCCGACCAGGGTGACGCGACCGTCATGGCCGCCAATCTCGCAGCCCTCAAGGATGCGCGGATGAAGCTCAAGGCGGCCCAGCTAGACCTTAACGCAGCCGCCAAGGATGTCCGCCAGATCCTTCTTGGTTTGCGCGGCGTGAAGCTGGGGAACACCGCAAGCACCTCGCCGGAGAATCACTGATTGAGAGCACGTCCATCTCGGATATGCACAGGAGCGCCCCCGGCAGCCGCCGGGGGCGCTATGCTTTAGAGAGCGCTTCGCCGCTGTGGCCGCGAACCGCTTTACTAGCCTAACGGCTTATATGGCGAAAACGCTTGCAACTATCTTCGGTGTCATCCTGGTGCTTCTCGGCCTTCTTGGGTTCGTGAGCAACCCCCTGATTGGCGCGAATGCACTCTTCGCTGCCGATGCGGTGCACAATCTCATTCATATCATTCTCGGCGCGATCCTCCTCATCGTCGCCTTCTGGGCCGAGAGCGGCTCCATGCTCTGGCTTAAGATTATCGGTGTCGTCACCTTCCTGCTCGGGCTTATCGGCATCTTTAGTGTTCCTTCAAGTGGCGGCCTATTGCTCGGTATCGCTTGGACCAACGGCGCGGCCAACTGGCTCCACCTCGTCATCGGCATCATCATCTTCGCTGGTGCCTATTGGGGCAAAGAGAAAATGATGCCTCCTCCTACGGGCATGGGCATGCCCCCGATGCAGCGGCCGTCGATGTAGCCAGCGACTTCTGGTGCAGAACAGCCGCCCGCGCGAATGCGCGGGCGGCTGTGGGTTATCCGGCGTGTGTTTTTAAAAGAGTTGCAAACTCCTCCTGCACCTTCTGGAGTTTCGGTGCGATGATGAGCTCGCAGTAGCGCGAGTTCGGGTTCCGCGCATAAAAATCAACGTGCTCGCGCTCCGCCGGATAGAATTTCTTGAGCGGCGCAACCCCGGTCGCAATCGGGTCGCCCGCGGCACTTGAAGCATTGAGCTCGGCGATGAACGCCTCCGCCTCCGCCTTTTGCGTGTCGCTCGTGTATAAAATAAGCGAACGGTATTCTCTCCCGATGTCGTAGCCCTGCCTGTTCACCTGGGTCGCGTCATGCGAGGCGAAGAAGACGGTCAACAGATCTCGATACGCAATCTGTGAGGGGTCGAACTCAACCCGCACCACCTCCGCGTGGTCTCCCATGTCGGAATGAAGCTTGTAGTAGTTGGGATTCTCTGTCGTGCCGCCCGCGTAGCCCGGCGCAACACTCATGACCCCGCGCAGCATCTTGAACACCGCCTCGGTGCACCAGAAGCACCCGCCGCCGAAGACCGCCACTTCCGTTTTCATGCATTCAGTATATTCTATCCAGTATGTTTGGCGACCGACCGAGAGTGACGCCGCAGGAATGGCAGGAGCGCGTACGTCCCGCGCTCAATAGCGAAGGCCTCACGGACCACCAGCTTGACCGGCTTGAGACGATGTTCGAGCAGAGCTTCCAGAAGAATCCCGCGATCCCTGAGTGGAAGCCGGGTATCGACGAGCCCGCGCTCGCGCAGACGATGCAGTACCTGCGCGCTCATAAGGACGGCTCGCTCTTCGACGATCGCCAGCTCGATCTCATCGAATCGGTGCTCCGCAAGTACATCGCCCTCCGGACGTAATTATTTCTTCTCGCCCTCTTTTTCAAATTCAAGACAAACAGAGTTGATGCAGTAGCGCTTGCCGCCCCTTTCTTGCGGGCCGTCGTTGAAAACGTGGCCGAGGTGCGCTCCGCAGTTCTTACAAAACACTTCCGTGCGAGAGCCGTCCGCATCAGTGCGTGTGCCGACGTTCGCCGCGACCATGGGGTCGGTGAAAGAGGGCCAGCCCGTGCCGGAATCAAACTTGCTGTCTGCGCCGAAGAGCACATTGCCGCATTGCTTGCAGCGATAGACGCCCGGTTCGTGGTTGTCCACATACTTGCCCGAGAATGGTGCTTCGGTCCCGCCCTCCTTCATCACGTGATACTCCTCTGGCGTAAGGTCTTTCATTGGACGATTCTAACACGGCGCAAGCGCGCCGCACCTCGAAGGATACGCGTATTTTTCTGCTGAAAAATCGCTGGGCCTCGCGCCGTCGCGCTGCGGAACATCCTTCTCGTAGTGCGCCGCGCTTGCGCTCGTAGCAGTGGGGGCGTAGGATGCGGAGATGGCGAAACGCGCAGCAGTCGTTTTTATTCTCATTGCGGCTTTCTTCGGCCTCGCGGACTCCGCGTATCTCGCGCAGCACGAGATCAACGGCACCCCGCTCCTCTGCAACATCCAGAATCTTGCAGGCTGCAACGTCGTCGCGCAGAGTCCTTACTCGCATCTCTTCGGCATCCCGCTCTCCGAGTACGGGATTCTTTTTTATGGCCTTGTCTTCGCGCTCGCGGCCTTCGAGCTCGTGATCTTCGATCGCCTGCTCCGGCGCGCGCTTCAGGCCCTCGCGCTCTTCGGCCTTGCCTCCTCGCTCTACTTCACCGCACTCCAAGTTTTCGTGATCAACGCGCTCTGCATCTACTGCATGGCCTCCGCGCTCCTTGCGATCATCATCTTCCTTCTCGCTTTTTTCATTGAGCCGGTGCGCCGCTCGCTCGCCCACGGGGAGCGGCGCTTCGCGATGCCGCCCTTGGCCTGATCCCGCCATGAGCCGGGCGACCCTCCTTATCCTCGTCTCGCTCACTCTCCCCTTCGGTGCGCTCGCGGCGGGTGCGCCTTCTTCCTTCGTTGCAGCGCGTTCACTCCTGGTCGCGAGTTCAACTTCTGCGAATGTATACGCGGTAGGCGTCTCGGTGGTGGTCACCGCGCCTTCGCGCGCGGATCTTTCGGCCGCGGGCGGTTCGGTAGTGGTTGCGGCGCCGGTCTCGGGCGACGCGCTGGTCGTCGGCGGGACGGCAGCGCTGCGCTCCCCCGTCTCGGGCGATCTGCGCGCGCTCGCAGGCGCCCTCACAGTGAGTGGCCCCGTCTCGGGCGACTTGTTTGCACTCGCGGGCTCTGTGCACACGGCACGCACGGTTGGGGGCAGCGCCTTCGTCGCCGGGGCTGACGTCGCTTTCCTCGGGGGCGCGCGCGGGCCCGTCATGATTTATGGCAACACCGTCACGCTTGGGGGCGACTTCGGAAGCGATGTGCATGTCGTCGCGAGCGGTCGCATCTCGCTTGCCGCAGGGACGCACATCAGAGGTGCGCTCTCATATCAATCCCCGGAGGCGGCGATAGTGCCAGCCGACGCCGTGGTTGAGGGCGGCGTGGAATACACCGGCTCCTCCTACCTTCCGACGACGAGCGAGGCTCGGGCGCTCGCGCTCGCGGGCTTTGGTGTTTTCCTTTTCGCGCGTGTGCTCGCTGCACTCATCCTTGCCGGGCTCTTGGCCGGGCTCTTCCCGCGACTCGCGGAGTTAGTAGCGCTTAAAGCCGAGCGGGGGAGCGCCCGCAGCATCCTTCTCACCCTCCTGCTTGGCTTCGCGGCGGTGGTCGCCACTCCGGCCCTCCTGGTCCTTCTCTCGCTCACGTTTGTCGGCTTCGGCATCGCGCTTTTAATACTCGTCGCATATGCCCTCCTCGTGCTGCTCTCTTTCGTCTACGCCGGCATTCTGGTGGGAGCGCTCCTCGCCTGGCGCTTCCGGCATCGACAGACAGTCCTCTGGCACGACGGCGTGCTCGGGATGCTTATACTTTCTCTCTTTAGCCTGCTGCCTATTTTGGGATGGCCGATTCTTCTGCTCCTCTGCGCCTTCGCGGCGGGCGCGCTTCTGCTCCTCTTCTTCCGCTTCACCTTCCCGCACGACTCCGACACAACCGAGATGTTATAGTCGCGCTATGGTGATTCCCGCCGTTGGCGCCCCCGCTCCCGACTTCACACTCCCCGATCAAGAAGGGAGGGAGCACGCGCTTATGCAATATCGCGGGAAGTGGCTACTTCTTTATTTCTATCCCAAGGACGACACGCCCGGCTGCACGATCGAGGCATGCACCATCCGCGACCAGTTCAAAGACTTGAAAGGAATCGGCGCAGTAGTCGTGGGCGTCTCTACCGATTCAGTCGCAAGCCACAGGAAGTTTGCGAATGCTTATAAGCTGCCCTTCACTTTATTGGCCGACGTTAATAAAGAAGTGGTGGGGAAGTACGGCGTCTTTGGGGAAAAGAAATTTATGGGCCGGACCTACATGGGCACTCGGCGCACGTCGTTCCTAATCAATCCGGAAGGTAAAATCGCGAAGGTGTATGAAAAAGTGAAACCCGAACTCCACGCCGCAGAGGTGATTGCAGATTTGAAGACGCTGACGAAGCAGCAATGAACGAACCAGATTACGACGTCCTTGTGATCGGCGCAGGCGTCGCGGGCCTCGCGTGTGCCCAGCAGCTTGTTGCTGCTGGCAAACGCGTAATCGTCCTAGAAGCACGCAATCGAATCGGTGGCCGTGTGCACACTATCCGCGAGCGGGGCGTGGTAGAAGCAGGCGCCGAGTTTATTCATGGAGAAAACGCAACGACTTGGGAGTTGGTGCACTCCTTAGGCCTCAAGACTCTGGAATGGCATCACTCTATGGATGAGCCGGGACGGGTATTTGGTAAAAACGGAGCGATCCGTGCCGACTCCCAAACTCTCCTTGAGGAAATGAAAAAAGCCGAAGAAGGACTCTCGATGTACCGAGGCCCAGATATCAGTGTTGCCGATTTTCTCGTCGCCAAGAATATCTCGGAAGAGGGACGTTTTTATGCTAGTCGACACATTGCAGACATCGAAGGTGCAAATGTGGAACAAGTAAGTGCGGCGCGGCTTGCTATAGACGACAAGATTGCTACTAATGGTACTCGAAATTTCTGGATTACCGAAGGATACAATCGGCTTACTGATGGTCTTGCGCGCGGAATTGATATTAAGCTCGCGCACGCGGTGTCGGATGTTATATGGAGTGAGGGTAGAGTTATTGTGCGATGTAAAAATGAAAATGAATTCACTGCACATCGTGCAGTCCTCACCGTACCTATCGGCGTACTGCGACAACACTCAATCACGTTTTCTCCGGAGTTGCCGGTTGTGTTCTGGCAGGGGGTAGACAAAGTTGGTTTTGGAGACAGTTCTAAACTCACGCTCTGGCTTTCAAAACCGCCCCCGGAATTCAACATGCTAGATACCGCTGGATTGTTTGGACATTTTTGGCCAAGACTTTTTGGAGAAGAGCCCGTTCTCGTAGGCTTTAGTGGTGGTAGCCGCGCGACAGAGTTAACAAAAATGGGTGAAAAAGCGGCAATTGAGGTCGGTATAGAAGACGTTGCAGACGCGCTGGGGAGTACTATTAAAAAGCAAATTTTGGCCGCTCGGCACTTTACCTGGTCAGACGATCAATACGCATGTGGATCCTACAGTTACTCACCCCTGCACATGGACTCTGCACGAGAAGATTTGGGTACTCCGGTAGGACATACATTGTATTACACGGGCGAGGCAACGAACAATGGGGGACATGTAGGGACGGTGCATGGAGCGATTGAAGCGGGCAGAGATACCGCCGACAAAATCTTAGCGCGCATATGACGCTACAGAAGTTTGAAGAACGGCAGGAACGGGCAAGGAAAATCGTTGCGTATTTGAAAAGAGCGTACCCACGCCCGAAGAGCGAGCTCGTGCACCAGACGCCTTTCCAGTTCGTCGCCTCGGTGATGCTTTCAGCACAATGCACGGACAAAGTGGTGAATCGCATTACCGCGGAGCTCTGGAAGAAATATAAAACCGCGCGAGACTTCGCGCGGGCGGACCCGGCGGCGTTTACCAAAGAGATTTCCTCAATCCCGTTCTTCCGCAACAAGGCCAAGGCGATTATTGCCGCCGCCAAAATCGTCAACGACGATTTCGGCGGGTTGGTGCCAAGGACCGAGGCAGAGCTGGTGGCACTCCCCGGCATCGGCTACAAGACCGCGCACGTTATCTTGGGCGAGCTCTACGGCGTCTTCGAGGGCATCCCCACCGACACGCACGTGAAGCGCTTCGCCAAGCGATTCGACCTCACCGACAACTCCGACCTCAAAAAGATTTCAAAAGATTTAGAAGCGCTGATTCCCAAAAAGGATTGGAAGTATGTAAATAACGGCCTCGTACTCTACGGCCGCTACGTTTGCCCCGCGCGTCCGCACGACTGCACGAATCATCCCCTCACCAAACTCTGGCCAAGAGCCGCCAAGCGCTGGCCCCGCGCGAAATAGTTTAGCGCTATACTCTCTGATAAATGGATTGGCACGCGTTGCTCGCGATAGCTTCAGGGATCGTTGGTGTCGGCTCCGTCATCCCGTATGTGCGGGATATTTTATATGGCACCACGCGCCCCAATGCGGTCTCCGTCTTCCTCTGGATAGTCCTTCTCATTATCTCTCTTGCGGCCCAATTCTCCGCGGGCATATCGTGGTCTGCCGCTGTACTCGTTGCTTCGATGTTCAACATGCTTCTCATCCTCGGGCTCTGCCTCTTTGGCTATGGATACCGGAAGTACGGAGCGCTTGATGGGGTCTGCTTCATACTCGCGATTGTCGGCATCATCCTTTGGCAATTGGCCCACGAACCGCTCATAGCGATTACGTTCGCCCTGCTCGCCGATTTCATTTCCACGGTGCCCACGCTCGCCAAGACCGCTCGATACCCCGAGACGGAGGATCCGCTTGCATGGTTCCTTATCGCCTTTGCCGCGCTCCTTAGCATCGCGGCAGCGAATAAGTTCACTGCGGCCAATCTCCTTTGGCCGGTGTACTACGTTGTCATAGACCTGACCGTATTCGGCCTCGCATTCTTCGGGCGCAGATTAAAAACGAACAGCGGGGGAACTTGACACACTCATGTTGGCGTGATAGATAAGCAGCGGAGTCGCAATCCTGCGACCAATAGGGAGTTCCTTTTATGGACCCGAACAATCCAGCGGCTCCGGCCGCCCCAGTGGAGGAAAAGCCAGCACTTGAGCTGCACTTTCCCGATACGGAAATCGATAACCCTTCGGTGTTTACCCGCACCTGTCTTTCTGGCGCAGTTCACGCGCAGAGAGCTGCCGGACTCGACAAGGGCTATGGCTACGCCATGCTTCTTGTCGCCCGGAACGAGGAAGACACTGAAGGCTTCCGTGAAATTCGCGAGGTATTTAGCCCCTCCGAAATCGGCAGATACCTGACCTTCCGTCGCCCGGGAAAATGGGAAGTCTCACTCTTCCTCTTCGAACGGACCAACATGGTCCCAGGGAAGAATACGACACGGATTCTCGAACGCGACCTCAAGGCGTATTGGACGAACAAGAGCGAACTGGGCCGTAATTCCTACTACAAGCGATCGCTCCCAGACTTCTCCAGTATCAAGGTCGACGGACCTCTCTCGAACAGCCGCTTGTCGGCCAACAGAGATTCATGGTCATCGGGTATTGCTATCGCGAAGTACAATGTGTCGGTTGAAGTGCCCGCGGACATCTTCGCCAAAGATCGTTCGCCGTTCTTGATGGGATACGCCAATTACTTCCACAAGTATCCTCCCTACGACGACTGTGACTTCCGCGACCGCCTCATTGGTATGATCCCCGGATTCGTTCCGTGGCTCATCATCGAGATGGCGAAGCGGGTGCTCTTCCTGGTTGCCGGGCTGCTCTTTCTACTCTTTGCAGTCAAAGGCTCCCCGCGACTCATTGGTTTCTCTTTTCGCGGAGAGCCGAAGCTCTCAGTTCGTGCGGCAATATCGAGTATCGGCGGGGGCGACGGCGAATCGGATTTGATGGATTTCTTCGCGAAGAAGAAATATGGCTGGCTCCTTACGCCCGGCATGCTGATCCTCGAATCCATAGTGCTCGCCATTATCACCGGCGGCGTTATTGTGGTCGCCGTGCTTCTGTGGGACGTGCTGAAGTTCCTGATGCTGCACCCGGCCACCTTCTTCGCTGGCGTTATGGGCATCGGGGGTCTGCTCCTCATTCTCTTCGGTCTCCCACGTCTCTTCAAATATGTGGGGCGTTGGAAGAAAGCGGCGGTAGCGACGGCTGAGCCGTCGTGGGACATCTTCAAAGGTCTCACGCGGGCTTTCGATCGCCTGATGGACCGCATCGCAGAGGGGAAGCGGGGGCAGACCATCGCCTATGGTCATCGCCAGGCAGAAATGGCGAGGTCGTACGCGACGGAGATTGTTTGCGGCGACGCGCCCAAAGCCGTGTCGCTCGCGGCTTTGCCGGCTGCGACAGTGACATTGCGTACCCGCTGGGACGCGTTCCTGCGCGATTACTGCAGGCCGTTCGCCTAGCGTCATCGGGGCCCGGAGAAATCCGGGCCTTTTTCTTTTTCGGTCTGGAAGAGTACGATAAGGATAATGGAGAAGAAGCGAAGAGCCAGCCCTGAGCAACGTCGAAGGGTTGCGGCGTTTGATATCGACGGGACGGTGTTCCGCTCCTCGCTCCTGATCGAGCTCGTGGAGCGGCTTATTGAAAAGCAAATATTTGGAGCGGAGGCGCGCGAGGCCTACGAGGCCGAGCGCGTGCGCTGGCTGGACCGCAGGGGCGACTACGACTCCTACATCGGCAAGGTCGTGCAGGTCTTTGCCAAACAGTTGAAAGGTCTCGCGTTTGGCCTTGTCGCGGACGTTGCTGGGGAGGTGATTGAAGAAAAAAGGAATCGGGTCTACCGCTACACCCGCGATCTGATTAAAAATTTGAAGAAGAAAGGCTATTTCTTACTTGCGATCTCACATTCGCCTAAATTTATCGTCGACGGCTTCGGCTACGAGGCCGGCTTCGACAAGGTCTACGGCTCCTTCTACGCGACCGGCGCCTCAGGGAACTTCACGGGCACCATAGACGATGAAGATCTGATACGAAACAAAGCAGCGGTGCTCCGCAGAGCCGCGCGCAAGGAGAACTTAACTCTGGAAAAATCTGTGGCTGTGGGCGATACCGAAAGCGACACCGGCATGCTCGAGCTCGTCGAGACCCCGATCGCCTTCAACCCCAACTCGCTCCTCTACACCCACGCGAAGCGTCGCGGATGGAAGGTTGTGGTTGAGCGCAAGGATGTCATCTACGAGATTTAAAAATGTATAACCCGACGAAGCCGTACAAAGAGCAGATCATCAGGCTCATCAAAAGCACCTGGCAGACTCCCTACGTCTCGGTCGCGAGTGGCATTTACCCGATTATCAAGAAGAAATTCAGGGGCCTCGAAATCCAACACACCGACGGCATCGGCACCAAGGGCATCTACCATTTGCGCAAGCGTACGTTCAAAAATGCCGTTATCGATGCCCTCGCGATGAATGCGAACGACCTCGCGATGGCAGGCGCGATACCTTACGCGCTCCAAGATCACATCGTGCTGCCGGAAGCCGGGGCCGCCGCGATTCTCGAGATCGTCCGCGCGCTCACGGCGCTCTGCCGCATGTATAAGATCGCGATCACGGGCGGCGAGACCTCCCACCACGACAATCTGGACGCACTCGATATTGGCGTCACGATTTCGGGCTTCCTCGCGCGTCCGCGGATAAACAAGTGCCGCGCGGGCGACGTGCTTATTGGCTTACCGAGCAACGGCCTCCACGCCAACGGCTTCAGCAGAGTGCGCGGGCTCTTCGGGGTCAAGGAGTGGCGAGAAGATTTCATCCGCCCCACATACATCTATCTCAACACCGTTCTCAACCTCCTCAAGCGATACGAGATTCACGGCATGATGCATATCACCGGCGGCGCGTTCGCTAAGTTAAGGGACATTCTCGGCACACATGACGCGCTGATCGAGTTCCCGCAGAGCTTCAAGCCGCGAGCGATTTTTTATGAGCTCCATGAGCGCGGGGTCTCGAGCCGGCAGATGTATACCACTTTCAATTGCGGCATCGGCTTCGTGTTCTCACTTGCTCCGCACGACGTAAAAGAGGTTCTCCGCAAAGTGAGGGGAGCACTCATTATCGGCGTGGTGAAAAAGGGTAGTGGCGTAGTGCGCATCAAATCTATTTTTGACGGCAAGATCATTCGCCTCTAGTATGAGTATGCCGCGCTTCCGCGAGATGGTGTGGAAATATTATCGCAAGCACGGGCGGCACGATCTGCCGTGGAGACGGACACGTGACCCGTACAAAATCCTCGTTTCGGAAGTAATGCTCCAGCAGACGCGGGTAGAACGAGTCATTCCGTTTTACAACAAGTTCATCGGGCAATTCCCGACGGCGCGGCGCTTAAGCGCCGCGCCGCTCGGCTCCGTACTCGAGGCCTGGCAGGGACTCGGCTACAATCGTAGAGCGCGGATGCTCCGCGCAGCCGCGCAGGAAGTCGGGCACGGCGTATTCCCGAAGCGCGTCGAGGAGCTCGCGAAGCTGCCCGGAGTTGGCCCCTACACTGCCCGCGCGGTTGCGGCTTTTGCTTATAATCAAAACGTCGTATTCGTCGAGACCAATATCCGCACCGCGGTGCTGCAGTACTTCTTCGCGAATAAAAAGCGCGTCTCGGACAAGGAGATTGAAAAAATCTTGGCCCGCGCCCTGCCCGCGGGCAGGGCGCGGGAATGGTACTCGGCCCTGATGGACTACGGCGCACATCTTAAGGCCTCCGGCGTGCGCCTTAACGCAAAGAGCAAGCAGTATGCGAAACAATCCCGCTTCGCCGGATCGCTCCGAGAGGCACGTGGCGCAATCCTCCGCGCGCTCGCCTACGGCTCGCGCGCGCAAGCGTCGCTAATAAATCTCCTCGGCTCCTCCCGCCGTCCGCAATTGCGGACGGCGCTTGCCGCCCTCGCTCGCGAAGGCCTCGTACAAAAACGCGGCAAGATTTTCACCTTGCCGCGCTGATGTTTTTCTTTCTTACATCCCGATCAGGACGGGGATCACCATCGGGGCTTTGTTCGTGCGGGCGAAGAGGAATCCGGCCAAGACGTCGGTCAGATTATTCTTCACATAATCCAGGTCCACCGGATTCATGTTGTGGGTGGAATCTTCAATTGTTTTTTTGATGAGCAATCGCGCTTCGTTGAGCAGGTTTTGCGACTCGCGCAGGTAGACGAAGCCGCGCGAGATGATATCCGGCGACTTGCGGAGCTTACCGGTCTTAAGGTTCACGCTCGCGATGATGACGAACATACCGTCCTTCGCAAGCATCTGCCGGTCGCGCATAACCACCTCCTGTAGGCTGCCAATCGTGAATCCATCAACAATGAGCGGTGCCGACGGCACTTTTTGTTTATGGACCTCGAGACGCTTTCCGTCGACGATATCAATAACGCTGCCGTTATCCGCAATGACGATGGTATCGCGTGGCCTGCCTGCCTGCTCGACCGCTTTTGCGTGTGAGGCAGTCATTGAGTAATACCCATAGCCGGGCATGAAGAACTTTGAATTCACTTGCTTGTTGAACCAGACAAGCTCGCCGGTGTTGCCGTGGCCAGTCGAGTGCACGTCCGAGGAGCGGTAGTGGATGATGGTAAGCCTGTTCCGGTAGAGGTTGTCCTTGAGCTTTTGCACGGACGTTTCGTTGCCGGGGATGACCGAGGACGAGAGGACGACAGTGTCGCGTTCGTTGAAGGTGATGTACTTGTGCTGCTTGGTTGCAATGCGCATCAGGGCGGCGAACTCCTCGCCCTGCGCGCCGGTTGCGAGGACCACCAGCTTATCGGGCGGGTAGTTCGGGATGTCTTGCGCTGGGATGATCGTACCCTTGGCGACCTTAAGCAAGCCCGCCAGCTCGGCGACCTCTATGTTGTTACGAATCGAGCGGCCTTCGGTGACGACTTTCTTCCCGTATTTCTCGGCGCTCTCGATGATGCGCACCATGCGCTCGAACTGCGAGGCAAAGGTGCCGATGATCAGACGGCTGGAAACCGTTTTTATGATTTCGTCGAGTGTTTGTTGAACACGCTTCTCAGGGATTGAAAATCCGTCGCGCTCGGCGTTCGTTGAATCCGCGATGAAGAAGAGATTCTTGTCCTTCCCGAGCTCGCCCCAGACTTTCTGTTCCTTCTCGCTCGCGACGCCGTCCTCGTGCTCGAGTTTCAAGTCCCCCGAGAGAACCACATTGCCGTACGGAGTCTCAAGAGACGCACCCATGGAGTCGGGGATAGAGTGCGTGACGGGGAAGAACTTCACCTTTGTGGAGCCGATGGTGACGGATTGGCCAGGCTCGACGATGACAATCTCCGGCTTGGGCACATCCGGATATTCCTCCTGCCTACGTTTAATCATAAGGGAGGTCAGGCTCCGGGTGTAAATCGGAGGATTCCCGAAGCGCGGTAGCAAGAAGGGGATGCCGCCGATGTGATCCAGATGAGCGTGGGTAATGACGACGCCGCGCACACGGTCTTGATTCTTCTCGAGATATCGGCTGTTCGGAAGCGTGTAGTCGGCACCTGGAGCGTCGTCTTCGGCCTTGAAGTGAAATCCTGCATCGAAGACGATGATGTCGCCATTGGCGTCGACCGCCACCATGTTGCGACCCACCTCTTCCACGCCGCCAAGTGGGACGATACGAACAATATTTGCCGCCGGCGTTGCCGGATAATAGTCCGCCCCTTGCGGGCGGGACCGCGGATTAGCCGCGGGGCGGCGCAGGATGCGCTGGATGCGGCGGCTGGCGCCGCCGGGGCGGCCGCCTCCGCGCATTCCTCCGCGGCCCCGGTCGCCGCGCTGCGGCGGCCGGTTGCCGAAGGGACGTCGCATCGGCTCACGAGGTGCAAACGGCCGCGGCCTCGGACCCGGTGCGGGAGCTGGTGCTGGTGCTTGATTCATACAGTGATTGGTTATTCGGGCTTGTCAGTTGATAAAAGAAATTGAAAACCCGTACAAAAATGTTGCTAACGATGCTCTGTCCCGCTAAAAAATGGCCACACCCGCTCGCTCACGAGATACCAGCTGGCTACGGAGGCGAAGCGGTCGGCAGGTGTCGTGATCTGCGGGAGCGCGACACCACCCAGAGCCTTCGGCACCGTGTAGAGGAAGTCCGGCGCATGGGTGAAGGCCGCGGGATAGTCGGCTGCAACAGTGTCCTCTATTTTCTGGAGCGCAGCAGCGCGTGTCGCTCCCTCGGTGTCCTGCCGTGCGCTCTCGAGGAGCGCGTCCACCGCCTTATTCGCATAGAGCGCAATGTTGAGGCCCGGATCGTTACGCTCCTGGGAATCCCAGAAGGCGTAGAGATCCTGATCACGCCCGATCACCTCGCCGAAGAGGAGCGCCTCGTACTTGCGGGGTCGAATGACGTTCTGGTTAAGATCACCCGGTTCGTAGAGTTCCACCGTCGTTGGGATGCCGAGCTTCTCCCAATCGCTTTTGACAGCACTCGCAACCGATTTTAACTCCGGAATGTTGGAGGTCTTGAGAGTGATACCAGCCAAAGTCGCCTTCGCGTTTTTCCAGATCCGCGCAATGCCGTCGTATTTCCACCCCGCTGCCTCCAGGATGTCCGCGGCCGTTTGCGTCGGGCTTTCGGGAGATGACACTGGTACCTGTTTCACACCGCCTCCCGGAGGCACCGGGCCCATGATCGCAGTTGCGTAGCCGCCAAGAATAGTTTTGACGATTGCGGCGCGATCAATCGCGAGCGAGAGCGCCTTCCTTACCGGCAGCGCGGCAAAAACCTTTTGCTCGCTCGGATTCCAAAAGACACCGAAGACCCGCGCATAGGGAGCAGTGAGCAGCCGGGACTCCTCCCTACCGGCAGGCACTCCGTACGCGCTCCCGATCGTGCCCCCTGCGAGCGCATGCAAAAGATCGTCCGAGCTAGCGTAGAAGACAAAACGTATTCCGTTCAGGTACGGTCGGCCGGGCGCATAATACTGATTCGCCGCAAGCGAGACGCTCGCGATCAGGCCCGAGGCGTCGCGCGCGACTCCCGCAATGACGAACGGCCCGGCGCCCATAGGATTCGTCTCAAGGGTGCTGAACGGGAACTCCTCATCAGAAATATTTCTCCAGACGCGGGAGGGCAGAATGCCGAGCGTCGTTACCTCAAGGAAGGGAGCGTAGGGCTTGGGGAGTGTGAAGCGCACCGTGTGCGCATCCACCGCCTCCGCAACAACACCAGACCAATTCGCATACCCAGGACTCTTGAGGGAGGGATCTTGAGCCTTCTCCACCGTGAAGACGACGTCAGCGGCCGTAACCGGTGTGCCATCCGAGAACTTCGCATTCTGCCGCAGAACGAAGGTGTACTGCTTTCCGCCCTCCGAAACGCTGTAGCTCTCGGCAAGGACGGGAGTGAGCGAGCCATCGCCCGCGAGGCCCATGAGGCCCGCATAGGTGAGCGCGGAGAGATCGCGGTCTGCGTCCGAGATCGCGAGGAGCGGGTTGATGAAGCGCGGAGAGCCGATCTCGCCCTCGGTCAACGTCCCGCCGTACGCGGGGACGCTCACCAAGAGTGACTGCTCGAGCGCGTAGAGACCGAGCAAGGCCACGAGCGCCACGAGCCCCGCAAGCGTGAAGAAAATAATGCGATCGCCCGGCGAGAGCGTGCGAATGCGGCCCTCAATCCACCCAAGCGCAGCGATGCTTCGTGTTCGCGCGAGAGCTTCTCGCATCCTCTCAAGACGCTCCGTCACGATCCTTGCAGAAGGAAGTTGGCGATCGCGGAAAGCACGAGGAGAATCGCGATAGCTATCGTCGCGTTGAATAGGAACTTCTCGGCGCCTCTGCGCTTATAAAACGTCGACGCGAAGTTATCGCCCCCGAAGGCCCCGCCCAAGGTCGCACCGCGCTGCTGGAGCACGACGCCGACGATGAGGAGGAAGGAGAGAACAATTTCCGCGTACGGCAGTGCCGATACGAGTGCCTCCATCTGTGCCCCCGAGCATAGCACGGTGCCGGGGGAGCGCGCAACTCATCCGTGGATAAAGAAAAACCGACGCGTACCGCGCCGGCGTATAGAATGTGTTACTCAACCTTCAGGCGGGTCTTCCCATGGCTGAACGCCAGGAATCTGCGCGAGGAGCGCTGGATCCGGATCACGTGGCCAGAAGAGGATCGGGACGATCTTCTCCGCGAGAACAAAATACATGAACCCGCGCGGAATTCCCAGTTCGATGTCCGCGCTGTCGAGAATCCTGGCAGCAAAACCGGCGTCGAGAAAAAGGTCCGCCGCTGTGTGCGCCGCGACCAGCGGGTAATCGACCTCGAGTGTCATGGCCGCCATCGGGTAACCAAGACGCTCCAGGATGCGCGCTGCCGATACGTTCAAAATCGTACGATTCATCGCGGGTGCGTAGAGCGCACGCTTGACTCCCTTGGTATCTCTCCGCCCCACCGGCCTGATACCGGCAGTTTCTTCGATAACCCTAATGACGACGTGCCAGGCGTTTTCATCGGCAAATGGGAATACCGCCCCAACACCTGTGCTATGAAGCTCTTTCATCTCATTTCCTCCAGAGAGCGGGATGCTCTAGGTAGATTATATACATACACCTCTCATTTTGTCAAGTTGCCTCATCGCGCGCGGTTCTCTATACTCCACGCACCAGTGCACGGGCAATTAACAGTTTAGATAAACGACATGGCAAAGAAGTTCACACTCACGCCGCTTGGCGACAAGATTGTCGTAAGGCCGGCAGAAAAAGAAGGCGAGAAGAAGCTCGCCTCGGGCATCATCATCCCCGACACCGCGAACAAGGAGAAGCCCGCGAAGGGTACCGTCGTCGCGGTGGGTGCCGGTAAATATGAGGACGGCAAGCGCGTCCCGCTCTCCGTCAAAATCGGGGATGTCGTCCTCTTCTCCAAGTACGGCTACGACGAAGTGAAGGTCGCGGGCGAGGACTACTACATTCTTTCCGAATCCTCGGTGCTCGGCGTTGTTGGCAAATAACTTTTAAGAATATGGCAAAACAAATTCTATTCTCGGAGGACGCACGGAAGAAAATCGCAAGCGGCATTTCGCAGGCCGCGCGTGCGGTCAAGGTGACGCTCGGGCCCCGCGGCAGGAACGTCGTCTTGGAGAAGAGCTACGGCGGCCCGCGCATCACCAACGACGGCGTCTCGATCGCCAAGGACATTTCGTTGAAGGATAAGTTCGAGAACATGGGCGCCGAGATCGTGAAGGAAGTGGCGGGGAAGACCAACGACACCACGGGCGACGGCACCACGACCTCGGTCGTCCTCTTCGAAGCGCTCGTTGAGGAGGGCCTGCAGCATCTCGCGAAAGGCGCAAACGCGATGGCGATACGCGCCGGGATGGAGAAAGCCCGCGCCGCCGCGGTCGCGGAGCTCAAGCGGATGGCGAAGCCCATCTCGGGCAAGAATGAGATCAAACAAGTCGCGAGCATCTCCTCGGAGAGCGAGGAGCTCGGGGCGATCATCGCCGAGGCGGTAGATAAGGTCGGCGAGAACGGCGTCGTTACGGTGGAGGAGAGCCAGGGCACCGAGCTCTCCTATGAGATTGTGGAGGGACTCCAGACCGATAAGGGCTATGTCTCCGCCTACATGGTGACGAACCCGGAGCGGATGGAGGCGGTGATGAAGGACGCAAGCATCCTGATTACCGACAAAAAGATCGCGAACGTGCAGGAGATCCTGCCGATCTTGGAGAAGATTGCTGCCGCGGGCAAGAAGGAACTTGTCATCATCGCGGACGAGGTGGAGGGCGAAGCACTCGCGACCTTTGTGCTCAACAAGCTACGCGGCACCTTCAACGTGCTCGCGGTTAAGGCCCCGGGCTATGGTGACCGCAAGAAAGAACTCTTGGCGGACATCGCAATCGTGGTGGGCGCTCAGGTGATCTCGGAGGAGGTCGGGACAAAATTTGAAAATGCGACGCTCTCAATGCTCGGACGCGCCTCTCGCGTGGTTGCGACCAAGGACACGACGACGATTATCGGCGGCAAGGGGAAGAAATCCGATATCGCGGCGCGCGTCGCAAGCCTCAAAGCGCAGAGCGAGAACACCGACTCCTCCTTCGACAAGGAGAAGCTCGCGGAGCGAGTTGCGAAGCTCTCGGGCGGAGTGGCGGTGATCTCGGTCGGGGCCGCAACAGAAACAGAAATGAAATATTTGAAGGATAAGATTGACGACGCCGTGCGCGCGACCAAAGCTTCTATTGAGGAGGGCATCGTCGCGGGCGGCGGCACCGCGCTCGCGAAGGTCGCGAAGAAGCTTGCGGTGCACGACGCGCGGATGAGCATGGATGAGCGCGCCGGCTTCGACATCGTCGTGCGGGCGCTCGAGACCCCGCTCGCGCAGATAGCCCGCAACGCCGGTAAGGACGACGCGGCGGTTATCGTCAGCAAGGTGCAGGGCGGCAAATCGCTCGCGGGCTACAATGCGCTCACGGACGAAGTCGTGGACGACATGCTTGCGGCGGGAATCGTCGATCCCGCGAAGATGCCGCGCACCGCGCTTGAAAACGCGGTCTCCGCCGCCGCGATCCTGCTCACGACTGAGGCGGCCGTCGCCGACATCCCCGAACCTAAAAATCCGCCGGCGCCAGGCGGGGGCGGCATGGGCGAAGGAATGGATTTCTAAAAAGTTTTTCAGCAGAGAAAAAGAAAAAGCCCCGGCGCAGACGCCGGGGCTTCGCGTTCAGAAGGGGCTTACCGCGCTTTCGCGCGAAGCCGCTTCACCTTCCTTC
>JACQBN010000003.1 GCA_016194455.1 Candidatus Kaiserbacteria bacterium | reverse complement strand
CCCGCCGCTTCGCGGTAGGTGCAGTACTCGCAGGGCCCGCCGCCAAACGCAGTGCCGACCGCAGGGATCGTCTCTTCTATAAGCATCTCCTTCATTGCAACGATCGTCGGTTCGACCCAAGTATCGCTGCCAGCATAAGAGATGAGCGTGATGTCGAACTCGAGCTTACCGTCGAAGGCTTTCGCGTCCGATTTCCCGTTCACATAGACGAAGTAGCCCATTGGCGAAACCTTGAAGCCGTTCGCGCGGAAGAGCCATTGATAGATCTCCATCTGACGCTTGTAAGAATCGTAGAGATCGTCCTCCGAGCTCGGTCCTTTTTTCTTGCTCGTCGCTTTGTAATCCACGATCATGAACTCGCCTGCGGGATTCACCCAGACGTCGTCGATGCCGCCGCGCACCAGGATATTGGTCGGCTGATGGAGGTGTTGGATACCCCGCCGCAGCGCATCGCGCCATTCTTCGAGCCGCTCGTCCTCAAGCGGGACCGCATCCAGGCTGTATTCCTTCATCAGCGGGTGCGCGCTCCCCGCCGCGCGGTGGATGTCAAACTCGCGCTTGAGGAGCTCGTCGACCGCATTGTTGAGCGTGAAGGGAGGGCCCGAGGGGCGCTTCACGCCAAATTTCAAATCAAGATACGCGCAGCGCGGGCACTCCGAGAAGAGGTCGATCTTGGAGCGACTTATTTTGAAAGGTTCGGGGGACGCGGGATCAAAAGGGGTACTTCTCCTTTTGAATGAACTCGCCATACTTAATTGGTTGTGAAGAATGCGACGACCCGCTGCCCGCTGTCGAAGTCCACGTAGACGCTTTCAACGTTCGGATCAAAC
This sequence comes from Candidatus Kaiserbacteria bacterium, assembly GCA_016194455.1. Taxonomy (GTDB): domain Bacteria; phylum Patescibacteriota; class Minisyncoccia; order Phycocordibacterales; family Phycocordibacteraceae; genus C7867-001. The sequence continues at coordinate 7,714 of JACQBN010000003.1, read as the reverse complement.
GCGTCGCTGCCCTCCGCCCGATAGAGCTCCGCCGCGTACATTCTCCCCGGCTCGGTCGGCCGCAGCAGCTCCACCACAAGATTGGAGATGGGGCCGCGCGCGCGCGCGGCGCCGAGCACGTTGCCGAGCTCGCCTGCACTGTTGGTCTCGCGTACCGCGACCCAAACGCCCGGCGGCGGCACGGTAACTGACGCGATAAGCACATTGCTCCCCGCGCCCTGATCAAAGACCGAGACCGCGCCGCTTGCAGTCGCGTTGATCGGGCTGGTGCTGGTTGCGTTTTGCACGGGCAGGGTCGGGGCGATGAAGGATGTTCCGACGAACCACAACGCCGCACCGGCAACTCCCGCGATCGCGCCAAGCATGAAAGAGAGAAGGCTGAAAGAATAGTTTTTCATACCTCAAGCATCGTGGCTGATATGCGGCAGCGCAAGCAGCGCCTCCGCCTCTGCAAAAATCTCCCCCACGTCCTGCGGCGCGAGCCGCAACGGGTCAAGCGAAGTGCGATCCGCGAGCAACTCATCCACTGCGACGAGCCCGGAGTTCAAGAGCAGGTTCTTCTGCGCGCGTGCGAGTGTCGTCAGCGTGGTGATGGGATACACGCGCGCGCGATACATGTGATCCAGCAGGCTACTCTCTGCCGGGTAACTCCAGCCGAGGAGCTCTATCACTGCGCACGAGGCGTAGCGGATTGCCTCGGTCGTGAACTTGGTGTTGGTGACGAGGAGGCCGCGATCGATCGGGCAGGCGCGCGTCTTCGGGTCGCAAGAGAAAATGTCCTCGAAGCGCGCCTTTACATAGAGCGCGGTCTTGAGATCCGTCTTGTAACCCGGATCGTTGTGGTACTTGAGCTCGGCAGCGAGATATTCCCTACGCTCCTCATGCGAGGCGTAAAAGTCCACTTCGTGCGCGACGCACGTGCCCTGAATCGTCTTGCGTGTCTCCACTCTCCATCCCTCCTTTTTAAAAAGGTGCGAGATGAAATCTTCAAAGGGGTGGCCCGTCGGTCCGAGTTCAAGTAAGGCACGTCGGAGCGCGTAGCGCGCCGCCAAAGGGCGCGCCTCCTTCCGGAGGAGCACGAACGCCCGCGCGTACACCTCTTTCGATGACGCACCGGGGACGACGCTTGCGGTTATCGTCTCCGTGATGCGCTCCGCGGTGTAGGGAGCTGCTCCAGCTCGCCGGAGCGACGCGGTAAGGCGCGCAGGGTCAAAGCTTTCCGTCGTACCGTCAGCCTTGATGATAGTCGGCATCATAGCGGCGTCGTAGAGGCGGCGATGCCGTTGACCGAGGCATCGATCGGCAAGCCCGCAGGTGCGCTGATGGTGGTGCTGAAAGTCATCGGCGTTGGGATCTCGAGGCACACTCCGGCGTTGGGCGGCATAGCGATCGCAAGCGCGATGCGCTCGGAGCTTGAGGCGTCGCCGATAAGCGAGGCGGCAGCGCTCACGGCGGTGCAGGCGTCTGGGGCAACCAAAGAGCCGGTGAGAGTGTGCGTCCCCTTCTTGTACGCGTCGTGGAGCGTAATCGTGGGAGCGGCGGCGACCGGAGCAACGATATGCTTCGCCGGCAGGTCCCGCGTGTGCGGCACCGAAATCGCGAAACCAATACCGATCACGAGCGCGATCACGAGCGAGGAGATAAGGAGATGATGGCGCATCATGGCGCAATGATACCACCGCCCACGCATTCGGCATCCCGATAGAAAACGAGTGACTGCCCTGCCGCGATCGGCTCCGTGAGTGGCGCATCCGGAATGAAGGCGTCGCCCTCAACATGGCCCGCGATGCGCACTCCGCGGTAGCGATACTGGGCACTGGTCGCGCTCGTCGGCTCGCTAAACCAATTCGCAGAGTGGAATGAGATTCCCTTTTGCGGATTTGCTCGAAGTGCTCGCTCTTTGCCCACGACGAGCTTCTTGTTCACGACGTCCTTTTCGAGAACGTACCAGGGGCCGCCGGCGCGAGGCACGCGTTCACCAAGCGTGTAGAGGAGCGCGTCGTTGCCGCTGCCGAGTTCTTGGCGCAAAAAGTCCTTCACCGAGACCGAGCCGAGGAAGCAGATGCCCTGGCTGTCCTTCTTCTCCGCTACCGGCAATCCAAACTTCTTCGCGAGCGCGCGCACTTCTCGCTTCTCCATTTGTCCGACGGGGAATACGGTTTTGGCGAGTACATCCTTCGGCACCGCCCAGAGAAAATACGTTTGGTTCTTCTCGCCATTGCGGTAATGGCCCGTCGCGATGGCGTTAGCCCCAGCATTAATCGCATAACGGTAGAAAACCCCGAATTTGATCTCTCGATTGCACATCACGTCTGGATTGGGCGTCCGGCCAGCGCGATACTCGGCAAGCAGATAGTCGATGACGCTCTTCTTATACTCAGCGCCTGCGTCCAATGTGCGAAAAGGAATGTGCAAATGCGCCGCGACCCGCATCGCATCGCGTCGATCTTCTGCCCACGTGCAGGGCATGCCAGGTGGGTACCAACCCTTAATGAAAACCCCGACGACCCGCGCTCCCGCTCGTTTTAAAAGCGCAGCGGAAACAGCAGAGTCCACCCCGCCCGAAAGCCCAACAAATACAAGCTTATTCTTCACTTCCATCCCTCAGATATAGCACCTTTCCAGGCGACTTGACAAAACTTAGACGATATGCTAACTTGATACCGGCTAGTACATCGGGGTTTAGCTAAACCCTTGATCATTGAAAGGACAGGAACGAAATGAGTGATGCAATGCAAAAGGCACCGGAGTTCAATCCCGACCTTCCTTATAAGGTCGTGACCCACTTCCATCCGGATACGGACGCACTCGCCTGCCTCTGGGGGGCGATTCGCTTCGTAGTCCCGCTTGGCGCGGCGTACGAATTCGCCTTCGTACGCGCGGGCGAAGGACTCTCGGCAGAAGAAGCCGCAGGGTACAACGTCTTACATGTGGACACGGGCGGCGGTGACTTCGATCAGCACGATCGTCCGTATACGCGGACCTCGAGCTTCGAGCTTCTCGCACGCCACTACGGCTTCGCCGACGCTCCAGGCGTCCGGCCGATATTGGCTCTGACCGTGAGGAGCGACAGCGTCGAACCGGTGGAGTACGATTCCATCCACTGGCAGTTAAGCGAACTGCCTTCTGAGTTCAAGGATGTTGCCGATCAGGTGGATCGCTGGAACGCGATTATCGACGAGGCCTGCAAAATCCTCGACCGTAACTACAGGGCGGTCAAGCAGCATCTCGAGTCGCGGAGAATGTTGCGCGAGTATAGTCGTCCGACTACGCTTCGCAACAAGTTCGTGGTCCGCAACATCGGCTTCCACCCGGAGGTCCGCAACGCGGCTTTCGAAGAAGGAGCCGACGTCGTCCTATGGACTGCCCACCGGCGTAAACGTTTTTACCCGGGCATCCAGGTGCATCGCGCCTGGCACGTTGACCTGACGCCGGTCTTCACGGCTCTTCGCCGTAAGGAAGCCGAGAAGCGCGGCGTGACCCTGACCGAGGACGAAATCGCCAACCCGAAGCCAGTGGCCAAGGTCGGACAGTGGTTCCTCCACGGCAGTACACACTTCATCGGCTGCGGGACAAGAAGCCATCCGCTCGTCGAAGCGGGCGAGTACACACAGCTCACGCCGGACGAAATCTACAATATCGTCTGCGACGAGCTCGAGAAGGTCAGCGGGCCCAAACAACATCGCTGATAACACGCCACTCACTACGCGCCGACCGGTACGATCCGGTTGGCGCTTTTTCTTTTTGGTTGACAAAGAGTGAACGTTGTGCGCATAATAAGTTCGGAACAAAGGAGATTCCTATGGCTATCAAGGTTGTCATCTTCAGCGGCAGTGTTCTCGCTGGAGTTCACCAAGCCGAGAATACGCTGCGGGTGCTCGCCGAGAAAGACATATCGTCGATTATTCTCGGGCGACCGGAGGACATCGATACACTCGCTCCCTACACTGCCCTCGGGCGGAAAATTCACTTGGTCCTCCAGAAGTGTTCGCAGAGTAGCGAGCACTACTTCGACGCCGCGTTCAGGCTCATGAGCAAGGAGCGGCCGGGAGTGAAACGCGAACACTTTGTTTACGTCGGCGACTGTTCCGCGGACATCATGGCAGCAAACAAGGCCGGGCTTTATTTCGGGATTGTCTTCGGCGGGGATGAGAACGCCGTGCCGAGGGGTGTCACACCCGCAGAACGCGCCGAGTTGCTTCGGCACGTTGGTGTTGAAAGTCGCCTGATTCAATCCGCGCGGTTCATTGCACCTTGAGTTGCCAAGTTCAATCGAATGCTCGTCGCTGCCGAACTCGGAGGCAACAGCGCCGCATGAAGGTCAGATTTATACCGCCTCGCGTTGCGCGAGGCGGCTTTTTTATTTCATTGCAAATACTGCGCGCGGTTGGCCTTATGCTCGGCGAAGGTTATCGCGTAGTGCATCTGCCCATCTTTGCCGGTCAAGTAATACAAGTAGCTCGACTTCTGCGGACTCGCCGCGGCCGTTAAGGAATCAAGTCCAGGATTATCAATTGGTCCGGGCGGCAGGCCCTTGTGCGTGTAGGTATTATAGGGCGAGTCGACGGAGAGATCTTCAAGCGAAGGCGCGTAGGTGTCGCGGCCGTTGATATAGCCGAAGACCGCATCCACCTGGAGCGGCATCCCGACTCTGATGCGATTCCAAAGGATGCCGGCAACAATTTTTTTCTCTTGCGGTGTCCGCGCCTCCCGTTCCACCAGAGACGCCATGATGACGATGTCCGAGAGCGAGTGGCCACTCTTCGCGATTGTCGGCAGCAGCTCTGCCATTTTTGCGTTGAAGTTGGCGCGGAGCGTCGCCACGATCGACTCCGCCGTTGCGTCCGGAGCGAAGGTGTAGGTGTCGGGAAAGAGGTACCCCTCGTAGGGTTCTGCCGCTCGGAGAAAATCGCCCGCGCGGATTTGCGGCAAGAGATTTGTCGCGCGCGCCGCCATGGCTCGGGCGGTCGTCCCCTCGGGAAAGGTTATGTGCGCGGGTTCTATGCCGAAGTCGGCGGTGGCGAGGCGATACGCGACCACGAGCGCGTTCTGTGGATGAAGGAAACGATACGCCCCCGATCGCAGGCTTCCTGCTTGGCCCGAGAACCGAAGCAGGATGCGGAGCACCTCGGGATGCTTCACGATCTGCGCGTCTCGGAGCTCCCCCGCGATCTGTGCCGCGTTCTCTCCGCGGCTGATAGTGACAATGCTCCCCGCAGGGAATCCTGAAGGCGCCGCGAGCAAGAAGACGTATCCGCGGACGAAAACGATAAGAAGGGCGACGAGCGCAACAATCCATTCTCGCCAGAAGCGCTCGAAGTGGAATTGAAGAGCGGAGATGAGCGCACCCCAATAACGTCCAAGACGATCCATGAATTAGGTGGGGAGATTCGTGGGCGCCTCGGTGGTGGCGGATTGGATGCGCGAGAGGCTTGGGCTCTCCACCGCCCTTGAGGGGATATGGAAGAGCGTCGCGATCTCCTCGGTGCTCATAATCATGTAATCGTGTGGGGCGTGCGGCTCGTGGAAGTATTGTCGGCGACGGTACGCGTCGATAAGTCCGCGGCGGTAGAGATTCTTCAGCCGGTTGACACCGATCTCCCAGGGGTAATCGTTGAACTCGATCATCCAGTGCGCGGGTCGGATGCCGTTCCAAGTTTCGGAGGAAAATTGTTTGAAAATGCCGACGAGGCCGTTGATGTTGATCGGGTCGAAGTGCTCGGGCCGCGCGATGTAGACGCCGCGCGCGCCCACATCGAAGCCGAGCTTGGAGACGTTGCGCTCGATCGCTGCCATCATCTCGGATTCGCCCTTGGTCGGGTTCGGGAATCCGGGCATCTCCTTCCCTGTCGTCGGGTCGAGGTAGGGCGTGCGCGTCTTCTTGCGCATCTCCTCGACGATCTCCTTTGCCTCATCCTTCCAAGTCTTCGCTTTGCCTGCAGCATTTAGCTCGCCCGCATATTTCTCTCCCTTGTGGACGCGGATGACGAGCTGGAGCCAGAGATATTCTCCCTTGCCAATCGAGCCCATGAACTCCACCAAGTTCGCAAGCGGGTCCACCTGTTCCGGCTCCTTCTGTACTTTGTCGAGCCCGTATTCCACATACGTCTTCAGTGGGATGGGGTCTTTGTTGGTGTGGACGAAATCACAACCCCAGATTGCCCACTCCTCGGGCGTGGCGGAGAGCATGCGGGTATAATCCGGAGCCTCGAGCACCTGCGCGCCCGGATACTGCGCGTAGATCTGCGCCTCGATCAACTTGCGGAAGTTCTCCCGTGTCCAAACGAAGAAGTGCACCTGCCCCTCAAGTGATACGATCTCCAAGGACCACCATGGCCGCACTCGGCCTTGAACATATTTGTTGTACCACGTGCTTTCGCCCGGAGAGAGATGGATACCCGAGAGCACCGCCTCCATGGCGAGCGGCGTCTTATCGAGGGAACGTGGCGGTTTGATTTCGAGCAGGATAGATTCCTGTTTTGCGATGAAGAGCGAACGCCGCAGGATGACCCAGAGTCTCCAGGCGCCGTAGAGGAGCACGAGCGGGAGCCAGACGGGTGCCAAAAAGAGTGCGAGCGAGAGCGCGACCGCCACTTGGTGCGGCATAAAGAGATAGGCGAGGAAGAGCAGAGCGAGCCCCAAGATGAGGAGGGGCCAGGGCGTGAGCCGGAGCCCAGATTGCGAGCGCGCCTTCGCAACGGCCTTCTCCAAACGTTCTAAAAACGGGAGCATCGTTACCATTGTAGCAGACACGCATCCCCCGCCGCAAAAGCGGCGGGGGATGCGACTGATGTGCTAGACGACCGCGTAGCGACCGTCCTTGAGGCGCTTGAAATATTTAGAATCGTTGAGATTCACGAGCACGGTGTTGTCCTTCACGAAGCGCGCTTTTTTGACATGCCGGATGACTTCGTCTTTCTTCAAGGGCCCCACCTTCTCCAGCACCTCGCGGATGACGTCGCGGACAACGCCCGGGGTGTAGCCCCACTCGGCAAGAGCGTAGAGCCCGCGCCCGACAAGCACGAAGCGCGGATCCTTGATGAGCTCGTTGTGGGTCGTCGCGACATGCGCCGACTTGGAGAAGACCGTGCCGATCGTCTTCGCGACTTCCGAGAAGTGCATCGGTTTGCCGTGCCGCTTGATGGTGAGATACGCGTAGTCGCGCACACCCTTGGTGCGGATTGCGGGCGCAGAGGCGCGGCCCCACTCCGAGAGGGGGTTCTTTCCGATGTGTTTGGAGAGCGAGAGCCAACGTTTCAAGATCTCCTCCTTCTTGTAGGCGTCGTTGACGCCTTTGAGCTCGTCAAGAAAACGATCAAGCAGGTCGCCCTCGGGGAGAACGTCCGCGTCATCAAGCGAGGCGTAGAGCTTTGCGAGCGCTTCGTGGACCTTCTTCGCGGTTTCGTGATCGATGTGCCAACGCGCATAGAAATCATCAGTCTCGCGCTCGCGGAAGAAGGCAGCGCCCACAACAAGGAGGAAGCGGAAACGATTCTTACCTTTGTCATCCCTCGCGAAGGTGGCGAGCAGTTCCTCCTCCGGCACGATGACCCCGAGCACGTCCATGGCCTTAGCTATTTCGTCGAACGAGCTCCTGGCCTCGTTGAAGGCTCTCGAGGAACGGACGGCATCGAGACCTGCGGCCTCGATCTGGCGGACACGTTCGCGAGTAATCCCAGAACGGTCGCCGATGGCCTCCAGAGTTTCGCGCTCT
>JACQBN010000031.1 GCA_016194455.1 Candidatus Kaiserbacteria bacterium | reverse complement strand
GCCCTATTTCGGCATCCAGCCGAAAACGAATCTCTTCATCTATCTCTTTTTCTCGACAGCGCTCGTTTCCGCGTGGCGGCTGTATTTTTTCCCGCTTCTCTCCGTAAGCGCGCCGGCCCCGGCGCTTCTGGTTGGGGAAGGGGCTGTATCAGCGGAAGTACTGCGCGAAGTCAACAACAACACCCGCTACTCGATTCGTTTCGCCGATCATATCGACACCTCTGGCTTCCCGGCGCAGGCGCTGCAGGAGCACATCCTCGCGGCAGCCGAGAAGACCGGGGCATCGGTTGTCGTCTTGCCATTTTCGCTTCTCTCATCATCAGCGCGTTCCGTGCGCTGGGACACGCTCATGCTCTCGGGGATGCAATTCATTGATCTTGAAAACCTCTACGAGGACTTGTTCGGCCGCGTCGCGCTTCCGCTTATCGACCGGCAGTGGTTTGTCGAGGCGCAGGCGCGGACGCCCGCGATCGTCTACGACGTGTTCAAGCGTTTGACCGACATCCTCCTTTCCGCGCTCGCGCTCATCGTGCTTTTGCCGATCATGCTCGCAGTCGCTGTGATTCTCATTGCCGGTGGCGGGAAGCCGTTCATCTTCCAGAAACGGGTCGGCAAGGACGGCCGCGAGATTGCCATCATCAAATTCCGCACCATGCTTTTCGACGACGGCGAGAACCCGGAAAAGAAAAAACTGAACCGCATCACGCGGTTCGGCTCGTTTCTCCGGAGAACCCAGCTCGATGAGATACCCCAGTTCTGGAATGTCCTTCGCGGCGATCTTTCGCTCATCGGTCCGCGCCCTGAAATCCCGCACTTTGTTGCGGAATACAGCCGTGAGATCCCGTACTACGAAGCACGGCACCTCATCCAGCCGGGCATCTCCGGCTGGGCGCAGATCAAGCACGCAAGCCCTCCCAAATTCAAGCTTGATGTCGAAGCGACAAAAAACAAACTTTCGTACGATCTCTATTATCTGAAGCACCGCTCGTTCGTGCTCGATATGGAGATCGTGCTCCGCACCATAAAGATATTCCTCGTATGGGCAAGCCGATGAAGGCCGTTCTTGTTACCGGTGTTGCCGGTTATATCGGGAGCCATGTCGCACGTCTTCTGCTCTCGGCCGGAGAACCGGTCGTTGGGCTCGATGACCTCTCG
>JACQBN010000030.1 GCA_016194455.1 Candidatus Kaiserbacteria bacterium | reverse complement strand
GCCCTTCGCGCAAATCTTTCTTGGACCCGCCGTCCACAAGCGACTGGCTCGCAGTGTACGCGTGCGTCGTCGAGAGAATCGCCTTCTCGATGCCGATCGCCTCGTCAAGGATGACGATGATAGGACTCGCGGAATTGGTGGTGCAGGAAGCGTTCGAGGTGATGGCGCAGGTTTTGATTTTCTCTTCATCAAGACCCATAAGCACCGTCGCGCCCAACGGCGAGTCGTTCTTGACCGGAGCGCTGATGACGACCCGTTGTGCTCCTGCTTTCAGGTGCGCGGAGGCTTTTTCGTAATCGTTGAACGCGCCGGACGATTCGACCACGAGGTCGATCGCCAGATCTTTCCACGGGAGGTTTGCCGGATCTTTCTCCGTAAGTTTTTTGACCGCCTTGCCCGCAATAATGAGATCGCCGTTTTCGGTTGCAACCGAAAACGGCGCTTTCCGGTAGACCGTGTCGTACTTCAGAAGATACGCGAGGCCCTCCGCCGAACCCGGGTCATTCACGGCAATGAGCTCAAGTTCCGGATGCGCGTGCGCCGCACGGACGAACGCCCTTCCTATCCTTCCGAACCCATTCACTGCGACGCGGATTGTTTTCATTCCGTCATTCTACTACCTGCGCCTCCCGCCGTCCTTGTGCATATCTGGATTTCGTAAATCCAGAATTCAGGACTAGAATAGGCGCATGGAGCTCTACCACGTGATGAACCGTGGGGTTGATCAGCGCGACATCATGCGCGACGATCGAGATCGTGCTCGATTCGTGCACGATCTCTTCGAATTCAATGATCAAAGCCCTGCAGGGAGCACCTACTATTCGTTCGCGCACAAGACTCACGGCCACGAAAATCTGGATTTACGAAATCCAGATTTGGGGATACGTTCAAGAATCGTTGACATCCACGGATGGTGCCTCATGAAAAACCATTATCACCTCCTCTTGTCTGAACGCGTGGAAGGCGGTATGACGCTGTTCCTCCGGAAACTCAACGTCGGCTACGCAAATTACTTCAATGAACGCTACCATCGCAGTGGCGCGCTCTTCCAGGGACGTACCAAGAAGGTGCTCATCGAGCGGGACGCGCATTTTCTGTATATTCTCCATTACATCCACCTCAATCCGCTCGATTATCTGAAGGGCGCGAGCGCGTGGCGCGAGCGCGATAGAAACGGCATACGGAATGCACGAGCAGCGCTTGCGTACCTTTCCGAATACCGCTGGAGCAGCTATCTTGACTATTGCAAAACTGTAAACTTCCCCTCCATTCTCACCACCGACTTTTTCCGCCGATCGCTCGGGGAATACAAAAAAGAAATCGCGTCATATCTTAAGAACCTTGAGCTTGAACCTATTGCAAAACTAACACTTGAGTAACGCGGAATCTCACGAGTGCGGAATTGCACGTGAGGCAATCATTCGATTCTGGAATTGATTCTGGATTTCGTAAATCCAGAATATCTGGATTTACGAAATCCAGAATATGCTAGATGCCCCACCGCCATGAGGAACGGATGAAATCGGCGAGCGCCGCGTCGCGCGTGTACGTTGAGAGCTGGTAGAGATACGCACCGTACACAAACCACACCTCGTGGTCGGTTCCGTCCCAGAGGGTGCTATCGGTATCGAATGAAAGCGCGGGGACGCCAGCGACCACAACCGGCACGACATTCGTCACCACCTCATTCGGTAAGGTCGCGCGAACGGCCGCTTCGGAGAGCTCCGGCGAGCCCTTGGCAAGGGGGCGCGCGACGACCTCGACGCCCTCCCGCGCCGCATTCTGGACGAGGATGGCAACCGCTCCCGCTTCGTTTGCCGCAGGAACTTCCTCGGCCCTAAACCCGTCGGGGATGCCGAAGGAGAAACGATTCGCATCGTCGAGGTAGCGCGTCTCAACACCGGAAGTAACAGAAAAACCAACTATAGGTTCCGTGCTTGAAGCGGGCGCGGGCGCCGAAGCGCCCGCGCCCGCGCCCGCCGGATTGAGTCGCCATCCGTGCCACCACAGCGCTCCAAAAATTCCGACAACAACGAGGGAAACGAACGTTACTATCTGCACTCGCGTCATACCGGCCTAGGTATGAAGATAGGTAACCACGATGAGCCCGCCGGGACCGCCGCCGCCGGCGCCGGCGGCGCCGGTACCGAGCGCAGCGCCTCCGCCGCCGCCGCCGCCGCCGTAAATCCCTCCGTCGCCGCCAGAATCCCCATCAAGGCCACCCGAGTGACTGTTCCCGCCGCCGCCGCCGCCGCCGATCCCGTATGCCGCGTTGAATACCGTATCGCTTCCGCCCGCAGTGTTTGCTCCTCCGCCTGAAGCCGACCCACCGTCTCCGGTTCCTCCGGTTTGTCCCAAGCTGTTAGCGCCGACTCCGGAAGGCCCTGCGGCTCCCCCTCCGCCGCCGCCGCCCGCGCCGTTCCCACCGGAGGTGGTTACATCACCAACCGAACTTGCCGCTAGTCCGCCGCTGCCGCCGCTGCCGCCGCTGCTGCCGCTGGAACCTGCGCTGCCCACTTGTGCGCATACGCTCGCCGCGGCACAGCTTGCGCCATTGAAATAGGTATCTACGGCTACGATACCACCGATACTGATAGTAACTGATGCGCCGGCAGTAAGGGAGATGTTGCTTTTGAGCGCATACGCTCCTCCGCCGCCGCCGCCGCCGGCGCCGCTGCCGCCTGTGCGGCCGATGCCGCCGTCGCCACCGTTGCCAACACACTCGACCTTGTTATTGCCGCTATTCCAGTTATTGGGAACCGTGAAGCTTGTTCCGGTTGTGATGAACAGGACGGTCTTGAAGAGCGAGCTGCCGATGTAGACTCTGCCGCCCCGGATAAACAGCTTTCCGTTAAAAAACTTGATCTGGCTGAAGAGCTTGTGATCGTACGTAATGACGATCGCGCCTTGGCCCCCGGTACCGCCGGTGTTCGTCGTGTTCCCTCCTCCTCCTCCGCCGCCGCCGCCGCCGTACGTTGCTCCGGCTCCGCCGAGCCCCTTCGACGCGGTGGTTGTTCCAGCGCCGCCGCCGCCGCCGCCGCCAGCGCCGATTGCCGCATTGAAAGCTGTGTCCAATCCTCCTGCTGCTCCAGTAGACCGCGACACGGTTGAGGATGCTTGGGCGCCGCCGCCGCCGCCGCCAGAGGTACCGGCAACAGGATTTGCGCTGTTATATATGGCACCAGCACCGCCCCCGGTTCCGCCGGTGCCGTTTCCTCCGGCTCCACCGGTTTGGGAGCCAGTTCCTCCAGCGCTACCCGCAGATGAACTCCCGCCGTTACTGCCTCCGCCGCCGCCGCCTACACCATTGGTGGTTCTCGAACCTCCAGCACCTCCGACTTGACCAGCTCCCGTTGGCCCGGCAGAACCTCCGCCGCCGCTGCCGCCGGAGGAACCGCTCACGCTCGTCACCGTGCCGCCGTCCCCGCCGTTTGAGCCGGTGCCGGTGCCGTTTCCCGTTGTGCCGCCCTTGCCGCCAGCCGTGGAAGCACTGGCAATATTTCCTAGCCTGCCGAAAGCGCAGGAGATAGTTGCCGTGGTTGAGGCGCTTGAGTTGAAGAAGGTTTCGTTCGCAAGCGTGCCGCCGGAGGTCGTTGCGTCCTTTCCTATCTCATAGGTAACCGAACCGCCCGGTGTGAGCGAGATATTGGTAGCCTTCTCATATGCGCCGCCTCCACCGCCGGACCCCGCGCGGTTGCTGTTGGAGCCGCCGCTCGTGGCACCGTCGCCGCCGGCGCCGATGCATTCGACCTTGTTGTTGCTGTTGTTGATCCAGTCCGAAGGAACGGTCCAGGTTTGAGTCCCCGTTCCCGGACTTCCGGTCAAGGTTACCTGCAGTTTGGCATCCGCCGCAAGCGGCATCCCCACGATGAGCACGATCGCAAGGACGCGCGCCGCAATGCGAAAGCAGGTGAGCGAGAAAGAACTCCGCGTGTGTGCTCGAGAGCGCATAGGGTTATGGCGACGTCGCAACCGGAGCGACCACGTTGACGGTCCTCGTTGCGGTGCCGGTGTTGCCGGAGGTGTCGGTTGCGCTGTAGAGAATCGAGTAGGTCGTCGTGGTCGACGTGTCGAGAGAAAGAAGCGAAGGGTCCGTTGCGGGAGCGCCATTCACGGAAACAGTGTATCCGAGATTCTGGTCCACGTTGTCGGTGACTGACGCACCGAGGTCAACGTACGTATCGCCGACAGTGATCGTTGCCGGATTATTCCCGAAGAGCGTCACGACCGGAGCCGTAGTGTCGGGAGAAGTGGTGCCGGCACTTGACGAGCCGGAGCTAGTGGTCGCCGTGGAAGAACTGGAATCAGTAGTGGTAGAGGTAGTGATCGTGGTAGTGGTAGTGGTAGTGGTGCTAGACGTGCTGCCGCCGGAAGTTCCCGTGGTTGCTGCGTTCGCGAGAAGGGCTTTGAGCTGGTCCTTGGTAACGCACACATCGTCGATGCACAGCGTCTGTGCATGCACGGTGTCTGCGGTCACATTTATCGCAAAGAGATTTTCAAAGACGCCCACGGACGCATGGACCGCAACGCCGAGCTCTTTCACGCCCCCCTGCAGAGCGTCCGCGAGGGCCGTGAATATCGCGGAGAGTGCGTCTTTGAGGGCCTGACTCGCGGCGGCGAGAGGATTGGACAGGAGGTATGCCGGCGTTGAGGTAGGACTTGACGAAGCGATGATGCGCTCGAGCGCGGCAACATCTATGCCATACGCTCCTTGCAGGTAGACGGCAATAGAGCCCGTGCCCGCTCTGTCGTACGGTTCAAGCGCGGTGCCGAGCGACTGATCAAAGAGTCCCGCTTTCATCCCGACGCCCGGCGTCGCATCCGAGAGGGCGATCCGATCGCCGATCGCTATCGGGCCGCCCTCGAGATTCACCTTGACCGGCACGCGGCCGGTCAGGGCCATATAGCGGGTCGTGGAGGAGGTCACGCCAAGCATGAGGGCGGGATTGGTTGTGATGACGCCGAGCGTGTTCACGCTCGTCGATGCCGCGCGCATGATGAAGAGCGGGTTTTGGGGATCAAACGTAACAATGTCGCCGGAGCCGAGCGTCTGGTCGGCTGTCTGATAGGTTTCAGCGACATCGGAACCGGAGGCGAGCGAGGAGGTGTTCGCGTACACGCCGCCTGCGGTCGTGCCGCAGGCGGTCGTTTGCACGCCCACATCGCGTGCGGCACAGATAGCGCCCACGACCGTCAAGGTCGTTTCGGGTGACGTCGTTCCGATGCCTATGTAACCGTTTATCGCGTTAACCATAAAGTAGGTCGTTCCTGTTGAGGTGGCAACCGAGAAGATGGAAGTGTTCGAGTCAACCGTGTCAACGCCAAGGGTAGTAGAGCCTATCGCGTTGTTGACGGTAAACGTGCTTGCAGTGCTGGGGTTTGCATAGACGGTAAGCAGGCCGAGCGGCGTCGTGGTGCCGATGCCTATTTTCCCGCTGGTTAATAGAGTAAGTACTGGAGGCGATGATGTCGCATACGCATCCGTCGTCGTGCCGATGAAGAGGCTGCCGCCCAGAGACGAGAACAACCAGTGCTTGAGATTGGAGCCGGCGTTGGTGTCGGTCAAGGCAAGCTGACCGAAGGCGGATGCGGCGGCGGAGGAGGACGCGATGTCGAGGCGGGCAAAGGGGGTCGTGGTGCCGATGCCGACGTTGCCGCCCAGGAACTCGGCGGCGTAGTTGTTCTTCGCGCCCGTGTTGGCGTTCACGGTCAAGCCATAGGAGTTCGTGGTGGAGGCGGTCAGGGCGGAGGCGCCGAGGTACAAGGTATGGGAGTTCGTCGAGGTGCCGTTGGCGGACGAGGAGAGGATGGGAGCGCCCGTGATGCCCACCGTCGCGAGGTCGGTGATGAAGTTGCTCGTGGCAAACGAGGTGAAGGTGTCGGTGGGGGCTTGGATCAGGAACTCCCTCTGGAGGGTGATGTTCCCATTGGAGAAGGTCTTGGTGCGGGCGAGGTTGAACAAGACGTCATTGACCTCCGTACTCGCCGTGAGAGCGGTGTCCGCGTCGCCAATTACTTGGAGGAAGGCGGTCGAGCCACTCGTGCGCTGGTTCCGG
>JACQBN010000029.1 GCA_016194455.1 Candidatus Kaiserbacteria bacterium | reverse complement strand
CCTCGCGAAGGTGGCGAGCAGTTCCTCCTCCGGCACGATGACCCCGAGCACGTCCATGGCCTTAGCTATTTCGTCGAACGAGCTCTTAGCCTCGTTGAAGGCTCTCGAGGAACGGACGGCATCGAGACCTGCGGCCTCGATCTGGCGGACACGTTCGCGAGTAATCCCAGAACGGTCGCCGATGGCCTCCAGAGTTTCGCGCTCTCCCACAGTGCCGAGCCCGAAGCGCCGCATGAGCACATCGCGCGCACGCTCCGAGGCCGCGCCAAGCAGCTTCTTGACGACAGCCGTGCTGTCAAAACGAAACGAAACGGGCTTCACTGCCGGGGCCTTTTTGGATGCCATGTTTTTCGCCATATTTTTACGTGTGGTGTATTTATATCAAATGCCAGTAAAATAGTCAATCGCCCGGATTATACCACAAGGTTGAGAATCCTCCCGGGGACATAGATCACGCGGCTGGGTTCTTTGCCTCCGAGCGCATTTTGGACAGCGGAAATTTTGAGAGCCTCGGCGAGTGCCTCGGCCTCGCTGGCCTCGGCGCGGAGCTGTACGCTCCCGCGCCTACGGCCAGCGACCTGTACAACAATCTCCGCTTCATTTTTTGCGAATAACGAAGAATCAGAACTTGGCCAGAGCGTCTGATGCACGCTTCCTTCCCCGCCAAGCCTTTCCCAGAGATGTTCGGAAAGATGGGGCGCAAACGGAGCGAGCAAGAGAGTAAACTCACGAAGTGCAGATGCAGGGACGTTCTGCAGCTTTTCGAGTGCATTCAAGAGCGACATCAGGGCAGCGAGCGCGGTATTGAATTTGAATCGTTTGCAGTCCTCTCCGACTTTCGCACCGGTCTGCGCAAGCCGGCGGGCAAGCTCTCGCGGCATTTCTTCCTTATCCACGCGAGCAAAAAGTCGCACGACCCGGTCCAAGAATTTGCGCATCGAGGCGACGCCCTCCAGATTCCAGGGATAGGAACCCGCTTCGTTGTAGGGGCCGATGAAGGCGAGATAGAGACGCACTGCGTCTGCGCCGTATTTCGCGACGAAGTCGTCGGGGTTCACCACGTTCCCGCGACTCTTACTCATCTTGGCGCCGTCGGGGCCGAGAATGATGCCTCGATTGAATCGTTCTGCGAACGGCTCAGCAGTGGGCACCAGCGCGAGGTCGTAGAGCGCTTTGTAGAAAAAACGCGCATAGAGAAGATGCATGGTGGTGTGCTCGCTGCCGCCCGAATAGCGATTGATGGGTAACCACTTTTTCATCAGCGCGACGTCCGAGAAGCTGTGCGTATCCTGCGGATCGAGGTAGCGCATAAAATACCAAGCGGAATCTACGAACGTATCGAGCGTATCGTACTCCGGCGTCCAGCCTTCGCCAAAAATCTTGGTGACGCGCTCCCGCAACTCTTTTGATGAAGCGAGCGGTGCCTTGCCTGTTGGTTTGAAATTTACGTCGGTTGGCAAGAGCCAGGGGAGGTGTTCGGCGGGAACGACATGCGGCTTCCCTTCTGGGTCGTACACGATCGGTATCGGGCAGCCCCAATACCGCTGGCGCGAGACCAACCAATCGCGCAATCGATACTGCAGCGCCTGCTCACCGCCTACCGCCTGCACGATATCTGCCATCGCTTCTTCACTCTCTCGGCCAGAGAATGTTCCGGAATTGGCGAGAATTCCGTTGCCTGTGTAGGGCTTATTACGAATAAATCTCCGGAATACGAGTGCGTGATTCTCGTCCTTCACCTTACGCTCCGCCTCATCCTTGGTGAGCCAAAGGACGGAAAAGCGATTCTTTTCGTTCTCTTCGAGCGCGGGCTCGTTGCGCTCATCGTCGACAAGCTCAAGATGCACGCCGATGACTTCTACGTTGCGGGCTATCTTCTTCGAGAATGCGTAGTAGTGATGATGGCTTTTGCCGAGCGTACCAAGTACGCGCAAATTTTTGTACCCAGTCTCTTCTTTTATCTCGCGAACCGCAGCGGCTGCCGGGTCCTCGCCTTCTTCCAGTCCACCGCCGATAAAGAGCACGCCGCCGTATTCATCAGTCCAGTCAAGACAAAGGATTTGCCCTGTCTTCTTATTCTCTACGACTGCGACGATACTTTTGCGGAATTGCTCGTCCGGCAAGGGCTTCCCGGTTACAGGTTCAATGACTTCCCGAATCGGCAAATCAAACTTCTTCGCAAATTCGAAGTCGCGGTCGTCGTGGGCGGGCACGGCCATGACAGCGCCCGTGCCGTAGGAGGCGAGGACATAATCCGCGATGTAAATCGGGATCTCTTCTTTAGTCGCCGGATTGATTGCTGTGACGCCTTCGAGCTTTATGCCGGTCTTCTCTTTGTTCTCGCTCCGTTCCCGCTCTGTCTTCTTCGTCGTCGCGGCGATATACTTCTCCACTTCTTTTTTATTTGAAACGACTCCAAGCAGTGTTGAAATGAGGAAGTGCTCGGGTGCGAGCACGACATAGGTAGCGCCGTAGATGGTGTCCGGCCGCGTGGTGAAAACTTTTACTTTTTCCTCGCGACCGGAGATTGGAAACTCGATATACGCGCCCTCGCTCTTGCCGATCCAGGCGCGCTGCGCTTCTTTTATTTCTTCTCGCCAGGGTAAGGGCTCGAGGTCAGCGAGCAGGCGCTCGGCGTACTCCGTAATCTTGAGGAACCACTGCGTCAGCCGCTTCTCCTCTACCGGTGTGCCGCAACGCTCGCAACAGCCGTCGATGACCTGCTCGTTCGCGAGCACGGTCTGGTCCTTCGGGCACCACTTCACGCTCGCCTCCTTACGGTACGCGAGCCCATGCTCGAAGAGCTTCGCGAAGAGCCACTGCGTCCATCTATAGTAGCTTGGGTCGGCCGTGGTGACCTCCTTACTCCAGTCAAAGGACGCACCCATAGAGGCGAGCTGGGTCCGCATGCGCTCGATATTTTTGTACGTCCACTCTTTCGGATCCGCGTTATTACGGATCGCTGCATTCTCTGCGGGCAAGCCAAAAGCGTCGAAGCCGATCGGGAATAAAACATTTTTTCCCTGCATCCGCAGATAGCGCGCATAAATATCGGTCACTGCGAAGGCATACCAATGCCCGGTGTGGAGGTCGCCCGAGGGATAAGGGAACTCGCAGAGGAGATAGTAGGGCTCCTTGTTCTCATCGCCCACATCGGTCAGCGAGAGATTGAGCGCGGCCCATTTTTCTTGGGCTTTCTTCTCGATTGTGCTGTGATCGTACGCTTGCGCCACGGCGGTTAATCCCTGAAGCGCCGCCAGCCGATATAGAGGAGTGCCGCGAGCCCGACGAGCGCGATCGCGAGGCGGATCCAATTTCCCGCCGTGCCCCAGTACGAGGCTGAGCCGATGATGAACGCGAGCACGCCGCCGTAGGAGAGTCCCGTGGAGACAATGGAGGAACCGATCGGCATGAGGCCGACGACAAGCGCGAGGACGCCGAGCCCGACCATGATAACGAAGGCATAGAGCGCGTGCTGATCATTGGCAGCTTGGTAGATCGGCTGGCATTTGGCGTACATGTCGCAGTAGCCCGACGGCGACAAGGGCTTTGTCGCCGGAGACACCGGGGCATCCGAAGTGCCGTAGTCGTTCCAGACGCCGCCCGCAGCAGTGCATCTCTTGGCGGTCATTGAGAGAGGCTCTGGGGATTTCGAGGCCGGGCAATAGGTACCGTACTCGGGCGCCGGGAGCGCGAGCGCGACCAGCACGGTAAAGAAGATATTGAGGATGACGACGATGCCGAGCATGAGCGCCCAACGGACAAACTTCGGATGCTTGGATGAAGGTGGTTCCATATGCGGAGATTGTACCACGAGTATAAAATACGAAAGCCGCGATTATCGCGGCTTCAGAACGGGAAAACAGAGCAACTAATCGCCTTGCGACGACTCACTGTTAACGTTGCTACGTGCACCATATACCGCCTCGCTAGGCAGTTGCAGATGCACTACTGTTTAATCTCAAAGAGCATTAATGCAAGGCGTGATGGACGATGTCGATCAGTGCTGCATCCTTCGTGAGGATCCAGAGTCCGAATCCAGCCTCAATCCAGAGCACGATCTTGTAGCCCCTGCCCGCAAGCGACGGAATAAACGCCTCGAGGCAAGCCGCCACGAACGCCGGTACGACAAGGAGGGCAACGCTGTAATAATACATGCTTGCCTCCTAGTGCCGCTGCGTTGCCGGAGCGGGCTTACGCTCTGGCACCGGTGTCGTGCTCGTCTCCTCGACGACTCGATCCAGTTGTTCGCGCTCAGCTGCTGTATACACGTGGCTCGTGTCGCGACGAGTGGAATCCCGTCCCGAGTCCGTCCATGTGTGATGGCTTTCTTGCCGCATCTCGCCATGATTGTTGACCAGAGCGAATTGGGTAGAACAACCACCAAGCGCCGCGCCGTAGAGAACTGCCCCAATGATGAGAAGAAGTCCCATCAATTGCGGCGCCTCCCGCCACGCCCATTTCTTCAAAGAACGCATGCGTACGCACTCCTCTTGCTGACTACCGCGGGATTGCGGCTTAGAGGAGCCTAGCACGCCACGTTATTTCTGTCAACTATGCAAAAAGACGAGCACGTCGGCGTCTTTGACGATGTAGTCCTTGCCCTCGGTGCGCACCTTTCCGCGCTCACGCGCGGCCCCGTAAGAACCAGCAGCGAGAAGGTCCTCGCATGAAATGACCTCTGCGCGGATAAACTTATCGCGGAAGTCGCTGTGGATCGCGGCGCCAGCTAAAGGCGCCGCGCTGCCCTTCTTCATCGTCCATGCGCGCGTTTCTTTGGGCCCGGTGGTGAAGAAGGAAATGAGCCCGAGCGTCTCGTACGCGCCGCGGATAAGGTCCGCGAGCCCATCCTCGTGCGCCCCGAACTCTTGGCGGAAGGTCTGCCGATCTTCGTCTGCGACGTCATTCAATTCTTGCTCGGTCGCGGCGTCCACCTTTATAAAAAGTCCGCCAAGCTCTTTGATGAGCTTCAGGCAGCGCTCGGCGCGGCCGTCACTTACCTCATCCAGATTGTGGCCGTTGCTTTTTTTATTGAGCGCGTAGAGAATCGGCTTCATCGTGAGCAGATTGAGGTGCACGATGAGTGCAATCTCCTCGGCCGAGAGGCCGGTATGGAGCGCGAGCTTCGCAGCGGCGAATCCCTGCTCGAGCTTGGCGAGCGTGGCGTCTTCCGCAGTCGCCTCCTTCATGCCCGCTTTGACATCCCGCTCGAGCTTGTCGCGCCGTGCGCGGACCTGTTCGCTGTCGGCGAGGACAAGTTCGAGATTAACAATGTCAATGTCCTTCGCGGGTTCGACGTCGTTCGCCACGTGGCCAATCTCCGGGTCATCGAAGAAGCGGACGACCTCGAGGATCGCGTCGCACTCGCGGATGTGCGAGAGGAACTGATTGCCGAGCCCCTCCCCTTCCGAGGCGCCCTTCACCAATCCCGCGATGTCGACAAACTCGATCGCCGCTGGGATAACTTTTTCTGATTTTGAAAGCGCGGCGAGTTTCGTCAGCCGCTCATCGGGAACGCCTACGACACCGACATTCGGGTCAATCGTCGCAAACGGATAATTGGCTGCAAGCACGCTCTGCTTGGTGAGCGCATTAAAAAGCGTGGACTTCCCCACGTTTGGCAACCCCACGATTCCAATTTTTAACATCATTCAAATTTACAAGTTCGCTATAGAAAGGTAAAGGCCATCTCCGCAGAGATGGCCGTGTAGTAGGCGATGTCTAGCCCCAGGTCTACCGTGTGCAATTGCCCAACGGAGAAGCACGCCTGAACCGCACCGCGATTCGCATTGGAGCCAGACACCAACCTGTTTAGAGCATACTCCCGCCTCAATTGTGTGTCAAGTATAAAAACGGGCACGAGGTTCCCCTCGCACCCATGACTTCTACCGAGAGCCTCTCGGCATTCGCCTCGGCTTCAGTGCTTACCTGTGAGGATACTACCATTCAAGAAAGGCACAACGTTAGAACCGGCCGTCGGATTCCCACCGCTCGATATCGGTGAAGAGTCCGTTGCAGTTGAAGCAGAGCACGAAGTGCTCTTTCAGCCACGTGTCGCCATCCGGACTGTCTTCGGTCTGTAGGTACTGTTCGATCACGGGTTGTTCGGCGCCACATGTACTACAGGGGTGTTGGTCCACGGTAGAAAGTGGAACAACCGGATAATTGATCCGCGATCTGTCGAACCCTGCGCCAAGAAACTCAGCCGCGATCACGCGTCGTTTCCGGCCATCAAAGGACTTGATGAAGAAATACGCCGCGCTGTTCTTGCCAGGATCGTTCCCGACGAACGAAGACTTGAGGCCGCTGAGGATGCGCTGTATGTGCGCTTGGCGATGCTCCTCACGCCGCAGATCAGTGAGGTTTCTGCGCTCTGCGGCTGTGCGCATCGCAACGAGACGCGCTGCGGTAGACCTGCTGTGAATTTCTAGTTCTAGATCAGATAGGGTGCTCGGAAAAATCATCAGGAACTCCCTTTCTTCAAACCCCGATGTATATAAGCATAACGAGCCGCTTCTATCAAGCGCTATTTCCCGGAGTGGCCAAGGCGTTCGACGCGGCGGAACCATTTCGCTTTCCTCGCATCGGAGACGCGCTCGGAAGGTCCGAAGATGGTCGTGCGGGTGCGGATGCCCGCGAAGCCGAGTATCGTGAGCGCGAGCTCGGCGGTCGGGGAACCGTACATAAAGTACAAGAGCCAGGGCGGCGAGTTGGCGCTCGTGATGAGGCGTGCGGTGCGGCCCTTTAGTAATTTTTTCCAGGTAAGCCCGTGATCCGCGAACTTGAACGCAAAACCCGGCAGCCACGCGCGGTCAAAGAGACCTTTCAATGTCGCAGGCATCGCGCACCACCAGATCGGATAGCAGATGACAATGTGCTCCGCCCAGCGCACGTTTTCCTGGAAGTCGCAGAGGTCGGGCTCGCACTCTTGGATCGTCTTGTAGCCCTCGTGGAGGATGGGGTCAAAGTGCATCGCTCCAACGTTCTGCCGCCGGACCTCGTGCCCCGCCTGTCGTGCGGCCCTCTCATAAGTATCGGCGAACGCACCCGAGAGCGTCGCCTGATCGGTATGCCCGAGCAAAATAAATATCTTCATGGTCCCGTTTTATGATCGGGGCATCGCGAGCATGCGCGCGTACCAGAGGAGCCCATAAAGGATGCCGGTCGCGATGAGATAGAGTGCGATCGCGGCCCCGAGAGTCAGACTCGGCAGCTGCCCAAACGCCAAGAGCGCAAGGAACCACCACGCGCTGAAGATACTCGCCGAGCCGAGCGCGAACGATACCTTCCGGCGCGAAAGCGCGTAGGAGAGGAAGATGATCAAGAGGGCAAGCAACATTTCTATCCAATACGCACTTTGCTCTGCCGGCTGCAAGGGCGCGTGCGCGCTAAAGGCGAGGACCACGAGCCCAAGCGAGGCAAGCAGCAGGAGCATCATGCCGAAGCGCAGCGCGCGCGCGATGTGCGAAAGATGAATGCGCTCTGCGGTATCGATCGCGCCGTCCTTCATTGCGCGGACATAACTCATCTCTCCCCACATAACCCCGACGACGCCGACGATGGCGCCAAGTGCCTGGAGCGAAACGAGAATGGCGGCGAGTGTCATAGTCAACGTGTCAGCAGGGGCGCAAGCTCGGCGCGATACTTCTTCATCACTTCTATCGCCGCGCGGGTCTCGCTCTCACCACCCTTCTTCCGGCGTTCGATCTCTTCGCCGATTTTTTTAAAAAGCTCTGGATTTTTAGAGACGAGCGTGGTCATCAGTTCGCGCCGCTCGGGCGGCAGGTTCCGCAGTTTCCAGGAGGCATACTGCTTAAGTAAAAAGCCTTGGAGAGACATGCGGACATGATACCACGAGCTTATCTGCGGTTGAGCCCGAGGCGCGCGGGCGCGGCGAGGACGGGCTTGCGCGAATTGAAAAAGCGTTGAATGGAGGCGAAGAAGACTTCAAGTTTGCGGTCGTTGTTCTCGTGGATGTTGCAGAGGTGCGTGTTGGCGATCGCGGAGCGATATTCCGGCCAGGTGTGAATATCGATCGCCGATTCTCCAATCCACGCAAGATACGTATAGCCATGGTGCGCCTGGTCCGAGTAGCGCTCCACCGAGGAGCCGAAAAGCGTTAGCCCCGCGTTGCGTATGAGTTTGTCGATCGCTTCGCGCATCTGCCCCAAGTGCTCGGGCGTACCAACGACAAGGCGATCTCTCTTTTTGCAATCATAAAATGCGGCGGGTTGAATGACACTTTGCGGCGGTTCGTCAAGTTCTGCCGCGGCCGCGGCCACCCTTTTCTTCTTCATATGCGCGAGTATGCGGCCTGTGGCTCAGGATGCAAGGGCTTTGCAGGCTAAAAGTGCAAAACTGGGGATAAGCTTTTTGATGGGGTGGACAAGCAAGGCGGAGAGTTATAGCATAGGTGAGTTATCTAGTAAAAAATAAATCACCTATCCATGCCTAGAGCCGCAAATCCAGCGTTCATGAAGCCGCACGATCTCTCGCCCGAGCTTGAGGCGGTGGTCGGCAAGGGGCCGCTCTCCCGCCCGCAGATCACGAGCAAGCTCTGGGAGTACATCAGGGCGCACAACCTCCAGAACCCGAAGAATAAGCGCAACATCATGGCCGACGACAAGCTGAAGGCCGTTTTCGGCGGCAAGGGCGAAATCACCATGTTTGAAATGGCTGGGTTCGTCTCGCAGCACCTCAAGAGCTAACGAGTGTGGACCTACGGGGAGTCGAACCCCGACCTCGTCCATGCCATGGACGCGTTCTACCGCTGAACTATAGGCCCGGCGTTTCTCCTTTATAGCTTCCTTTCTTCAGCGCTTCAAGGTCCGTGAGGACCCTCTTCACGTCCGCGGTGAGACTCTCGAGCGTCACGGCTTGCCGCTGCTTGCGTTCTTCCTCCCGCTGCTCGTCCTCCGTCATCTCCTCCACCGTGTCCTGGATATCCTCCACTCCCTCGCCGAGCTCGTCTACCGTTTCTTGGATGACTTCCACATCCTCTCCCACCTCCTCAAGCTCCTCGGAGTGCCGGTTTACGGTGAGCTGAATGAAAATGGCGAGATAAATCGCCTCTAAAGAAACGATGGTGTTCCAAACCAAAAGAACGAGATCGCGGGGGAAGATCCCCGCAACCGTCAGCGCAAAAAGCCCGAGAAAAAGAACCGAGTGGAAAACAAGCGACTGGACAGAACCGATCCATTTGGTGATGCGTTCCACGGGATGCTGATGCGCTTGCATACCGTTAGTATGGGTCTCGCTCGGCGCTGGCTGATTCATGCCCGCAGTATGGCACGCACCCCCGCCTCGCGCCTAGGCGCGGGGCGGGTCTGTGCACAAAGTAGTGGACCCAGCGAGAATCGGACTCGCGCCTCGGCAATGCGAATGCCGCGTAATACCACTTTACTATGGGCCCTTCAAAAATTTGGGCCTTCGGCCCGTAGCGATAAAGATACAGGGCAAAAGGAAAAAGAAAAGCGCCGCCCGAAGGGCGGCGCATACGCGTCAGGAAGTAGCTTCTGTCGGCGACGTAAGCCTCAGGCGCCCGAGCCTCTCGGCGAAGGAGCCGTCGCGAAACTTTGCGGCTAGATCGCGATAATTGACGTCGAGCCACTTCAAAACGTTCGCATCGCCGACCTCAAGCGCACAACGCCTCCAGTCCGAGAAAGTAATGTCATGAGAAAGCTCACGCATTGTGTCCTCGCGTAAGCTGCCTTGCATGACATTCAGGTTTTGCGTGCTACTCGCATAGGCACGAAACGGGATGGCACAATGCAGGCCGTCTTGGTCGAGCGAGAACTCAAGCGCCTCAGCGTTACGAGACCTCAGGCAGCCGACAACAAAGTGCATATGCTCGTGGCGAGGTGGCGGGAAGCATTGTCCATCAGCGTTCTGCAAGTAGCGAATCATATCTTCGTACGTGCTCCAATGCAGGAGCGCGAGCTCGCCCGCGTGGCCCGCGAGTATTTTATTCATCCCGCGGTATCTGCCCTCGGTGTCCTTGTCGATGACGCCGTAGCGGGTGATGACGTAATCGCGAATGAGATCGCCTGTTGTCTGCCCATGCAGAATGAGCGTACCGATTTTTTTGACCGCAGTCGCACTATCAGCAGCCGCGCGTCTTTCTGCGCGTTCGAGCCTAGCGATCTTGCCTTTAAGCTTTCCGTATTCGCCCATCAAGCGATTCATAGCTGTACCTTTTGGCATGAGAAAGGACCCTCTTGCGTTTCTGCAAAAGAGAATAGCACTTCGTTATAGAAATTCAATGCATCGGGCCGCCGGGAATCGAACCCGGTCTACATCCACCCCATGGACGCGTACTACCGGCATACTCCGGCCCGCCGTGGATGAAATCCCTGGTCGGGCCGCCGAGAATTGAACTCGGTCCTTACGCACCCGAAGCGCATGTACTACCGGCATACTCCGGCCCGACCAGGGATTTCATCCGTGTGGGCGGTACAGGACTTGAACCTGTGACCCCACCCGTGTGAGGGGTGTGCTCTACCAACTGAGCTAACCGCCCGCCCGCTAACAACTCGAGAGTAACAGAAAAAATAAGAATAGAAAAAGCCCTGGCGGAAACCGCCAGGGCCAGAGTCTAGTAATGAACACGATGCTTACGATTGTGCTGCCGGAGCGGCCGCAGGCGCCGGAGCCGCAACGGCTGCCGGAGTGCCAGGCATCTTCATGCCTGCTGCATTTGCCATCATGAAGCCGATGAGGGCATCTGCGATACCACTACCTCCGCTCTTTCCATCGCCCGTTTGAACGAGGAAGTTCGGAACCAGCTGGATCTTGTTGGCTGCGAGGTAGTCGGCGATTTGCATCCCGACATAACCCTCTTTGCCAACTGCGCCGACCTTCTTCCCGAGTACTTCGGCCTCGGCGTTACCGACGGCAAGTACTGCCGCAGCCTTGCCTTGACCGGTGACGGTGAAGACATGGTTGTCGGCGTCGGCGACCTTGATCTTCGCCCGAGCTTCGCCGTCTGCCTTATTGACAGCGGCGTCCGCCAGGTTCGTCTCGATCTCGACGCGACGAAGCGATCCAACGACTTCAGGCTTGGTGTCGGCGAGCGCCGTGGAGTTTTGCAAGTCTTGGCGCGCGTCTTGTGCCAATTTCTGTATGTCGAAGGTCAGCTTCTGCTGTTCGGCGACCTTCCGATCCGTGAGCGTCGTCATGAGCGCTTCGGGCGGGTTGATGTTGCCGATCAGAGTGTCGACGCCCTGCACATCGTATTCATTCAATGCAGAGACGATGTGCTTCTTAGCTTCCTCCTGCCGTTCCGCACGCTTGCTGAGGAAGTCGATGACATCGGCCGCCTGAGCGCTGTTGCGGAAGTAGTTGCCGATCGAGGGCTCGAGCACTTGGCTCACCAAGTTCAGCATGTTGCCGAACCGGGCGATTACCTTCGGTGCGTTCTCGCGCGGGATATGAATGATCTGCGCGACGTCGAGCGTGAAGCCGAAGCCGTCCTTCGACCTGACCTGGATGGTGGTCAGATGTTCATCGAGCTTATGGGCTTCAGATTTGTACTGAGCCCAGTTGAGCACGATGTTCGTCGTCGGCACCGGCACGACCAGATGGGTATACGGGTTGATCGGGTACTTGCCCGGATCAAGCGGCGTATCCCAGACGCCCTTG
Source organism: Candidatus Kaiserbacteria bacterium (assembly GCA_016194455.1). GTDB lineage: Bacteria > Patescibacteriota > Minisyncoccia > Phycocordibacterales > Phycocordibacteraceae > C7867-001. The sequence continues at coordinate 6,693 of JACQBN010000029.1, read as the reverse complement.
CAGCCTTTTTTCACGATGCGGATCTGCTTATCCTTCACCGAGCTTGCGGGGTCAACGCTTCCCAGCGTCTTATCTTCGGCGCCGACATAGGCGATGACAACGCCGACGAAGCCGATCGAGATCTCCGTCATAAGCTTTGTTTCCACCGTGACGAAGAGCGGGTTCAGGTAATAGAGACCCGCGAGAATAACCTGTTCCTGAAGACCCTTATAGCCGCCATTGTTGAGGAACTTCTGGGCGTCCTGGAAGAGGTTGTGATCGGCGACTGGCTTGCCGGCGATTTCATTTGCCGGGAGGGGTTGGCCCTCGCGGGTGGTGACAATGCCGACCGTGTTGTCTTCGATCTTCGTCGCCGGTTTCATCTCCACGCTGAAGAGCGAGGTGTTGATGCGGTACGTGCCCGGTGGGAGGATCGCGAGCTGCGGTCCACGCTGCCCACCACTCTGAAGGAATGCGCGAGCGTTTTGGAACGAGTCGCACGCGACCGCCTTCGCTAATACTGAGCCAGCGGGAATTGCATTACCGTCCCTTGCCTCGAGAACACCAACCGTGCCTTGCGAGACGGTAATGAACTTCTGCCGCTGGATCTTATATTGCCAGCGGAAGTAGCCGAAGTGAAGCCCGGGGGCCAACGTGTCGGCCTGCCAACCCGCTTCGCCGTTGAGGGCGATAATCTTGCCGTCCGGTAGAGTCTTGTTCTTACCGAACAGGTTGAACTTCAGGTTGACGATACCGATTTCGTCCTGGTCGATGATGATCACGCCCAAAAGCGCGAACGCCGCCCTCCAGAACACGGCGAGCAAGAGCACCGCTCCCACCCACCAGAAGCTGCCGAATAAGCCCAACAAGGTACTCATTCTTGCAATTCTCCTTATGCGCTGTCGCCGGGATGACGTTTACGGTTTGGTCGCTTGACCTCGCCACAGCAGAAAAAGCCCGAGAATGAGGCGCTTTCTGCTGTGGCGAGTCGCTAGAGTGAACGAACATCTCTCTGCCTGTCAAACTACACGCGCTGATTATTTTGTCAAGTTTCGTATGGTGGACCCAAGCGGATTCGAACCGCTGACCTCCTCATTGCAAATGAGGCGCTCTACCAACTGAGCTATGGGCCCCTCATTCCAACCTTATCGTGTGACCGCGAGATTGACCAGGTGCGAGAGGAAGTCGTGAAGCGAAATCCCAACTGCGGCGAGCGCCTTGGTCATCAAGGACTGCGGGGTCAGGCCTGGGAGCGAGTTGGTCTCGAGATAGTAGACGCCCTCGGCCCCTAAGGGACCCCCTCGGGGCGCGACGATGAAGTCGCTGCGCGAATAATCCCGGAGCCCAAGTGCGCGGTGCATCGCTTTGGCAGCGTGGACGAGCTCCTCCGCTGCTGTGCGCGAGAAGTGGCCGGGACAGATCTCGCGCGTATCGCCAGAATATTTCGCTTCGTACGAAAAGAAATTTCCTTCAGGCGGGATTATTTCCACGGGCGGCAGTGCGTAGAGCGCCTCGCCACGCATATTCTCTATGATGCCCACCGTCGCCTCCCTGCCGTCGATATATTCCTCAACCAAAACGCCGGCCGCTCCGTCGGTAAAAAGTTTCTGTACGGCTGCAAGTACCGGCGCGTAGCCGCCGACGACAGACACGCCAAGCGAGGAGCCCCAACCGACCGGCTTCACGACGACCGGCTGACGGAAACCGCGGATAGCCTCGCGCGCACCCTCTTCGCTTCCGGCCGGCGCTGCAACATAACGAAACGCGGGTGTCCGGAGCCCGGCCTCTTCAGCGCGCGCCTTGCTCATCAGCTTGTGAGTTGCGAGATACGAGCCGAGCGCATCCGCCCCCGCATACGGGATGCCGAAGCGCTCTAACACTTTCTGCACTTCGCCATCTTCCCCATATTCGCCATGGAGAGCGACGAGTGCGACATCTATCTGACGGAGCGCGCGCTCGGGAGTTATCGGGCGGCCGCGGTCGTGCCACTGCCCTTCTGTATCAATGTAAATATCGCGAGCCGTGTACTGCTCCTCAGGGAGCGCCGCGAGCATCGCGGCGCCGGTTTTGAGCGATACCGCGTGCTCGCGCGACGGCCCGCCGCGAAGCACGCCAACAACTATGCCGTCCATAGTTCTGGAGTATAACAGAACGCACTTCGCTCTAGAACTCTTGGAAGCCCGGGAGGAGATTCACGACCACGGATTTCGTTATCGGGGAGCCGTTGGTGATGCAGGTGACGGTGTAGGTGCTCTGCTTGGTGATGGTCGGGGTGCGGGAGTCCGAGACGGTGGGGCCGGCATCGGTGACGTTGACGCCCGGACCGCTCGTGGTGCAGCTCTTCACGTTGCTCGCGGTCCACGCGATTTGCGAAGGGCCGCCGGTGGCCGGTACGTGGGGAGGTGTTGCACTAATGTTTGCAGTCGGGACGATAACGGTAACGGTAGCTTGAGCGGGAGCCGAGGTGCCGCCTGCGCCGGTGCAGGTGATTTGATACGTAGAAGTGGTGGTCAGGGCGCCGGTAGAGACGCCGGTTGAGTTATTGGCTGCCCCGCTCGTGGAGAAACCGCCCGCGCTCGTGCAGGAGGTCGCGTTGGTAGAGCTCCAGGTCAGCGTCGAGGATTGGCCCGAATCTATCGTCGTCGGACTTGCTTGGAGAGAAGCCGTTGGCGTAGCGAGGTTCGGATAGCAGCCGAGTGCGGCATTATCGCAGACGCAGCCGTTCGGCTCCGTGCAGGTGCCGGGTGGTTTACCGGGCGGGCCGCAACCGTCGCCATAGCAGGGCGTGATGGTCACTGAGGGAGAGCAGGAAGCGGTTACGCTCGCGTGCGTAGGAATCGCGGAGTCGGTGACGGTAACCGAAGCATTCTTGGTCCCCGTGGAGGTATAGGACTTTTGTATACTCACACCAGTACCAAAAAGACTTCCATCCCCGGTCCAAACATATGTATACGGACTAGTCCCGCCCGAGGGACTGGCCGTCCAAGTGATGGTGTCATTGATGAAAGCGCTCGTCGGGCTCGCAGAACAGGTCGCGGCGAGCGCGACGGGCGGAGGCTTGCCGTTGGTACAGGCAGCCTTGGTTCCGACGACACCATAGCCGCTACCGGAGAAGTGCAGCCAGCCGATTACTCCGGTATTTGCGTCAGGCCCGCCGCCCCAGGCGTAGCCGCTCCAATTGCAACCAGAGGCAGAAACGCCGTAGCCGCTGCCCGCAAGATGGATCCAACCGCCCCAGCTGCCCGTCTGCACGCCCGTGCCCGCCAGAGCGCGTGCCCAGCCGGTGACGACGCCGGTTTCCTTATCGAACGAAGCAGGACAAGAGCCCGAGGGACAACCAGAGAGGTCGCTCGAGTTGAACGAGATCCAGCCGACGTTCGGCGACCAGGCGTAGCCCGAGAGCGTGCCGTTGTCGGCGACCTGCACGCTGTAGCTAGTGGAGGAGAAGGATACCCAGCCGATGGTGGAGGACCATGCATAGCCCGAGAGATTGCCGCCCGCGGCCTTCACCGGATGCGAGAAGAGGCTCGCGCCCGCCGCGAGAACGCTAAGAGCGATAAAGACGGCGATGAAGTTCCGTGTGGCGAGTGTCTTCATCAAATTGGAACTAATAGGTGATCGGCGTGCCACCGCTGCTACCGCTCGGTGCTGTCGGCGTGAAGCTGCCCGCATCGGGGTCATCGGGATTCGGAGGAGGAGCGCCCGTGCTACTGGTACCGTGATTGTCGCAGGAGACGCGAGTGAGTTCAGTGTGACGGCAAGAAGTGGTACAACTCTGGTCGCAACCCCAGCCGGTGCCCTGCCAAGCACAGACGTGCACATAGCTCCCGCCAGAAACGGCGGAGACGAGGTGCGAGTAGCCACTCAGCTGACAAAGCTTCGCTGCAGTGACTGCATCGCTTAGGCAGCCGTAGCCGTTGCAACTCTTGGTGACCGCGATGTCGGTCTGATAGGGCGGAACCACTGGCCAGGCGGTGATGCAACTCGGGCCAATGCAGTAGCCGTTGTCGCTCCCTACCTTCGCAGCCCAGAAGTCACCAGTCTTCTGTTGGAAGATAGAGCCAACGTTGACGGGGGCGGAGACGTTGCCGTCCGGGGGTGATTGACTTGGCTCGGTCCACGTGCTCTGCGCATAGGAAACGCCTGCGGCGAGCAAGAGGAGTGTAGCCGCGGTGAGAGCAATTTTACCTAGAGAACGAAGTGGCTTCGGCATACGAGTAATAATTAGTTACGGTTGATTTTGTAATAGCTGCTGTTTCTCCGCCTCGGTGAGCGTCGTCTTTGCGGACGGCAGCGCCTGGAGCGTCTTCTCGCGATCAGCGGCAGACCATCCGGCTATCGCAGGATTCTGTGGCAGTGATTCAAGCGCGCGGAGTCTTGCATCGTTTGATCCGGCCCGCGGGAGATACTCCCAGAGCAGGGCAATGGTAACAGCAAGGACAACGGCCCCGAGAAGCACTTGCCAGGAGATCCCTTGCTCGTGGGGTTGCGGCAGGGGCGCCACAGGCATCGGCATGACCGGAGGATTAACAGGATCCACGAAGAAACTATACACCCGCCTGAGCCAGCACAGAATCTGGGATATTTTGGGCTGTGGATAGTGAGTTAGCGCAAGCGACGCGCGCGGCGGTGGCGCGCGAGCGCGAAGCGATGCGCCTCGGAGTTCGCAAGCACGGCGTCAGCGGTGGAGATGCCCGCACGAACTCCGAGGAGTTCCCGCGGGCGGTGCTTCTCGTCCTTCACGACCGCAACGACGGGAATCTGCACCGCGAAATCAGCAAGCACCGCCTCGGCGGCTCTCTTCTGCGCCTTGCCTCCGTCGACGACGATGACGCGCGGCAGCGGCCATTCTGGGTGATTCAGCCGGCGCGAGAGGATTTCCTTCAGTGATGCGATGTCGTCGTTCCCCGCCCCGCGGATGCGGAAGGTGCGGTACTCGCTTTTGATCGGCGCGCCGTCCGCGACGACCGTCATCACGCCAACCGCATTCCTGCCGGAGATATGCGCGACGTCATATGCCTCAATACGCGCGCCGCTTCGCGGCGCGCGTTCCGAATTTTCGTCCTTGATCAGCGAGACATCCTGGATATGGTCGAGCGCAAAGAGCTGCCGCCGCGCCTGTGCCGCGTTCTCAAATCGTTCTTCTTGCGCCGCTATTTTCATCTCGCGAACAAGCGTTTTCCGGAGCTCCTGCACGCGCCCGCCTAAAAACATTGACACGTTACGAATGGAACGCAGATATTCTCGACGTGAAAAGACTTTTGGATATTGTCCGATCTGCTGGTTGAACTCGACGCGCGCAGTGTGATGCTTGTCCGTCGCCAAGACCGGCTTTGGCGTATCAAAAAACGGAAATATTTTCCTGATGAGTCGTAACGCTTCCTTCAATTGCACGCTTGAAGGGAACGGTCCGTACACAGAGCGCAAACGAACTTCTCCTGAAGCAAGCAAGGGCTTGCGTAAGTCTTTCCCGCGCACGGCGAGCACGCGTGGCATCTCCTCCTTTGTAATCACCGCGTAGAGGAAGGTTTTGTCGTCCTTCCCTTCTGTGTTCGCGCTCGGATGGTACTTCCGGATGAGCGCGGCCTCGCGCACGAGTGCCTCGAGCACGATGGGCGTCGGCTCGTACGCGAGCCGGTTGGCCTTTGTCACCATGTCCACGATGCGCGGGCCGCGCGTCGCTATTAAATCGTCATCAAAATAAGAGCGCACCCTGTCTCGCAGACTCGTCGCCTTCCCCACGTACAAAACCTTCCGGTCTTGTTTGAATAGGTACACCCCCGGCACATCCGGCAGGTCGAACTTCGTCAAATCTCGCTTTTCCATCCTCGCAGTGTGCCGGAATTACCATTTTCTCAAAAGACTTGACTTATACGCTGAGTCGTGTATGATCGACCTCGGCTGACAACAGCGGTGGAGAGTGTCGTGAAAGGTAAAAATCGTCTGATTGAAAAAATCTTTGCAATGCAGCCGCCAAAAGAAGCAGAACGTGCGGGTGTCTATTCGCAACTCAAACTACTGTCATCGAGCGAGGTGCTCGCGATCTCAGATAATCTCAAGTTCCTGGGCAATGGAACTCTAGCGAGGACCGTGGTCACGAAGGTCCATGAAAACCTGGATCATTTGCGCGCCGCTATCGACAATCTCGTGGCTGAAGCCGACGTTATGGAAAAGGCCATTGAAGCCGCGATACGAAGTGTGCGAAGCAGGGCCGTGATGTAATCTATGTGGCATGATGAGCTGGAGGAAACTCTGGCTCTTTTTATTTTCCGGAGCGCTTCAACACCTTCGCGAGATACTCGCCCGTGGCTGACTGGTCATTATCGGCGACTTCTTCCGGTGTGCCTTTGGCGATCACCCGCCCGCCCTTCACGCCTCCCTCGGGGCCAAAGTCGATGAGATAGTCACAGGACTTGATGACGTCAAGATTGTGCTCGATGACCACGACCGTGTTGCCGCGACCCACGAGCTCTTGCAGGATTTCTATCAGCTTCCGCACGTCCTCGTAATGGAGGCCAACGGTTGGCTCGTCAAGCAGATAGAGCGTCTTCATCGTCATCGGGCGGTAGAGCTCGCTCGCGATCTTGACGCGCTGGGCCTCGCCGCCCGAGAGCGTCGTCGCGGACTGGCCCAGGCGGATGTAGTCGAGACCGACGTAGTCCAGCGTGCCGAGCTTCGACTTGATGACGGGCACCGGATCGAAGAAGGCGAGGG